>JBEHWJ010000015.1:0-32564 GCA_040217755.1 Syntrophomonadaceae bacterium | reverse complement strand
GGGGTGGACAGCGCTGCGATCAGTTCCTCGTTCATAGACTCCACCTTTTCATCGATCTCTCCAACCATTTTCCCGTTATCTAACCGGCAATATGACATGCTTCCTATATGTATCTACGCCCTCTGCTGCGGCTTATACCTGCCCGAAATTGATTGTAAAAGCCCGTCCACTCAACGTATTTTACGCTTCGTTTACGGGCTTTACCGATGACTATTTTCTGGATGGCTTTTAGCCTCCATCATCATTATTTCTTTAGTGCGATTACAACTTTGCGGTTGGGTTCATCCCCCATGGAATAGGTAATCAACTGCGGGTCTTCCTGCAGAATTGTATGTACAATCCTTCTCTCCTGTGGATTCATCGGCCGCATAATGACATTCTTCTGGGTCTGTTTCACCTTTTCCGATAATCTTAAGGCCAGGGCTTCCAGGGATTGCTCCCGTTTTTTCCGGTAGTCCTCCACATCCAATACTATCCGCATCTTCTGTTCCCGCTTTCGGTTTACCATCAGCCCGGCGAGAAACTGCAAGGCATTTAAGGTCTCCCCTTTACGACCAATAAGCAGTCCCATGTCTTTACCGACGATATTGATCCTGGTTACCCCATTATCCCACTCGATATTATCTATCTGATATTCAATTTTCATCTTTTGCAGCAGTTCCTCTACCACTTGGCGGGCTTCGTTCTCTGGTTTCTCTACTACCGATACTCTAACTACCGCAGGTTTGTTGCCGATAATACCCAATAACCTTTTGCTGGGTTCTTCCAGGATCTCAACAACTACATCTTCAATACCGCATCCTAAATCATCAAGGGCCGCTTTTATTGCTTCCTCAACGCTTTTTCCTTTTTTTTCGATTATTTGGCCTGGCATCCTTTCCGCCTCCTCCTTTATCCTTCTGGGGTTCCTCCCCTTTATACGTTTCCGGTTCACCCTGCATGGGAGCCGGTTCTGGCATGTAATCAACCTGAACGCCCACTCCGGTATCGAGTTTTCCCATCCGGTGGGTGTAATTTACGTATGATTGTTGGAGGATTCCCAGGATATTAAACGTAACCCAGTACAAACCTAGTCCGGCCGGCACTGTATACGAGATGTAAGCCATCATAAGGGGCATAAAATACAGCATCGCCCTCTGGGTCGGGTCGGTGTTTTGGGTGGTTGATATCCGCTGTTGATAATATGTGGTCAGGGCCGCCAACAGCGGTAAAATGAATTTAGTAAGGTCCGGATCGTTCTTAACCAGGAGCGCTATATCGTTTATCCATAAAAAGCCTTTATGGGCAACGTCCAGGTATTGAAATTTATAAAGTGATTGGTAAAAAGCTATGAAAATCGGCATCTGAATAAGGAGCGGCAGACACCCGCCCATCGGATTGACTCCGTGCTCCTTGTACAATTCCATAGTCTTTTGCTGCAGCACCTGCTGATCGTCTTTGTATTTCTCCTGAATCCATTTGGCTTTGGGCTGGATTTCCTGCATGGCCCGCATAGATTTCATCTGCTTCTGGGTAAGAGGGAACATAACCAATTTGATTATTATGGTCATGAATATTATCGCCAGTCCATAACTGGGCATGCCTATTTGAACTGTAAAAGAATAGGTGAGATTGATAACTTCAGTGAACCATTGTATAAACGCCTGCCACAAAAGCCTAACCCTGCCCTTCAAGTACGACTGCCGCCGTAACTATAGTAATAACTGCTGTTACCCCGTTATGGAACGGGGTCGTAACCACCAGGATGAAAAGGATGACATCGGCTGATTCTCTTCACTATCAACCATCCTCCCCTAATTACCCCGTGTGCTTGTATCGCTTCAATGGAATATTGGGAACAGGTGGGGTAAAATCGGCAGACCGGTCTTTTAAACACACCCAATCTCTGGTAGGTTTTAATAAGAAGAATCAGCGCTTGTTTCACTTACTGGTAGCCTTTCTTATCAACCTTTTCAAATCGCTCTCAATAAGTTCAAATGTTGCCTCTTTTACATTATACCTAGCGACCACAACCACATCATACCCCTTGGGTATTCCGGTCAGGTTTTTTCGAATAACTTCTCTTATCTGTCGCTTGGCCCTATTTCTTATAACCGCATTGCCTATCTTTTTAGAGGTGACTATCCCAAATCTTTGTTCCTGGCCATGGTTCTGGACAATGAACATTATCAGGCATTTCCCCACTAGTCGCCGCCCATTCTTGTAAATATAGCTGTATTGTCGGCTACCGTTTATTCTCCAATCCTTGTGCAGCATAAGAAATCCTTTTTTAATGAAGTAACCTCTCCGGCACCAGGTCCCTACTTATGCGGTAAGCTTCTTCCGGCCTTTTAACCTCCGCATCGCTATTATCTTTCTTCCCCCCGCACTTGCCATTCTCTTTCTGAAACCGTGTACTCTCTTCCTCTGTCGCTTCTTGGGTTGGTAGGTTCTTTTCATTGATTAGTTGCCCCCTTAATTTTTCCAGTACCTATTATTATATTTTCTTCGCCTTTGCCATGTCAAGGAACACGGAGTTTCTAAATACTTCTAATCACCTGTGAAATCTGCTACTATATATAGTGATTCCATTGGGCGTGGCCGTATATATGAGCCCACCGGTTCCTGAATGATAAGGTGCCTTTACCAAAATTAAGATTTATTTTCCCATTATGCCACTATTTTTAGGAGGGCGGCTATGTCCCGAGATGTAACCTTCGAGTCGTTGTTTGAAGAAGTACTGCAAGCTTTTCGCCGCGAGATCGGTGCCACCAGTTTCGATATATGGTTTGCCGGGGTCACCTACAATACGTACCGTGATGACAAATTATATATAATGGTCCCCAATGCTCTTACCCGGGAGTGGATCGAATCCCGATACCTGGAACTATTGCAGCAGACGTTTCGCGAAACCAGCAAAACCGACATCTCATTGGTTCTTATCACTGAACCTTTGGTTGAAAAGGATGGCTTTATATCAAACCTCAATCCCAAGTACACCTTTAATACCTTTGTAGTTGGCAATAGCAACCGCTTTGCCCATGCCGCCTGTTACGCTGTCGGTGAAGCGCCTGCCCGGGCTTACAATCCCTTGTTTATATATGGCGGAGTGGGTTTGGGGAAAACTCATCTCATGCAAGCCATAGCCCATCGGATTATTGAAAACCGTCCTTCATATTCGGTAGTATATGTGTCTTCGGAACAGTTTACCAACGAGATAATAAGTGCTATTCGGGATGACAGCACCCCGGCATTTCGCAATAAGTATCGTAATGTGGATGTCTTGTTGATAGACGACATACAATTCCTGGCCGGCAAAGAGAGAACCCAGGAAGAGTTTTTCCACACTTTCAACACCCTTTATGAAAATAATAAACAGGTGGTTATTTCCAGCGACCGTCCTCCCAAAAATATCCCCACATTGGAGGATCGCCTGCGGTCCCGCTTTGAGTGGGGTCTGATCACTGATATTCAAATCCCTGACCTTGAAACCCGCATCGCTATATTGCGCAAGAAAGCCAGTAATGATGAATTAAATATACCGATGGACGTACTGGATTACATAGCCGACAATATAGACTCCAATATCCGCGAATTGGAAGGGGCTTTGGTACGGCTGGTCGCTTTTGCAACGATAAACAACCTGGCTTTAAATATGGAAACCGCCAGCGAGGCGCTTAAAGATATAATGCCTCCACCGGTTCCTAAAATAATAACTATCGAGTGTATTCAAAAGGAAGTATGTAAATATTACGGTGTACATCTAAACGAATTATTATCCAGGAAAAGGAACAAACAACTGGTTTATCCTCGCCATATTGCAATGTACCTTTGCCGGAAGTTAACTGACGCTTCTTTTCCGTTGATAGGAGATCAATTCGGCGGCCGTGACCATACTACAGTTATGCACGGGGTCGAGAAGATAGAAAAAGAAGCCTCGGTAAACCAGTCTTTGTCGTCCACCTTGGAAAAAATAAGCAGGCAGTTGGACCCCAGGTCGGTCTTATAATCAAGTATGATATCTACAACCTTGTCCACCCTGTCTGGGGCCGTTAATTAGCACCTTGTCGAAACTTTTGCACATTTTGCACATTACTACGATTATTACGACTACTTTTATCAATAAGTATGAATAAACAGGAGGACTGTCATGAAGTTTAACATCGAGAAAAGAGAGATATCGATCCTTACCACTCTGGTACACAGAGCTGCTGCAACCAGGACAACCATACCACTTCTCTCCGGACTACATATTAACATCAGCCATGATAGAGGGCTTACCATGACCGCAACCGATATGGAGATAGGCATAAAAGCATCGACCCCTAATGTCGACATCCTCGAGGAGGGCAGTGTACTGGTCAATGCCAATTATTTCGCGGATTTTATAAAATTACTGCCGGATACTTTGATAACCTTCGATTTGAACCAAGAATCTGCCAAACTAATTATCGGCTACGGTCGTTCTTCCAGCCGGCTTAATGTATACCAGGACAAAGATTATCCGGATTTACCTATCGGTAAAATGGAAAAACTGTTCTCTATACCTCAGGATATCCTGAGAGAGGGACTTAGAAAGACCTCCTTTGCTACCGCCGTTAATCATTTCCGCCAGGTCTTCACAGGAGTCTTATTTGATTGCCTTGGCGATGGAACTCTCAAGATCGTGGCCTCAGATACCCACCGAATGGGTTGCTATACCTATACTATGGCGGAACCCGATATAGAACCTGTAAAATTCGTCATCCCGATGCGGACCGTAAACGAATTGATGCGTTTTCTGGAGGACAGCCGGGAAGAGATAAATATAGCTATGTCGGAAAATAATATTATTTTCTACAAGGAGAGCTTTGTCCTGGTATCCAGACTTATTGAAGGTCAATACCCAAATTATGAAACGGTCATACCATCCAATTACATCTCCACTCTTACTATTAAGACCTCGATTTTGGCTTCCAGTCTGGGCAGAGCCAAGATAATGCCGACTGATGATAAATTTCAGATCCAACATGTTCAATTCATCCTTAAGGAGAAAGAGGTAGAATTGACCTCCAACTCGGAAACTATGGGAGAAATTTGTGAGGTCATCGATGAGGTGACAATAGAAGGCGAGAAGGGGATAAAGATAGCCTTCAATACTAATTATTTCCTGGATGCGGTCAAAATGTTTGATGCCGAATGCGAGACCATTATCATAAAGCTATCGGGCCCTTTAAGTCCGGCTTTGATTCAAAATCCCGAAAAGGAAAATTATCTATATGTACTGGTGCCTATGCGTACCAATAATTAATATTAAGGTAATATTTTATTGAAGGTAGAAAAACTAACAATCAGGAACTTCCGCAATATATCTCAAATAGACCTGGCACCAAAACCAGGTCTCAACTTATTTACAGGATATAACGGGCAGGGGAAAACCAATCTGTTGGAAGCCATATTCGTGTTAACTTCGGGCAGTTCTTTCCGGAGGGCATCCGACCCCAATCTGGTGAAAAACGAAACCGATGGGTACATGCTGGGAGCGGGGTACACTATTGAGGGGAGAAAACTGGAAACAGAAATTAGATACTCCATCAATGGTTCCAAACGTATCTTGATTAACAACAAAAAGGTAGGTCTGAATCATAAAGACCGTTTGAGAGTAGTTATATTTACACCGGACGATCTGTTTTTAATCAAGGGTTCTCCTTCAAAAAGGAGAGCCTTTTTGGATTTCATACTCCGGCAAATATCCAGTGAGTATTTTTATAATTTGGATAATTACATGACAATCCTCAAGAAAAGGAATATTTTTCTAAAGAAAGAGCAAACTTCACTAAAGTCTTTCAAAATTGTCAATGATCTTTTCGTTGAGAACTCCGCAAGGCTGATAATCCAACGCCTGAATTTCATAAATATACTGGAAGAGATATGTCGGCCTATCTATAGCCAATTAAACGAAGCTCAATGTGATATGAAAATGAAATACGCACTATCATTTAACATCGAGAGTGATAAAATCAATATGGAAGTTTTACAGACTGCCTTACACAAGCATATTGAAGAACACCAGGGAGAAGAAATGAGGAGAAAAACGACCCTGGTCGGGCCTCATCTGGAAGACATAAACGTTTACCATGATAGTCAGCTGGCCCAGATATACGCTTCCCAGGGCCAACAACGCAATATTTCCATTTGTATGAAACTGGCAGAACTGCATGCATTTCATAGCATAAAGGGATTTTTCCCGCTGTTGCTGTTGGACGATGTTCTGTCTGAGCTTGATGACCTGAAAAAGACGAGATTGATGGCATACTTACGCCAAGCTGAATTCCAGACTTTTCTTACCGCCATCAATACCGATGGAACCAATACAGAGGGTATTCCCCATTGGAGGGTGGAAGGCGGGCGACTGCACTGAAAGGAGCGGGGCCGTGTATTTGCATTTAGGTGACGATATCATAATATCTGGAGATAAGATAATAGCCATAATTAATCTCGATGAACCGGTATCGGAGGTTTTAAAAGAGCTCATCGACGATGCCGAATTGGATAAAATCCTCTATACCATAAGCCGCAACCAGAAAAAGAAAACCCTGGTATTGTGTGATGACTGCCATTACCTGTCTCCTATATCGTCAAATACCCTTTTTAAGAGAGCGATTCATTTCCGCAAGGAGGATTGACCAGTGACTATACCCGAAAACGGCTACAATGCATCAGATATTCAGGTGCTGGAAGGACTGGAAGCAGTTCGCCGGCGCCCTAGTATGTATATAGGTTCAACAGGACCAAAGGGACTGCACCATTTGGTATTCGAAATTGTGGATAACAGTATCGATGAGGCGGTGGGGGGCTATTGCAACCGCATCGAAGTAGTCATAAATCCAGATAACAGTGTAAATGTTTCCGACGACGGAAGAGGTATCCCGGTAGACATCCATCCCCAAATGGGCATACCGGCCATTGAATTAATACTGACGACCCTGCATTCCGGGGGTAAATTTGGGGGCAGTGGTTATACCATCTCCGGCGGTTTGCATGGGGTAGGATTGTCGGTGGTAAACGCCCTGTCAGCCAGGATGGAAGTCCAGGTGAAACGCGAAGGGCATATCTACCAACAGATCTATGAACGCGGCAAGCCTGCTTCTGGTCTTGAAATAATAGGCGATGCCGAAAATACGGGAACATCGATAACATTCTATCCGGACCACGAAATATTTGAGGAAACCGTCTTCGAACGCGACATATTAATACAACGACTGCGGGAACTAGCGTATCTTAACCAGGGATTGCATATCATCTTTACCGATAACCGGGAAGAGGAGCCATACCGTAAAGAATTTAAGTCGACGGGATTAAAGGATTTTGTCAGTTATATTAATAAGAGCAAGGAAACGGTAAATACTGAGCCGATATATTTTGAGACAAAGAAGGATGATGTAATCGTCAATGTGGCTATTCAATACAACAATGGTTACAGCGAAAATATTTATTCTTTCGCCAACAACATTCGGACCCAGGAAGGCGGGACCCATGAGACCGGCTTTAAGAATGCCCTAACCAGGGTGATAAACGACTATGCCAAGCGCAATAATATTTTGAAAGAGAATGATGCCAACCTGGCAGGAGAAGATATCCGGGAAGGCGTAACCGCCATTATTTCGGTTATGGTTAAGGATCCCCAATTTGAAGGGCAGACCAAAACAAAACTTGGCAACACCTATATCAGAGGGGTTGTAGATGCTGCCGTGTACGAAAGTGTGGAAGACTACCTTAATGAATATCCAGCCACCGCCAGGAAGATACTCGAAAAGGCGATATCCGCCCGCCGGGCCCGGGAAGCGGCTCGTAAAGCCCGGGAATTGACTCGTCGTAAAAGTGCGCTGGAGTCGACGGCACTGCCTGGCAAACTGGCTGATTGCAGCAACCGGGATCCGGCCCAGTCGGAGCTTTTCATCGTGGAGGGTGACTCGGCCGGCGGTTCAGCTAAACAGGGCCGGGACCGGACCTATCAAGCAATATTACCTCTTCGGGGGAAAATTTTGAACGTGGAGAAGTCTAGACTCGATCGGGTCCTGTCCAGTGAAGAGATCCGCAACCTTATTACGGCCATCGGCACCGGTATAGGAGAGGATTTCGATATCAAGAAAGCCCGTTACCATAAACTCTTCATCATGACTGACGCTGATGTCGATGGCTCCCATATCAGGATTTTGCTGTTGACGTTTTTCTATCGTTATATGAGGGAGTTAATCGAGCATGGGTATGTATATATAGCCCAACCACCATTATACGGATTGAAAAGGGGAAAGGAGATCCATTACTTTTACAACGATGGGGAGATGAACCGGTTCCTCGAAAGCTCAGACAAGAAGTGGTCCATTCAAAGATATAAGGGTTTGGGAGAAATGGACCCGGAGCAATTGTGGTCGACGACCATGAACGCAGACAACCGTACCATCCTCCAAGTCGCCATCGATGATGCCATCCAAGCCGATGAGGTCTTCTCCAATCTGATGGGTGACAACGTGGAGCCGCGCCGGGAATTTATTAGCGAGAATGCCCGTTATGTGGCCAACCTGGATATATAGGAGGTTAATATAAATTGGCACCGGACGAGCTGTTTAACAAAATAATTCCGATTGACATAGAACGCGAGGTAAAGAAATCATTCCTGGAATACTCCATGAGCGTCATCGTTTCCAGGGCTTTGCCGGATGTGAGGGATGGGCTCAAACCGGTTCACCGCCGCATCCTGTACGCGCTTTATGATCAGGGAATGACCCATGATAAGCCCCACAAGAAATCAGCCAACATTGTTGGAGAAGTAATGGGTAAGTATCATCCTCATGGAGATGCCGCCATCTACCAAACCATGGTCAAGATGGCCCAGCCTTTCTCAATGCGCTATCCCTTAATAGATGGGCATGGCAATTTTGGCTCCATCGATGGTGATTCAGCTGCAGCCATGCGCTACACTGAATCCCGCATGGCGCGGATTGCTGGCGAGATGCTGAGAGATATAGAAAAGGATACCGTCGATTGGCGCCCCAATTATGATGATAGCAGACAAGAGCCTCAGGTATTGCCAGCCAGGATTCCCAACCTGCTGATTAACGGATCGGCTGGCATCGCGGTGGGGATGGCCACCAATATCCCGCCCCATAATTTGGGGGAAATAGTTGATGGGATGAAAATGGTAATAGATAATCCTGAAGTGACCATTGACGAGTTGATGGAAGTCGTGCCCGGGCCAGATTTCCCAACCGCGGGGATCATGGGGAACCGGGGGATTCGCCAGGCATACGCCACCGGACGAGGCAGTCTCAAGATAAGGGCTCGTTACCACGTTGAAGAGAAGAAGGGTGGCCGCACCGCTATAATCGTCACGGAGATCCCCTATCAGGTCAATAAGGCCCGGGTGGTGGAAAGGATAGCCGGTCTGGTACGGGAAAAGAAACTGGACGGGATAGTTGATCTCCGGGATGAATCCGACCGCAACGGGATCAGGGTGGTTATTGAAACGCGCCGGGAAGTGAATCCGGAAATTCTGATGAATAACCTGTATAAACATACCCAGTTGGAAGACAGTTTCGGGGTTATAATGCTTAGCCTGGTAAACGGGCAGCCAAGAGTGCTCAACCTCAAGCAAATGATGGAACTCTTCATCCAGCATCGCCAAGAGGTTATAACTCGCAGGACCCATTATGATCTGAATCTGGCCCGCAATCGACTGCACATATTGGAGGGGCTGCAAATAGCCCTGGACAATCTGGATGAAATCATAAACCTAATACGAGGGTCGGCCAATCGCGAGACGGCCCGGGAAGGTTTGATCACCCGCTTCAATCTGAGCGAAATCCAAGCCAATGCCATTCTGGATATGAGACTGGTCCAGCTTACCGGTCTGGAAAGAACCAAAATTGAGGAAGAACTGCATGATTTGATAATGAGAATCGCCGATTTTGAAGACATACTGGCCCGACCGGAAAGGGTTCTGGCGATTGTTAAGGAAGACTTGGATGAGGTCAAGTCCCGCTATGGTGACAAGCGCCGCACTGAAATAAGCTTAGAAAGCATGGATTATGAGGATGAGGACTTTATCGAGGACCATGAAGTGGTTCTCACTTTAAGTCACCGGGGCTATATTAAAAGGCAGCCCCTGGATACGTATAGAGCCCAGAAGAGGGGCGGGAAGGGGATAAGCTCCACCAGCACCAGAGCGGAGGACTTCGCTTATGATATCGTGGTTACCAGCGTACTTGCCCACGTATTCTTCTTCACCAATCAGGGAAGGGTTTTTTGTGCCAAGGCTCACCAGATACCGGAGTCATCCCGGCAGGCCAAGGGATTGGCTTTGATAAACTTCCTCGACTTCAAGCCAGGGGAAAAGGTTACTACCATAGTGGCGGCACGTAATATAGATGACCGCAGACATTTGATAATGGTCACTAAGCGGGGCATAGTAAAAAAGGTACGGCTTTCTGACCTGGCCAATATCAGGAAAAGCGGGATAATTGCCATGAACCTGGCCGAGGAAGACGAATTGGTGGGTGTCATCCGGGTAGATGGAAACGACCGCATAATGTTGGTTACTTCTTTAGGGCAGGCGATAATATTCCATGAACAGCAGGTTCGCAGCATGGGGCGGGCAGCAGGGGGATTGAAAGGGATAAGGTTGGATCCGGGGGACTATGTAGTCGGGGTGGACAAAGATCGTCCCGGCGGAGAAGCTTTTATGGTAACTGAGAACGGGTATGGCAAAAGGACTCCTCTTTCCGAGTATCGCACCCAGAATAGAGGCGGAAAGGGTCTGAAAACGATAAATGTTGACAACAAGAATGGTCCGATAGTAGGCTTTAAGGTGATTGTCGCAGGAGAAGAATTGGTTCTCTTGACCAGTGCGGGGCAGTTGATAAGGCTTGAAGCCAGTAACATATCCACCCAGAAGAGGTATGCTCGCGGGGTAGTTTTGATGAAGACCTCGGAAAATGACCGGGTGGCCGCGGTGGCCCGATTCAAGATCGAAAAAGAAGACTAAATCCATCTTCAGCATAACTGCAACTTTGGAGGTTAGGATATGTACGAAACAGGTACTTTTAAAGTGAAATCCGGCTTGGCCCAGATGCTCAAGGGCGGGGTGATAATGGATGTAACCACCGCTGAACAAGCCAAGATAGCTGAAACCGCCGGGGCTTGCGCTGTCATGGCACTGGAGCGGGTGCCCGCTGATATAAGGGCGGCCGGCGGAATCGCCCGCATGGCAGACCCCAGTGTTATTCTGAAGATAATGGAGGCGGTGACTATTCCGGTAATGGCAAAATGCCGGATAGGCCATTTTGTAGAAGCACAGATTTTGCAGTCGCTGGGGATAGACTATATAGATGAGAGCGAAGTATTAACCCCTGCGGATGAGAAATACCACGTCAATAAGCATCCGTTCAAGGTACCCTTTGTGTGCGGGGCCCGCAACTTGGGGGAGGCGTTGCGCCGCATCGGCGAAGGGGCGGCGATGATACGCACCAAAGGCGAACCGGGTACCGGTAACGTGGTGGAAGCAGTCCGCCATATCCGCCAGGTAAACGATGAAATCCGTTGGGTAGCCAATTTGCCTGAAGAAGAGTTGATGACCGCGGCCAAAGAAATGGGTGCACCTTACGAATTGGTGCTCGCGGTGGCCAGGCAGAAAAGGCTGCCGGTGGTGAATTTTGCCGCCGGAGGAATTGCCACCCCGGCCGATGCCGCCCTAATGATGCACCTGGGCTGCGACGGCATATTCGTAGGGTCGGGCATATTTAAATCAGGTGATCCTGCCGGCCGGGCCAAAGCGATTGTGGCCGCAACAACCTACTTCAATGATGCCGCAGTCCTGGCCGAGATATCGAGGGATCTGGGCGAGGCCATGTCAGGCATTGACATAATGACCATAAAACCCGAGGACAGGATGCAGGATCGTGGCTGGTAAAAAAGTAGGGGTCTTGTCCCTACAGGGTGCCTTTTTAGAGCACCAGACGGCCCTGTCAAGGTGTGGAGCCCGCCCCAGCCAGGTAAGGACCAATCGTGAACTGGAAACAGTCGAGGCCTTGATAATCCCGGGTGGAGAGAGTACTACCATTGGGAAGCTGATGCTGGCCTATGGTTTATTGGAACCGATTCGCCAACGGGCCGCTGAGGGGATGCCTGTCTGGGGTACCTGTGCGGGGATGATCCTCCTGGCCCGTGAGATATTGGAAATGGAACAAATCAGTTTAAGCCTGATGGATATTGCGGTAAGGAGAAATGCTTTCGGACGACAGGTAGATAGCTTTGAAACTGAACTGCAGATAGATGGACTGCCGCCGAGCCGGGGAGTCTTTATCAGGGCTCCTTATGTGGAAAGGGTATGGGGCAATGCCCGTATCCTAAGTCGCTTTAGGGATAAGATAGTAATGGTCCGTGAGGATAACCTGCTGGTCACCGCATTTCATCCGGAACTAACTGATGATCTTACCATCCACCAGTACTTCCTGCAGATGTAGAATCAGCCTGGTTGCTAAAGGAATGGCATTGTAATATAATTTACCAAAACAAAATTCGACTCCGATGACTGGGAAAAGTAGGATTCCGGGTTATCCCAGAGAGCTGGTGGTAGGTGCGAACCAGTGTGACCCGGCTTTGAATTCCACCCGGGAGGTTGACTGTAAAATGCAGTTGCGGGCGGTCCCGTTACCACCATAGAGTGGGCGTCTATACGCCAACAAGGGTGGCAACGCGGGAAATCCTCTCGTCCCTGAGTGGGCGAGGGGCTTTTTTTGATTTTTAAGCAGGAGGGTTATCCAGAAGATGAAAAGTGCCCAGTATCTTTTGATTCCAGGTCCTACCCCCGTACCTTTACGGGTGGCCCGGGCCATGGACCGACCTATGATAAATCACAGGGGGCCGGAATTTAGGACGATTATTGAGGATGTGGTCGCCGGGGTCAAGAGGATCTACCGCACCGGGGAGAACCTTCTGATTTATCCGGCTTCTGGTACCGGCGGCCTGGAGGCAGCGGTGGCCAATTTCATCGCTCCGGGAGAAAAAGTTCTGGCCGTTTCGATCGGGGTGTTTGGGGATCGATTTGCAGAGATAGCGGCCCGTTTCGGAGCCAATGTTGAGAAAATGGACTTCCCCTGGGGAAGCGGCGCCGACCCCAACCGGATCAAAGACCGGATAGAGAAAGACAAAAGTGGGGAAATTAAGGCTGTATTGATTACCCACAACGAGACATCGACGGGCGCCTGCAACGATATTGAGACCATCCGGAAAGCGATGGGGGATCACCCGGCCCTTTTTATTGTGGATTCAGTCAGCGGCCTGGCAGCTCACGATCTGAGGATGGATGAATGGAACCTGGATGTTGTCGTAAGCGGGTCACAGAAGGCCTTTATGATTCCGCCCGGTCTTAGTTTCATGGCCTTCAACCGCAAGGCGCTTGCCAAACAGCACGGCAACCCTAATAGTCGTTACTATTGGGATGTCAACCTTGGTTTGCAGTACCAGAAGACCGGTCAGACACCTTTTACTCCTCCTATCTCCCTATATTTCGGGTTGCAGGAGTCTCTCAAAATGCTGGAGGAAGAGGGTTTGGAAAACGTATTGATCCGCCATCGTAATTATCGGGACATGGTGCGCAGCAGTATTAGGGCGATGGGATTGGAGCTGTTTACGGATGATGCATTCGCCTCCAACGCGGTAACCTCGGTCTGCGCTCCCAAAATGATCGGAGCAAATGCTATCCGCAAGTATATGCTGGAGGAATTCAACATAATCCTGGCGGGGGGACAACAGAATCTCGATAATGTTATTTTTCGCCTGGGACATCTGGGCTATGTGCGGGAATTGGACATAATATCGGTATTAGCGGCGCTGGAAATTACCCTGGTCAAATTTAAATTCGAATTGCAGTTGGGATCAGGATTACATAAAGCTCAAGAGATTTTATTGAATTATCATATTTCCAAGCAGGAATAATAAGGAGGAAGGGTTGTTATGGAAAAGAAAAGGGTAATAGTAACCGAAAGCATAGCCGAGGAAGGGTTGAATTTATTAAAGTCTGCTCTGGATGTCGACTATCGCAGCGGCATATCCCGGGAGGAACTTTTAGAAATTATAGATCAATATGATGCCTTGATCGTAAGAAGTGTAACCAGGGTGAACGAGGAGTTGATAAAGCGGGGTACCCGGTTGAAAGTGGTAGGCCGGGCCGGCAACGGGGTGGACAACATTGATGTGGACTTCTGCACCCGCTATGGAATAATAGTCGCCAATACACCGGACAGCAATACCATTTCAGCGGCCGAGCAGACCATGAGTTTGCTGTTGTCCTCGGTCCGCAATACTGCCTGGGCCAATAATGTCCTTAAAGCGGGCACGTGGGATCGCTCCCCGTTTAGAGGTACGGAACTGTACAGTAAAACCGTCGGAATAGTCGGCTTGGGCAGAATAGGCTCCATGGTGGCCACCCGGCTAAAGGCGTTCAATATGAAAGTAATCGCCTATGACCCGTATATATCCGATGAACGGTTTGAAAGGTTTGGCGCAGAGAAAAAGGAAACCTTGGAGGATCTCGTTCGTGAAGCGGATGTACTTACGGTTCATACCCCCCGCAATGAAGAGACCATGCACATGATCAACGATCAGGTACTGGCCCTGGCTAAAGATGGGGTACGGGTGGTCAACTGCGCCCGGGGTGGAATAATCGAGGAAGCGGCCTTGTTTAGGGCACTTGAAAGCGGCAAGGTAGCCTCAGCCGGGTTGGATGTATATGAGAAAGAACCGGCCTACAACAATCCATTATTCAACTTTAATAATACCGTCTGTACTCCCCATCTGGGGGCAGACACCTACGAGGCCCAGAAAAGGGTGGGAGAGACGATAGCTGAACAGGTCATAAAAGCCCTGAAGGGGGGGATTGTCCCCAACGTGGTGAACCTGCCGACGGTTCTGAGCGAAGAGTTGGAATACCTGCGGCCATACATCACCTTAGCTGAGAAGATGGGTAATATATACTATCAGATATATAAAGCCCCGGTGTCTCGGGTAGAACTAACCTACAGCGGGCCTATCAGTATCAACGAAACTGAGATACTGACTATCGGTTTCCTAAAAGGCCTTTTGGAGCCAGTGATGTGGGAAAAGGTAAACTATGTCAATGCCCGTCTGACCGCGGAAGACCGCGGAATACAGGTCTTCGACATTAAAGAAAAGGTAAGTCCCAAGCGCTACAAGAACCTTATCTCGGCCAAGATTATCAGCGCCAAGAACCAGTTGGAGATCGAGGGGACCCTGTCTCGGGCCCGCAATCCTTTATTGGTCGATATCAATGGCTACGAAACGGAAACCAATTTGTCCGGGTATGTGCTGATAGCAGAAAACGAAGACCGTCCCCGGGTGATCGGCCCATTTGCCACCGCCCTCGGTGATGAAGGCATAAATATATCGGGGATGAAGGTAGCCCCCCACGCCAGTGGCGAGAAGGCCATTATGCTGCTCAATGTCGACAATAAGGTGGAAGGCGCGGCTCTGGACCGGCTGGGAGAATTGGACGGGATTCTGGAGCGGCCCATATTACTTCACTTCTAAGTGCGGGCGCAATCCACCAGAAGGTCGCAGCCCATAATAATGGGACGCTAAGTTTATCCGGGATCGATAATAAACAAAGGAGGGAAAGGAATGTTGGATGCCAAGATGGTCCGGACCCAACCAGCGTTGGTCGAGACCGCCCTTCGTAACAGGAACCAGATGGGGCTATTGGAGAACTTCCTCGCCCTTGACAGCCAACGGAGGATATTGTTGGTGGAGGCCGAAGAGATAAAAAAATTCCGCAACCAAGCCTCCCAGGAAGTCGGACAGCAGATGAAGCAAGGATTAAACCCGGAGGAACTGGTGGAAAGGGTCAGGCAAGCCGGGCAGAAGATAAAAGAACTGGACCAGAAATTAAATGAGGTTGAAACTGCTATTGAGAACATCATGCTCAATATCCCCAACATCCCGGATGACTCGGTGCCGGTAGGAGCCGACGAGCAGAGCAATCAGCTAGTCCGGACCTGGGGGGAACCGAGCCAATTTGATTTTGAACCCCAAGCCCACTGGGATATCGGGCCCAACCTGGGGATTCTGGACTTCGAAAGAGCCGCCAAGCTGTCCGGGGCCAGATTTACAGTATATAAAGGGCTGGGGGCCCGGCTGGAAAGGGCCATTATCAATTTCTTTCTTGACACCCATGTTTATCAGCATGGTTATGAGGAGATCTTCCCGCCTTTTATGGTGAACCGGGAATGTATGGTGGGAACCGGGCAGCTGCCCAAGTTTGCCGAGGACATGTTTAAAGTGGAGGGACGGGAAATGTACCTGGTCCCAACCGCGGAAGTCCCGCTCACCAATCTCTACCGGGAAGAGATACTGGATGAGAAAGACCTGCCCCGCTATATGACTGCCTATACTGCATGCTTCAGAGCTGAAGCCGGATCACATGGCCGTGATACCCGCGGGGTGATTCGCCAACACCAGTTCAATAAGGTGGAACTGGTCAAACTAACGACCCCGGAGAAGTCCTTTGAGGAATTGGAGGCTATGACCCGGGACGCGGAAATGGTCCTGCAGCTATTAGGACTCCCGTATCGGGTAGTATTGTTAAGTACCGGAGACATGGGTTTTTCCTCAGCGAAAACGTATGACATCGAGGTATGGATGCCCAGCTATAACGATTATAAAGAGATATCCTCCTGTTCCAATTGTCTGGATTTCCAGGCCCGGCGAGCGAATATTCGCTATCGGCCGGCTTCCAAAGGGAAGATACGGTATGTCCACACCTTGAACGGCTCCGGGGTAGCGGTGGGACGGACCGTAGCGGCTATCCTGGAAAACTATCAGCAACCCGATGGCACAGTAGTAGTCCCGGCGGTGCTGAGGCCTTATATGGGGGGCCTGAACCGCATAGGCTAAGCCCAGGGCCGGTTTGTTGACAATCTTCTCGATTCTATGCTATACTTGCTTTTGCACTGATTTAGGCAGTGTATCCTTCTAGTGGAGGGGTGTCCGAGCGGTTGAAGGAGGCGGTCTTGAAAACCGTTGAACCTTTGCGGGTTCCGTGGGTTCGAATCCCACCTCCTCCGCCAGATAATATCGTGGAGAGATGGCCGAGTAGGCTGAAGGCGCTCGCCTGCTAAGCGAGTATACGGCTAGTAACTGTATCGAGGGTTCGAATCCCTCTCTCTCCGCCATTTGCAAATTGACACCCAGAAACAAGCGCCCTTAGCTCAGCTGGATAGAGTGACAGGCTACGAACCTGGAGGTCGGGGGTTCGAATCCCTCAGGGCGCGCCATACAATTAAAAGTAAGATGGCTGAAAGGAAAACATAGGGTTTTCCTATTTTAATATGAACCCGGTCTCAGCCATTTTCAGGCTGTCTGAAAAAAGCATGCGCCCGTAGCTCAGTAGGATAGAGCAACGGTTTCCTAAACCGTGTGCCAGGGGTTCGAGTCCCTTCGGGCGCACCATTTTGGTGGTGAATCCCTTTAATGAGGGAGAAGGAATATATGCGCCAGGCACTGCAGTTGGCCGCGGCGGCCTTGGCCGCCGGTGAGATACCGGTTGGTGCCGTTGCAGTTTGGCAGGATGAGGTAATCGCCCGGGCCCACAATGAAAAGGAACGCCGTCAGGATGCTACGGCCCACGCGGAGTTGCTGGCGCTGCAAAGAGCCGCCCAGGTTCTCAACCGTTGGCGGCTCCAAGATGTAACCATTTACAGCACCCTGGAACCATGCCCCATGTGTGCCGGGGCAATGATAAATGCTCGCATCAAGCGCCTGGTTTATGGCAGCCGGGACCGGAAAGCGGGGGCGGCCGGATCGGTCATCGATTTGGTTAGATATCCGGGACTGAACCACCAACTAGAAGTTGTTCCCGATGTTTTGGAAGAAGAGTGCACCCAGTTGCTGAAGCAGTTTTTTGCCCGATTAAGGGATGACAAGGCTGGGGAGACTTCTGAGCGCATCGATGATAAAGACTAATAATACAAATAATATGGAGAGATGGCCGAGTTCGGTTGAAGGCGCTCGACTCGAAATCGAGTAGGCGGCTAATCCCCGCCTCCAGGGTTCGAATCCCTGTCTCTCCGCCAGTTGATGAAAACCGAGGTCGGTTTACTATATTAGGGGAGAGAAGCTGACCCCCACCAAAATAATTGCCCAACACAGTAGCTTTTTATGATATTGTTTTGATTGCCCGATTCCTATGGCAGCAACTGGAATTTAGCTCACGAAAAATGGGATAAATCAAAAAATTTGTTGACGTAATGTTTGATAGCCAATAAAATAAGCATATCCGAAAGTAACAGGTCATAAAATCTATTACTAAAGGAGGTGTTGCGGAAAGAACGTGCGGGAAACCTGATGCCACGATCAATCCCTTGGACAACGCCTTTTTTTGTTTTTAAGGGAAGTAGCTTAAGGTAAGGTTAGCTACATAATTGAAACAAGCCATTGTTTCATTAGCATCAATGAATCCTCACCTTACACTTAAGCAGGATTGGTAGCGGAGATGAATTTAAAAACGTAAGGAGGATTTCAGATGTCAGGACATGGAAGCGGATGGGCTAATCCGGCCCCAGCAGGTCTAATTGCCTTGGCAGTAGCATGCTTTGTGTTTTTTGCTCTATTAGCAGGGAAGGTTAAAGCAAGTTGTCTGCCCCTGATGGGGTGTTGGTTGCTGGGTGGTTTTGTGGTTCAGTTGGTAGTTGGTTTAGTTGAACTCGCGGAAGGCGCTCTTACTGGTGGTAACGTATTCCTGTACTTCTCGGCTTTCTTCATGCTGGTCGGTGGACTGGAAATGCAACTCAAATTCTTCGGCGGCAAATTCGGCTGGGGCCTCGATGCTACTATCGACGGCTGGGCCTGGTTGGCATTGCTGATCTCGTTGGTGTTCATTCAGTTTGCCTATTATAAACAATCCACAACGGTAATGGGCATTCTGTTACTCGCCTTGGTGATCGCGGTCTTCTTCGTAGCCATGATGGACGGAGGATGGCTGGGCGCCCAATATAAACCGATCGCCGCTTATGGATTATTAATCGCCGGTATCTGCGGATTATATCAGGCCTGTGCAATCATCCTTAACGCCGCATTCGGCAAGACAGTATTGCCATGCGGCGGACCTATACTGAAATAACAGAATTAGATTAGTGCATTCGTTTTTCCCCGATTTCTTATCCACACCTATTAGACAATCATAAAGGACCAGGGGGCTTTGCAACTGCAAAGTCCCCTTTTGCATTTTTACAGAGCAGTAACCAGCAACCGATTCGGCTCCCGGATACGGCCAAGCCGTTTGGGACACCAAGCCGTTTGGGGCTTGCACGTGGTTATTATATGATGTACAATACAAAAGCCGTCATAATGGCGGCTATAGATGGGAAAACGCTCCGACAACGGATGACCTTGGAGAGGTGGCTGAGCTTGGCTGAAGGCGCTCGATTGGAAATCGAGTAGGCGGCTAATACCTGCCTCGCGGGTTCGAATCCCGCCCTCTCCGCCATTAATATTAACAAACCCTGATTCGAACACTTTTCAGCCGAGCTGGGGAGTGTTTTTGCAGTTGACGCTTAATAACTTGGTGCCTGTCCCCAAGTTATTGCCCCTCTCTTTACTTCCAATTACCTAATTACCCAAATTAACCTCTTTTTATAACTTTTATAGTAAATATTCTATAGAAGAAGTTTCTGAATTAGGGTAATTTGAGTAATTGAGTAATCCCCTTATGGAAAGATCGTGTAAAAAAGGGCAGCTAGCTCTTGTTATTATAGCATATTATACGAATGTATGTTCGGCATTATCAGTTGGCTTCTGGACAACACCGACAAATTCATTGTATCCAGCTATTTTAGGGCAGCGATCCTGTCAGCTTGCGGGCATTTTAGGTTAGCTGAAAATCATGCAACCAACCCTGATTCGGACACTTTTCAGCTGAGCCGGGAAGTGTATTTGGTTAGATTCAAATTCTGAAGGAATGAATCATCGCCGATAACGCCAAAATAACAGTAGCACAAGCACAGGCTGTATTCGGGTCTTGAAGTTTATTTAACCGGTGCTGCTGCATTAACATCAGGGAAGGATTGATTGCCGTGACATCAGACGAAAAAGAGATTGGCAAAGAAGCGATGGTCAGGCCGGCCGAAGAAAGATCGATAGATAATCCCCGGGATGGGGAGGAAAGATCTGAATTTGACCCCCGGGACGCGATGGAGTTGTCAGAAGATGATCTGCGGGACGCGGAGGAAAGGTCCAAAATAGAAATACTTGATGCCGAGGAACCATCACCGACGGAAATCCGGGAGGTCATGGAAAGGCCGATATGAACCGAAATGCGGAACTCTGTGGATTTCAACTTGCTAAATCCAAATCGAATAGAGTCTCAGGTTTTATATTGAAGCATCATATTCTGCCGGTGGCCCATGGGGAGCCGGGGTCCCGCCCCCGCGGATGTTCAAAAGCGCTTGTCTCCATAGATATGCCCAGCAGGGGGAGGAAGAGCTACCGGTTTTCTATTGGTGGCCTTGACGGCATTGGAGGACACTTGGACCCGCAGGTTTTCTGAAGTCTGGGGGGAAAATCGGAAGAGCTGCTTGCTAAGGCTGACAGTTTGTATTTGTTATCCTCGCAAGATATAGGGGGGAAGCTTAACTGCCTGGCGGAGTTTCTGGTTGGGCATCTCCAGCTCAAACCAAGGAGATGTAACGGGCAGGGTAAATCCAATCCGGGTAGGAAGACCGCGGGAGAATTGCTTGACCGGTTTACCGCTGGAATCATATACAGTGCCGCAGGCGGCCACAATCTGGCTGTCTCGCACTACTTCCCCAAAAATTTTTAAAAAATCCTGCAGTTCAGATACGATCATATAATCCCACAGATTGACATGGGTGTCGGTATCATGACTGCTCAGTTGCTTTAATGTAACCTCATCGATGGCCTCTCCCACTCCAATCAGGATACATCTAAGAGAAGAACGCTGGTTGGACACGATCTCACTCGCCAACTGGTTGGTATATTTTTTGACATCATTCAGATCATCGATTTGACCGTCGGTTACGAACACAATCAGTCCAAGGGAAGCGTCTTTGAATATATCAGCGAAATATTTAAGCGCCGGCAACAACAGGGATCTATCGCCAAACATCATCTGATCCGGCCCGTCTATGGTTAAGCTGGCGGCTTCGTTAACCTTGATGTCACCCACCGTTTCGATTTGGCTGCCATTACCCCCGCCCCAATAGATGAGATGGGTTGAAGTATCGAAATCCATCCGGCCAGCCAAATAGGTTATCAGTTCCGGTGCGATGAAATCCAGAGTATTGGGCGATAGACGAATAAATCCTTTGGCCAGGGCATCTGTTACAGCCGGACGCTGCAGGGACTTGGCCTTGCGGCCATCCCGGTTTTCTGAGTTGATCCAGCCCTTATCATGATAATCATTATACTGTTTGTAGGGGATAGAGCCGATTACCCGCCGGCCGTATTCAGCTTTCATCGATGCACTGGCATCAATGGCCAATCCGGTCTTCCAGGCCCGGCTGAGCCGGCTCTGAGGCTCTCCCAATAAGGTTAGCTGGACATGAAAAAACTCACCGCGTTTACGTATGGTAACATTGCTGAACTCGCTGATAGTGTCCTGAGCAGCGATAGTAAAATCTATACTGTTGACCCCGGTTATCGCCGAAAAATGATCATCGCTTGACATGTCCTGCCTCCTGCGAAGCGGCGGGCTAAGATGGATAGATGCCGACCGTTACCGTTTATTCTAGCATGAGCAGAGCCTAAAAAGATATAACCGACATTTGACATCAGGAGTACGGTTACGACCTGGAAAACCAAAACCGAAAACTGGCGCTAGTAAGCCTGGAATATCATACTGGCGGCGGTTCCTACGATAATAAGGCCCGTGACGCGTACATACAGACTGAACCATTTGATACCTACCCGTTCGTAATACTTGAGTTCCATCAAACCCGAAGGATAGACTATCAAGACGATGCCTATTAACGCTGCTACCGCAGGGGTTATGATATTTTTGAAAAGAGGGTTGCCGGTAATGATCTGTACCAGTACGGCCCCCAAAAAGACCAGCGTCCAGACCATCAATATATTTTTAAATCGTGGGACCGCCCGGTTATGGGAGTCGATAAAGGAGTGGAGGTCCTCCTTGCATCGCTGAGAACAGTAGGGTAGTTCCCGGGTATACTTTTTGCTTTTTCCCACGATACGAACCGCCGTTTTTTGGTCGGCTGGTCGCCTCTTGCAGTTTGCGCATCTGGCCATCAGTCTTGCCTCGTTTCAAAATGGAGTGGTACGAACAAAAACACCGGTAAGGACGATATTGTAATTATAATAATAATCACCACCAAATGTATATGATTGTTGGCCAACAAATCAGACCAATTATAAGATCAGCCCGGATGGGGTTGCGATTTGACACGCCCATAGGAAAATGTTAAAAAGAGCAAAGGCATCGTAATCCTTAACCGGCAACCAAAATCAGGGTTTGATAGCTGCGAGTAGGATGGATTAACTAAAACTGAGGAGTAATAGGCATGAACATCAACACCCCGCCCCTGCCGACCAATTTCATTCAGGCTATAATTAACGAAGATCTCAAAAACAACAAAAACAATAGCCGAGTACACACCCGATTTCCCCCGGAGCCCAACGGTTATCTGCATATCGGCCATGCCAAGTCCATTTGCCTCAATTTTGGCCTGGCAGCTGCCAATAGGGGCTTGTGCAACCTGCGTTTCGACGACACTAATCCCAGTAAAGAGGATATAGAGTATGTGGAGTCAATACAGGCGGATGTGAAATGGCTGGGATTTGATTGGGAAGACCGCCTGTTCTATGCCTCGGATTATTTTGACAAGCTATACGAATACACCTTGGGCTTGATACGATCCGGAGATGCGTATGTTTGCGACCTAAGTGCCCAGGAAATAAGGGATTACCGGGGTACACTGACCCAACCCGGCAAGGATAGCCCCTATAGGAATCGCAGCATCGGAGAGAACCTGGACTTGTTCAAAAGGATGAAAGAAGGGGAATTCGCCGACGGATCGCGGGTGCTGAGGGCCAAGATCGATATGGGCTCTCCGAACCTGAATATGCGAGACCCGGTGCTCTACCGAATCCTGCGCGCGACCCATCATAGAACCGGAGATAATTGGTGCATATATCCCATGTATGACTACGCCCACCCCATTTCCGACGCTTTGGAAAGCATCACCCATTCCATCTGCACCCTGGAATTTGCTGACCATCGCCCCCTGTATGACTGGGCTCTGGATAAGGTGGATTACTCCGGGGATGCCGAAGGTCGGCCCCAGCAGATCGAATTCGCTCGTCTCAACCTGTCTCACACGGTAATGAGCAAGCGCAAACTACGCGAATTGGTTATGCAGGGCTACGTTGATGGGTGGGATGATCCTCGTATGCCGACCATCTCAGGCCTAAGGCACCGCGGTTATACCCCGGAATCCATCCGGGATTTTTGTGACCGTATCGGGGTGGCGAAACGCGACAGCATGGTTGACATAGCATTATTGGAACATTGCGTACGCGAGGAGCTAAACCTGCATGTGCCCCGGGTTATGGTGGTTTTGCGTCCCCTGCGGGTGATCATCGACAACTATCCCGACGGCCAGGTTGAATGGCTGGAAGCGGAAAACAACCCCGAAAATCCGGCTATGGGGAAGAGGCAAATCCCTTTTTGCCGGGAGATTTTCATCGAACAGGAAGACTTCATGGAAAATCCGCCCAAGAAATTCTTCCGTCTCTCGCCGGGGGGTGAGATACGGTTGAAGAGCGCCTATATCATCAAGTGTGAACAGGTGGTGAAGGATGAAAATGGAGTGATAACGGAACTGCATTGCAGCTATGACCCGGACAGCCGCAGCGGGGGGGCTGCCAGCGGAAGGAAAATCAAAGGTACCTCCCATTGGGTTTCCGCCCATCACGCCATCAAAGCTCAAGTAAGGTTGTATGAGCACTTGTTTGCCTGCGAAAATCCCGACGATGGCGAAGAAGAGGGAGCCGACTACAAGTCAATGCTGAATCCTAATTCCATTACGGTTCTGGATGATTGCCGGTTGGAGCCAAGTCTGGCCGCAACGGAGCCTGGAAGTCGTTTTCAATTTCTGCGGCAGGGTTATTTCTATACCGACCCCATCGACAACCAGGACGGACAACTGGTGTTCAATCGCATAGTCTCTTTGCGTGATACCTGGGCCAAGATTCAGAAGGGGAATTGACTGCTTGTCTGTACAGGGGATGAATCGTTAATTCTGGATTCACAGCGGCAAACATACCGGCGGCCCGCCAATAACGAGGTTTCGTAAGCAGCGGGCTGTTTATGCGTCATGAATTTGCGGGAAAAGACGAGAACTTGTTAGTATAATTAGGATGGAATTCCATATGAGAAGAGGCTCCCGATAGGATGCAAATACATATATTGGCCAGTGGCAGTACTGGTAACGCTGTTTTAGTGGAAATGGGCGGGCGCAAGATATTGGTGGATGCCGGCATCAGTTGCCGGAGGATTGAGAGGGGATTAGCCGCGGTCGGCATCGCGGTGGGTGATTTGGACGGAGTATTGATTACCCACGAGCATTCGGATCACATCAAGGGGGTACCTGTGATGGTCAGAAAGCATCAGGTGCCTATCTACGCCAGGCCGACTACCTGGGCTTATATGACGGAGGCCGATGGTATTCCCCGTGAATGCCGCCGGGAAATCGGCGATAAAATTGATTTCGGCCCTTTACAGGTAATCCCCTTTCCTATTTCTCACGATGCTGTGGATCCGGTGGGATACGGTTTTTATTATAAGAACCATAAATGGGTCGTGGCTACTGACTTGGGCATGATAACCCGTTCGGTCGCCGAAGCCCTGGCTTATGCCGACGTTGCCGTACTGGAGTCCAACCACGATTTGGAGATGCTGCAGACCGGGCCTTACCCTTACTACCTAAAGCAGAGGATCAGAGGGAAGCAGGGCCATTTGTCCAACCGTGAGGCCGGGTTTCTTTTGGCCCGGATCCCCCGCGTGCCGCATATGCAGGTATTCCTGGCCCACCTCAGCCAGCACAATAATCTTCCCCAACTTGCGGAGCGCACAGTCAGCGATGTTCTGCACGACCATAATTGTGCGGTCGGCGAGGAGATTATTTTGCATCGTACTTTTCCGGACCGGACCGTTAGTCTGGTCAAATAATCAGGGGAAGTTTAATCAGGTTAATGCTCTGTTTCCCAAATAGAGGTATTTATCCGTTCAGTCCGGGTTATAATTAAGAAGTCGATTTGTCGCCGGCTGATGAGGTGCCTTTGAATAGCTGAGGGGTTTGGCTTAGAAGTATTGGCAACCTAAACCAAGGCAGTAACTATCGTCGCACCTAAACGGGCTATCACATCGACCCGGTCAACTTATAAGGAGGTCAACCATGGATCCGATACGAAAGCTGCGGGATGGATTAGCCCATCTCGTGGCCGCAGCCCTGGAGAAATCCCGAGAATCGGGCATGCTCCGGTTTGAAAGCCTGCCTGATTATGTCATAGAAGTGCCGCGTGATGAAGGGCATGGGGATTTTTCAACTAATGCCGCCCTCCTCTTGGCTCGGCAGGCTCGGATGGCCCCCCGCCAGATTGCGGAAATAATCAAGACCCGGATGGATTTCAGCCTGGTGCCAGAGCTTACCAAGGTGGAGATAGCGGGAGCCGGGTTTATTAATTTCTTTTTGGACCAGTCGTGGCTCTATGAATTACCCGCCTTGGTGTTAAATATGGGCGCCGGGTACGGAAGTGGCGAACACCAGAACCAGAAGGTGCAGGTGGAATTTGTCAGCGCCAACCCGACTGGCAATCTTCATATGGGCAATGCCCGTGGGGGGGCTATTGGAGATAGCTTGGCCAATGCGCTGGCTTTTGCCGGATATGAGGTGGAAAGGGAATTTTACATCAACGATGCCGGTAACCAGATAGAAATATTGGGGCAATCCCTGGAGGCCAGGTATCTTCAATTAATGGGAGCCAAAATCGAATTTCCCGATGAAGGATACGCGGGGCAGGATGTGGTCGATACGGTTAAAAATATTATACGCGAGTACGACGATTCTCTGCTGGCGATGGAGCCAGCGGCCCGGAAGGCTTTTGTGGTGGAGTATGCCCTCAAAGAAAAAATGGCCTACATAAAGACCACGCTGGCCAATTTCGGAATCCACTACGATGTTTGGTTCAGTGAAAGGACTTTGCATGAATCGGGGCAGGTTATGCAGACCATCGATGAACTGCGCCGGAAGGATTATATATATGAAGATGAGGGAGCATTGTGGTTCAAGTCCACCCTATTCGGTGATGAAAAGGATGAGGTGGTGGTACGGGCCAACGGGTTACCCACATATTTTGCCGCCGATATCGCTTACCATAAAAACAAATTCGAGCGGGGATTTGACCGGGTAATAAATGTTTGGGGGGCAGACCACCACGGTCATGTGTGCCGTATGAAAGGAGCCATTCAAGCGCTGGGATATGACCCGGACCGATTGGAGATATTACTGATGCAGTTGGTACGCCTCTATCGGGGCGGTATCGTAGTCCGCATGTCCAAGCGGACCGGTACTACGGTATCTCTGGATGAACTGATTGAAGAAGTGGGCAAGGACGCGGCCCGGTTTTTCTTCGTAATGCGCAGTGCCGACAGCCAGATGGAATTCGACCTTGATTTGGCCAAACAGAAGAGTCAGGAAAATCCAGTCTATTATGTTCAGTATGCCCATGCCCGCATCCAGAGTATCTTCAGGCAGGCCCGGGCGGCCGGGTTTGAGCTGAAGACCCCCGATGAGGTGGACTGTACCGTATTGGGTCCGGAGGAGTTGCAGATCCTGCGAAAAATAGCTGATTTCCCCCAGGAAATCGCCATAGCCGCCCGCACCTTGGCACCCCAGCGGATCGCTCGCTATCTGTTGGATCTGGCCGGATTATTCCATAGTTTTTACAATCACCACCGCGTATTGAACGAAAATAGCGCCCTGCAGGACGCTCGTCTATTACTTATGGAAACGATTAGAATCACCATTAGAAACGGACTAAAAATAATCGGTGTATCAGCACCGGATCAAATGTAGGAGGGATCTTATGTCAGGCAGGAAGAAAAGCGAAGCCGATTGGGCCCTGGAAATACTGTCAGAGCGCAAGGAACCGGTATTCTATGCTGAACTGATTGAGGAGATTGCCCAACGGATGGGCCGACAAACCGACGCCGCCACCCTTACCTCTGTCTATACCAGGATAAACCTCGACAATCGATTGATTTATCAGGGTGACGGCTATTGGTATTTCGATTCCAGCAAGATATACAGAGAGGTATAGCTATGAAAATCTGGTGGCGGGGACATTCCTCCTTCATTATTCAAGCGGAGGGAAAAAAGATAGTCACCGACCCATTCGAGGCTAAAGTGGGGTATCCGCTGAAGCCGCTGAAGGCGGATATTGTTACGGTAAGTCATGATCATTGGGACCATAATGCCGTTGATACTATCCAGGGACGTCCACATATAGTGCGTAACATAGGAAACACGGATATCGGCGGGATCAAATTACAGGGGATCGCCTCCTTCCATGATCACAAGGGAGGGCGGGAAAGAGGCCCCAATATTATTTTTAAAATCACCGCCGAAGGGTTAGCCCTGGTCCATCTCGGCGATCTGGGGCACCCTCTGGATAGGGCACAGGTTGAGCAGATAGGACAGGTAGATATTCTGCTGGTGCCGGTAGGAGGAACTTATACTATCGATGCCGGGGAGGCAGCGGCGCTGGTGGTTGCCCTCCGCCCCAAGATTGTTATCCCCATGCATTTTTCGACCCCCCATGTATCCTTTACCCTCGCTCCCCTTGAACGGTTCACATCTTATTATGATCAGGTGATCAAAAAACCATATTTAGAAACCGGAGCGGAGGACATTGGCAGCCAGACCCGGGTCATCGTGCTAGACTATCTTTCTAGTTGACCCACCTCAGCCATGAGCGGTAAAATTCAATAGGTTGAGGTACCAATCGGGAAAGAGAGGTCAAATAAGTGACGAAGTATATATTTATTACCGGTGGCGTGGTTTCCTCTCTGGGCAAGGGTATTACAGCCGCATCTCTGGGGAGGCTGCTGAAGAGCCGTGGGCTCAAAGTAGCCTTGCAGAAATTTGATCCGTACATAAACGTAGACCCCGGTACGATGAGTCCTTATCAGCATGGTGAAGTATATGTTACCGATGACGGGGCAGAAACTGACCTTGATGTAGGTCATTATGAGAGATTTGTCGATGAGAATCTGACCCAATACTCGAATTGCACAACCGGGCGCATTTATCAGACCGTATTGGATAAAGAACGGCGCGGCGACTACCTGGGGCAGACGGTGCAGGTCATACCGCATGTCACCAACGAAATAAAAGGAAAGGTTGTTGCCATAGAGAATTACACCCATCCTGACGTAATAATAACGGAAATCGGTGGTACGGTAGGAGACATCGAGTCCTTGCCTTTTTTGGAAGCGATTCGCCAGCTGAAATTCGATCTGGGCAAGGACCGGGTGATGTACATACATGTCACCCTTATCCCCTACATCGAGGCTGCCGGTGAGCTTAAAACCAAGCCCACCCAACATAGCGTGAAAGAGCTGCGCAGTATCGGTATACAGCCGGACATTTTAGTATGTCGCACCGTCAAACCTCTGTCGGAAGACATCAAGGCCAAGCTGGCCCTCTTCTGTGACGTTGACAAGGAAGCGGTTATTGAGATGGAGGATGCCCGTTCCATATACGAAGTACCGTTAATGCTGGCTCGGGAAGGCCTGGATCGCGAAGTAATAAAGCGACTAGGTATCACTTGCCGGGAAGCTGATCTGGCCGAATGGGCCGAGATGGTTAACCGCATTCAGCACCTGGATAAGAAGATCACCTTGGGTCTGGTAGGAAAATATGTTGAACTGCCCGACGCCTATCTTAGTATAGTTGAATCGCTTAAACACGCCGGATTCCAATACAACTGCCAAGTCGAAATCCGCTGGATTTACGCAGAGGACGTTGAGAGAATAGGTACTGCGGCCCTTCTTAATGGGGTTGATGCGATTCTGGTGCCGGGAGGGTTTGGCGAGCGTGGGATTGAAGGCAAGATTGCCACGGCAGGATTTGCCCGGGAATTAGGGATACCATTCCTGGGGATCTGCCTCGGTATGCAGTGTGCGGTAATTGAATTTGCGCGCAATGTTTGCGGACTAACGGGTGCCAACAGTATCGAGTTCGATCCCCTCACCCCTCACCCCGTGGTCCATCTCATGGGGGATCAAGAAAATGTAGATTATAAGGGGGGTACGATGCGCCTGGGGGTGTACGATTGTCAACTCGTGCCCGGTTCAAAAGTCAGGGCGGCATATGGGGTGGCGGAGATTAAGGAGCGGCATCGTCACCGCTATGAGATCAATAATCGATACCGGGCCTTGTTTGAAAGCAAGGGGCTGAGGATAAGCGGAATAAACCCAGATAAAGATCTGGTGGAAATAATAGAAATTCCGGAACATCCATGGTTTGTCGGCTGCCAGTTTCACCCTGAGTTCAAGTCCCGCCCCAATCGTCCGCATCCGTTGTTCTTGGGATTAGTTAAAGCTGCCATAAAATAGGCTTATTAAGCGGCGGGCTTCTGGGCTCGCTTTTTTGTGTCAGGCATAGCTGATGGTTATAATGCACAGAATAGAATAGCTTTACACGGGGAGATTTGCGGTTGTTTACCACCAGAATCATAGATAGCAAGGAAAAAGGGCGTTTTAACGAATTTGTCCGTTCTCATCCCAAAGGGCACTTTTCGCAGACTTGGGAATGGGGGGCGGTAAAGCAGGGGACGGGTTGGGAACCTCTGCCGCTGATATTGGAAGAGGACGGCGACATCAGAGCTGCCTTGCTGATCCTCAAGCGAAGGCTGCCGATACCGGGATTGAAATCATGTATATTTTATTCGCCCCGGGGGCCGGTCGTCGACATCGAGAACCCGGAGTTGTGCCGGGAACTTTTTAGCGGGGCAGAAAGGGTGGCCCGTCATCACCGGGCCATATTCCTGAAAATCGATCCGGACGTACCTATTACCAATAGAGGTTTCATGAGTATACTGGAGCAGTGCAAATTCAGGCGCAATGATACCGGGCTTGATTTTGAGGGGGTACAGCCAGCTTTCGTATTTCGTTTGGATATAACACCGGATGAGGAACAGCTACTGGCCAACATGCACGGTAAAACCCGCTATAATATCAGGTTAGCGGGCAAAAAAGGGGTCGAGATAAGGAAGGCCCACGGCAAAGAAGAATTGCCCGCCTTCTATTCTATCCTGCAGGAGACAGCGGCGCGGGATCGATTTCTGATCCGGGGTTATGAATATTTCGAGGCGATGTGGGATCAGTTGGTCGAAGCCGGATTGGCCGAAATCTTCCTGGCCGAATATCAGGGCAAGATTATTGCCGGCACGCTGGCTTTATGTCTGGGGGATAAAGCTTGGTACTTATATGGTGCGTCCAGCAATGAGTATCGTAATATGATGCCGAATTACCTGATCCAATGGGAGATGATACGCTGGGCCCGGGCCCAGGGCTGCCAGATATACGACTTCCGGGGGGTATCCGGCGATCTGGACGAAAGCAATCCCCTCTACGGTTTGTATAGGTTTAAAAAAGGATTCAATGGAGAGTTCATCGAATTTGTAGGGGATTGGGACCGGGTCTACTCGCCCGGCCTTTACTTGTTGTGGACCAGGGTTCTGCCATTTTATCGCCGGATGGTGCGTAAACGGGCGGGGAGAGAAGCGTCCCGGAAAGAAGACTAGGTTCGGGTGTCATGAATAAATGGATCGAGATAAATGTTGCGGCAATAGAAAATAATCTCCGTGAGATACAATCGAAACTCGATGCCGGGACCAGGTTGATTGCGGTTATTAAGGCCAACGCATATGGACACGGGGCGGTTGAGACCGCCCGCATATTGAAGGGCCTGGGGGTAGATTTCTTCGCGGTAAGTTTTCTGGAGGAAGCGCTGCAGCTGAGGGAGGCGGAGATCCAGGCCGATTTGCTGGTTTTCAGCCCGGTGATCAGTGAGGCCGGGATGAGAGACGCCATCGCCAATGGGTTGACGTTGACCATAGCCTCAGAAGGTGACCGGCAATTGGTTGAGACCATATGCGCAGAATCCGGCCAATCGGTCAAGATACATATGAAGATAGATACCGGTTTGGGTCGTTTCGGACTTGATGAGGAGCAGGCCCTGTCGGTATGGGAGAAAATCAGAGATTGTAAATGGATACAGGTTGAGGGAATATATACTCATACAGCTGACCCTTCATCGCCACGATTTGCGGAACAGCAATTCCAGCGATTCATGCAGCTGGTAGGCAGGCTTGAACAAACCGGGGCCAGATTCCCGATCAAGCACATTGCCAACAGCACCCTCTTCTTGAGATCACCTTACATGCACCTCGATGCGGTGAGGATTGGGACCCTTTTATCAGGGCAGCACCCGATAGGAGATTTTTCGCAGCGCCTGCAGTTGCAGGACCCGTATGACTTTAAGAGCCGGGTAATATCGGTCCGGAATTTGCCCCGGGGTACCAGATTGGGTTACTATAGCACGTACCGGCTTAAGAAAGACGCTCAGATAGCTGTGGTTCCGGTAGGATTCCATGACGGCCTGGCCCTGGAAGTGGCCAACCAACCAATCGATCTATGGGATATGATAAAAAAACTGGTCAAAATAGCATTGGGCTACTTCGGCTGGCGGGGGCAGGGGTTATATATCTCCATTGGCGGAGAAGACTATCCGGTGCGGGGTAAGGTTTTCATGCAGATGGCCTTGGTGGAGGTTCCAACCGGGGTGCAAATAGCGGTTGGGGATGAAGTGGTGGTGCCAGTCCGCAAGACTTTGGCCGCCAACGATGTCAAGAGGGTCTATCTGAATCCGGGGAGAGCCATCAATCAGAGTGAAACGGACGCGGGATACTAGCCGCCAATGCCAATATATGGCATAATATTAGTGGCCTTGGCCAAAACCGAAGGGGATATTCGAAGGGAGGTTTTATATGTCCGGCACTATACTTATAGTTGATGACCAAAAAGGGGTCAGGCGGCTTTTGGAAGAACTGTTTAAAAAGGAAGGCTGGGAGGTTAGAGTTGCGGGGGATGGATTGGAGGCCATAGATAAAGTGGAGGAAAGCATCCCCGACCTGATTCTAATGGACGTAAAAATGCCCAATATGAATGGACTGGAGGCCACCCACGCTATCATGACCCGTAATCCGGGCATCCCCATAATCATGATGACTGCTTACGGTGAGATAGAGGTGGTAAGGCAAGCCTTGGAGGCCGGAGTCAAGAGATGCATCAGCAAACCTTTTGATATAGTAACCCTGCGAGATATGGTCTCTGAGTTAATGCTTGAGGTCGCCTCGTAATGAAGCCCTGGCAATTATATAATTGCCTGAATAACGGAACTACCGCTGTCGGCCGTCCCATTAAATTTAATGAG
>JBEHWJ010000014.1:0-35782 GCA_040217755.1 Syntrophomonadaceae bacterium | reverse complement strand
GTCGGAATCCAGAGGAGGAAGAAGATGGCCAAGAGGACCATGGAGCAAGCCATATGGGCATATTGCCTGGAGTGCTCCAATCACAGCAAAAAGGAAGTAGAGTTATGCCATATGAAAAAATGCCCTCTTCATCCATTCAGGCTGAAGCCGAATCAAGAGGACCGCAGTCACCTGGAAGAAACCGTGAAGGATAAGCCCTCCGATTCACAGCAGAGTCTGTTTGATTAACACCGGTGGCACACCGGGGAACGGTCTTTTGTACCTGCAGCCCCGTGCTTAATCGCCCTCAATAAAGCAGTTGAATTGCGGGTAGTAATCAAAATCGATGCTTTGCCCGGCCGGTCCGCTGCGGTTCTTCAGTATTGTCAATTGGGCCTGGCGGGGAACTCCGGGCTTGGCCGCCTCCATATCCAAACCATCCCGCTCTCCTGCTCCCTTGGCCTCCAATCCCAGTATCACATCCGCGGCATCTGCTGTCGACCTGTATTCCTCCAGGCCAGCCATCTCCCCCGGGTCACCGGCCTTCGGCTGGTTAAACCTGCCGATCACCAACACCGTTGTCCTATAGTCCCGGCTCATTCGTTTCAATTCCAAAACTGCCTTACCCAGGTTATATTTATCGGACGCCCGCGGATCTTGGGGGGCCAATAGCTGGAGGCAATCCACTATCACTACCGGCCGATTGCCGGTAAGGCGTTGGTGCCGGGCTATGGTCGCTCTAACCTGCTCCGCTCCTACATCTCCCCGCCCCTCATTTATATAGATGTGGTCAGCGTATTGCCCATAAGCCTCGGTACTCGAGGTTATCAACTGGCGTTCATCCGGGCTGTATCCCTCGTACAGACTGCCCGTGGTTATGCCTCTGGCGGTCTTGGCCTCACCGGGATTGGCTCCGCTCCCCTGAAACGTCAGTCGGCTTATGCTCCGGGCCATAAGTTCGGTACGGGCCGTTTCCAGACTGAAGACCAGGACATCATGCCCGCTCCCGGCTATCCGGTCGGCTGCCTGCATCACAAAAGCGGTCTTGCCTGATGAGCCGACCGCTGTCAAAATATAAAGCCCTTCATACAGGCCCCCATCCAGGGCATCGTCCAGGTGGTTGAAGCCGGTTGGAATAAATGTAGTATTCACGCTGTCGGCAACAGCACCCTGGAAATCCCTCAGATAATAAGCCGCGCAGGTCTGCCGGTATTCCTCCCGCCCCATCTCCTGCTCTTCTTCCTCCTGCGTAATCAGCGCATTCAGGGCTTCCTGCACGGCTTTGGCAAAAGCCTCCCGGTCCGCGATCAACGCTTCGTTGGGGTCATTGTATGGCTCGGATATATTTACCTGGGAAAAAGGTATATCGAGGACTTTAAGCTCCTGGGCCAGTTTCGCGGTGGTTTCCAGCCCGGTTTGGTCATTGTCCAGACTGAGTATCAGCCCCCCGGCGGGAGGGTACTTCTTAATATGTTGGATGAACGGTTCGGTATTGGCCGGGCTGGCTAATGCGGCAGCTTCCGCCCCCACTTCCACCAGACTCAAGGCGTCCATCTCGCCCTCCACTATGAATACCGGTCTGCCGCTCTGCAGGGCCTGTGGATTGAATATGGGACTGGAACCGCCCCGTTTCCTTATCCTCTCTGTTTTAAGGGCGTGCGGATCCATGTTCCTGACCGTATAAGTGAATCTGCTGGTAGGGATAATGCCCGCCCGCCAGGTTCTGAATCCGGTGCTGTCCTTGGTGGTAAAGGCTGGTTCATACCCCAATAAAAAGCGTTCTATGGTCGCCGGGCTCAGCCCCCGCTTCTGGAAATAATCCGTTTCCCCTACCCTCTCGTGGGCCTGTTTGATGTAATCCGTGTAATCCTTGGGCGGCTCCTCTGCCTTTATATCTATATATTTGCCCCCCGGCCGTTCCATCTCCATCTTCTGCAGCTTTATCCGGTATAATTCATAAGCCTTCTTGAATATGTCGCCCGGATCGGTCAGGTGGTAGTCGATGCCGATAAGGTCAAAGATGTCATAATTGGCTTTGCAGCTGAAACAATGCACCTTGCGCAGGGCATGGTCGTAAATCATGCTGGGGTCGGTATCTTGGTGGTCTGGGTTCAAGCAAACAAAAGGCTCGCCGGTATCGATGCCTTTGCGTTTCAGATAAGCCTCCAGTTGGTCCTTGACGAAATCCGCCGCCTGCTCTCGGTTCAACTTTATTCTCCCCCCCGTATGATTTGAATTTCGGGCGTCACTCTGAGGCAATCAACCTCCTCAGAATTTCCATTTCCACTCTCTTTACATAATACCGCGAGTCTCTACTAAAGAACTACGTAAAAACGGAGAGCATATGGCGGGAACCAACACCAAGGCAAGCCAAAGGCAAGCTCCTCTTGTGCCTAAAGGCTGGCGAATTGGAAGTTGGTGAGAGTTTTGATGAAGACCGCTGCCTGGTTATGACGGAGGGTAAACCGGTTTCAAAATGCTTGGGCCTGTTTTTTCACCAGTGTCTGGGCTATCCAACGTACCAGGATACCCATGGCAAAAAATATCGGGACCCCATAGATGTGCTTCCAACCGTGCATTTCAAACACATCAGCCCATATCATGATTATCTCCGTCGGGACAGCCAAGATAAAAGCCATGATCGCCAGGGCCACCGTATAGCTTGGCCAGGATCGGTACTTTTGATAAACCAGCATGTAACAGACCGGAATGATAGCGAAATCAGCCGCAATCAGGCGCGGCCAGACGGGGAGGACCCAGTAATGATAATGCCACAATCCCAATTCGGACAATACCGCGTCCAAATAGGCCGAAAATATGAAAACCAGCAGACCGACTATGAATATCTCCTGCAGGCGCTTCTTATCCGTATATCTCCACCAGAGAAACCATGGTAATATCAGCAGCACCACCAGCACCCACCATTGCCAGGTAAATAAATCATGCTGAAGCCAGTCGTCGATACGTAACTGGGTCAAATGTTTTTCGGCCAGGTAGATGATATTTTGGTTGGACCCACCTTGGTTCATCGCTTCCACAGTGTCCCCGCCTTTTCCCATCTCGGCAACTCCCGGAGCCTTACCCCACCAGAATATCGGATTCACCTTGGGGCGGCGGGACGATTTGGCTCGATCATCTTATCCAAGCACTTTCTGACCGCCAAATACAATGCCTCAATATACAGTTATTTGCATCCAGGACACTGTTTATCCAAGGAACAAGGGGGATATCGAAAAATTCTTAAGAATGACTCCTTCTATTTATCAACCACGAACAGTTCGCATCCTTTGACGGACAAACGCTCATATCCATCCGGGGTGATGAGCACCATGAATTCGGTCTTGATTACCCCGTGGTCGGGGTGGGTCAGGTGCATCTCGATGGTGGTGATCATGTTGGCCTGCATCTCCAGCTCGGAATCAGCTTCCAGGACCGGCAGTTCATTTACCTCCAGCCCCACCCCGTGACCGATCAGATTGCTTCTCCGATCTGACAATTTCAAGAAATACTCACCAACCCCCAGCCGCCGGGCACAATCGCAGGCGGTCGCAAACAGGTGGCTGCAGCGGACTCCGGGTCTTAATTCCAGCAGTACCGCATCCACTATCCCCCGGAGGGAATCCTGCAAGGCCCTGACCCCTGGTCGGGGTTCCCCCAGTACGTAGGTTCGGGATTCATCACAATGGTAGCCACGATAGCAAGTGGGAATATCAGCCATAATTAAATCCCCGGGTTGGAGCCGGCGCAATGACGCCCCGGCTGCAACCGCCGGGCTGAGTCCGACTCCGGTGATGGTGTCGGAGAGGCCGGTGGTGGTATAGAGGTTTTCGCCCGATGCCAGGATGCCGGGACCCATATGGAAATCGGCCATGCGCATGGAACAAACTCCCGCATGGCCTGCCCGGCGTTGAGCATGTTCGATCTGCGCCGCCAGTTCCAGTTCGGTCATCCCTGCCTTCATTACCTCAAATATCCGGTCATGCCCAGCTTGCATGATGGCGCAGGCGGTGCGGGTGAGTTCGATCTCCTCCGGGTCCTTGATCATCCGCTGCCGCAGGATCTCGCTGGAAAGGGCTGCGGGAGCGAAGGCCGGGAACAAACCTTGGATACGCAGGAAGAGGTCAGCCGAAATGATGTCGGTCTCCAATCCCATTGTGCCGCCCTTGACCCCCATGGCGGCCAATAGGGACTGGGCCGTTTTCAATCCCCCCGCGGTGACCCGGTCCCGGGCGGTCCAGGTCTCCCCCAAGGCAAAATCAAGCGAGCGGCGTACCAACAGGCGATGATCACCGGGTGTGACCAGCAGGACGGCGGGCTGGGCAGTACCGCAGTAATACAATATATCGCGGGAATAGACCAGCAGGGCGCAGTCCAGCCCCAATACCGCCAACCGCTCCTGGAGGTGCTCTATCCGCCGGGTTCTGTTTGCTTCGTACATATCTTAACTCGCCTTCTTTCGGACTTTTGGATCATAATCTGGCGGCTGTCCATGGCAGGTGCCGGCGGCCGCTGATAATAGTATCGGTGTTTTTACGCTTAGGTTCAATCCACTCATCCCCCTAAATTTAACTGATATAATTAAAAAGTGACTGGATTGGCAGCTAAAACATATGAATCAACAAAACAGCAGAGGTGATCACATGGATTCAAAAATCAGGCAGATACAACAGAAGATCGATGAGCTGGAGGCGGCCCTACAGCACGAGTATGAGTTTCTGGCCGAAAAATATGGTTTCTCGATCCATCAAAAGAGGATAGAATTCCTGCATACATTTCGGGAGAGGAACAAAACCTTCCGCATTCCCGCCTGGAAATACGCTATTCCGGTCAATATTCGCCATGTCCTGTCTATACCATTTATCTATATGATGGTTGTCCCCACCATCATACTGGATTTATTCCTTACCATGTATAACTGGACCGCCCTGCCCCTCTACCGTATTCCCGTAGTCAAAAGGAGAGATTACATAGTCTACGACCGCCAGTTTCTGGACTACCTGAACTGGATCCAAAAGATCAATTGTGTCTATTGCACTTATGTAAACGGGGTATTTGCTTATGCAGTCGAGCTCGGCGGCCGCACAGAAAGATACTGGTGCCCGATCAAAGCGGCCAAAAAAAGACCAGCACGCAATAACTGGTATAGCGATTACGCCGACTATGGCAGTCCCGAGCAATGGCTGGAGAAATTCAATCAGCTGGATTCGTTTGAGAAATTAAAGGAGCAATAAGAAATTTCTGCGGCCGTAAGCGGATGGCCATTGAAAGAGTCCTTCATTTAGAACAACTTTGGGCCGGTTATTCGCAGCGTGACGTTCAAACTGCGGGAGTGATTTTGACCGATAGGCAGGGTAAAAAAGAAGCCGAGGTATATTTCGGTCTGCAATCATCTAGGAGGCGTTGTCGAATTTGGAATCGATGACCTCGAGGTCGTGGCGGGAACCGATCAGCACCAGCGTATCCCCGGGCAGGATCACATCCTTGCCGCGCGGATTCATGATCACCTCTTCATTGCGGATAATGGCCACTATCACCACGTTGTTCTTCTCCCGGTCGAAGGCCGTATTTATGGGCCTGTTGGCCAGCAGCGAATATTCGCTGATCTCCACCTCTTCCAGCTGTATCTCCAGATGCTTGGACAGGAATAAGGTGTTCACCATTTCCACCGCCGCCGGTTTGATCATGGCCATGGCCATCTGGTGACCCCCGCTTTGAGTGGGTGAGATGACCTTGTCGGCGCCGGCCTGGTGCAGCTTGGCCACCGTCTGGGGTTCGGTCGAGCGGGCTACGATTTTGAGCTTGGGGTTAAGCGAGCGGGCGGTCAAGACACCAAAGACGTTATGGGCATCCTCGGACATGGCGCAGATTATTCCCTGGGCTCTCATGATGCCGGCTTTAATCAATATCTCATCCCGGGTGGCATCGCCCAACATGACACAGTGCCCATCCTCGGCGGCATCATTGATCAGGACCTCCTGTTTGTCGATGAGCACATAGGGTACATTATAGCTGCGCAGCAGGAGGGCGGCATTGATTCCTACCCGGCCGGCTCCGCAGACTATAACGTGCTTCTCCATACGTTTGATGGCTTCCATCATTATATCCCTCCCGGCCAGCCTCCTAATCTGGTGTTCCACCAGTATCGAGAATATCGTGGATAGAGCATACAATACCAAGCCCAGGCCCAGCACCAGCATGATCATCATGAAGGCTTTCCCGCCAACGGTTGAGGGGACCAACTCTCCATACCCGGTGGTGGTAAGGCTGCTAACCGCTATCCACAGGGACGTGAACCACGACCAATCCTCCAGGAAATGAAGTCCGATGGTGCAGACGAATATTATCCCCAGCACCGCCACTACCAAGGTAATTAATTTGCCTTTCAGTTCCGACAACTAACCTCAACTCTCATTTCCAAAATGCCTGCATCAATACTGTATACACCTGGAAAAACAACGTCCGGTACCGTAGGCAATACTCTTACGGTCTAAGTGTACCTAGTCTGCCCAATCATGTAAATCACTTTTTGCCGCCCCTCTTCGTTTCCGCAACGGTGCGATTCCCGGTGGGCAGTGAAACCTTTTATTTTATATGAATTTTTTACCCTCTCAGTCCAAATTCGCTACAGATATTTTACCGGCCGGGGAGATAATATTTAAATTACGAAAAAATAACCCGGCATGGTCGGGGCGACGGATCAGCAATTATATAAGGAAGGGCATAGATATGTTCAGACGCCTGGGCCGGTTCGTTTTCGGCCAGAGTATAGCCAGCCAACGGATGAGTGAAGAAAAATTGAATGTGTTTTGGGGAATGCCCATCCTCTCCAGCGACTCCATCTCCTCGGTGGCTTATGCGGTGGAGGAAATCCTGTTGGTACTGGTTCCGGCCATCGGGGTGGCTTCTTTCGTGTGGATGCCCCGAATAGCCCTGGCCATCATCACCCTGCTGATGATTCTGGTCTTCTCCTACCGGCATGTGGTGGATGCCTACCCCAGCGGCGGCGGGGCCTATGTGGTGGCCAAGGAAAATCTGGGGACAGTATACAGCCTGATCGCCGGAGCGTCCCTGTCGGTAGACTATGTCCTGACCGTGGCGGTAAGCGTGGCTGCGGCCACCGCGGCTATCACCTCGGCATTCCCGGGTCTTTTCGTGCACCGGGTGGGGGTATCGCTGGTTATGTTGTTTTTACTGGCGGTGGGGAATCTGAGGGGAATCCGGGAATCATCCCGTATCTTCAGCTTGCCCACCTACGCCTTTATCCTGGCGGTCATAATCCTGGTGGCCACCGGCTTCTATAAATACCTGTTCGGCGCCGGCCTGACCGCACCGGTCCCCGATGCGGCACCGGTAGTCGTCGGCACCCAGGCTGTCACCCTGTTTTTAATTATCAAGGCCTTTGCTTCCGGGTGTAGTGCCCTGACCGGAGTGGAAGCGGTCAGCAATGCCGTCCCCAACTTCAAGGACCCAGCCACCCAGCAGGCCAAAACTGTATACTTGTTGCTGGCTATAGCCATCGTGGTCTGTTTCGGTGGGGTGGCGGTCCTGACCCATTACTGCCAAATCGTGCCCAATCCCCGCCAGACGGTTATAACCCAGCTCACTCTGTGTGTGTTCGGACCAGGTTTGATGCTATATGTCCTTGCGGCTACCACTGCGCTGATCCTGGCGTTGGCAGCCAATACCGCCTACAGCGGATTTCCCACTCTGCTTTCGGTCATCGCCCAGGATGGTTATGTGCCCCGGCAATTGTCACTGCGGGGCCATCGGCTTAATTTCAACAACGGCATTATCCTGCTGAGCCTGTTCGCGGCCCTTTTGATCATCGCCTTCAAGGCCGATACCCATCTGCTTATCAGTCTTTATGCGGTGGGCGTGTTCACGTCCTTCACCCTATCCCAGAGCGGGATGGTCATCCATTGGTGGAAGGAACGTTCCCCAGGTTGGCCCTTCAAAGCCGCGGTAAACGGGTTGGGGGCGATGACTACCGCTATCGCAGTAACCGTTATAGGTACTACCAAATTCACGGAGGGAGCCTGGATCGTCTTCGTGGTGGTGCCGATCATTATCACCATAATGTACAGGATCAAGAAACATTATAATTCGGTGGCTGAACAACTGGATATCCCCAATGATGCCCTCCCCTATATAGACTTGCGGCCCGATTACGCCCATCATGTGATCGTGCCCATCGATAGCCTCAACGCCATGGTGGTAAAGGCCCTGCGCTATGCCCGCAGCATCACCCCCAACGTGGAAGCCTTCCATATCGAGATCTATGAAGGCGAGTCGGATAAGCTGCAGCGTAAATGGGAACTGCTGAACACCGACATCCCCCTGGTGGTCAAGTTCTCCCCCTACCGGGAGGTGGTAAACCTGCTGACCCGGTACATCGATTCGGAAGAGCACGCATCCCAACCCGGCGACATCATCACCGTGCTGTTGCCCCAGTTCTTTGTCTCCCATCGCTGGGAGATGGCCTTGCACAATAACACCAGTTTATTCATCGCCAACGCCATGCTGAAGAAGCGTAATGTTATCGTCTCCATCATCCCCTTCTACCTGGAGGATATCAAGGCTTACAATTTTGCCAAAAACCAGAAGCCTGGCGGGCAGGTAATCTATTTATCGGGAGATTATAATAATAGGAGAAACCCAAACCGGAACGGATAAGGCAGCAGGAATCCATTAATCTCGGGAGGATACTCAGTTGGGCAATTCAAGTATCAGGGAACAAATCAAAAATGTTTTTAGCGGCGGTCTGGGCACCGGCCATTTGGGAGAGGTCGGCAGCAGGCCGGTAATTGCGGTCTTGCTGCTGATCGCCCTGGTTACGGGGGCCGGCAAGTTATGGGGCGATGACATGGGGCTGACCAATATCCTGATGCTCTATATGCTGCCGGTGATCTTCGCCTCGGTCCGGATGGGGGTAAAACCATCGATCTTCATCGCCCTGGTCAGCGTACTGTGCTGGGACGTCTTCTTCGTACCCCCGGTACTCAACCTGACCGTCAGCGACCCCCGCCAACTTATAACTTTACTGGTGTTCATGCTGGTGGCCTATGCCACCGGTTCCATGAGCGATCGCCTCCGCGACCGGATTAGGGAAGCGGTCCAACGCGAGAACCGTACCCGGATTTTGTATGAAACCGCCCGGGGCCTGGCGGCGGTGACCGAGATGAATGTACTGGCACAGCAGGTGGTAAGCCAGACGGCCGCGGCCCTGGATGCTGAAGCAGCCCTATTTATGCCCGGTTCCGGGGGCAGACTGAAAGCCGTGGCCGCCAATAAATCCCTGACCGACCTGGCCTCTAGCCCCAACGACCTGTTGGCGGCCCAGTGGGCTTTCGACCATCGCCAGCCCAGCGGGCTGAGTACTGACCTGTTCCCCGGAGCCCGGGGTTATCACGTACCGGTTCAAACCGAGGACAAGGTATTGGGAGTTCTGTCGGTCAAGCCCGCCAATCACTGGCTTGAACCAGAACGGATCAACCTTTTGCAGGCTCTGGCCGGTTTGTCAGCCCTGGCGGTGCTGAGGCTGGAGCTGGCCGAAGAGGCCCAGGAGATAAAAAGCCTGGAAGCCAGTGAAAAGTTGCGGGCAGCCCTGTTCAACTCCATCTCCCATGATCTGAAGACGCCCCTCACCTCCATACTGGCTTCGGTTTCGAGCCTGGTGGACGATGATACCATTTATGACCAGCAACAGAAGGCCACCCTGCTGAAAGGCATCAAACAGGGGGCTGAGCGGATGTACCGCTTTATCAGCAACCTCCTCGATATGGCGCGTTTGGAAAGCGGATACCTGAAGCTCAATGCCGATTGGTACGACATCCAGGACATTGTCGGGGTAACCCTGCGCGAAAATCAGGAGATACTCGAAGAACATTCGATTCAAGTGGATATACCCGATGACACACCATTAATCAAAGTGGATTATGCATTGGCCGAGCAGGTCCTGACCAACCTGCTCCATAACGCGGTCAAATATTCCCCGCCGCACACCGCTATAAGGATCAGTGTGACCCATACCGAGGGAGCACTGATGGTGGCGGTGGTCGACCAGGGCGAGGGTATACCGCCCGGGGATGAGGAACTTATTTTCGACAAGTTCTACCGCCTCCAATCGCCCCGTAATGTAAGCGGAACCGGGTTGGGCCTGTCCATCTGCCGCGGCATCATCGAGGCCCACGGCGGCCGGATATGGGCTGTCAACCGCTCGGAGGGAGGCAGTCAGTTCAATTTCATCCTGCCAATTGCCCCCGAAGCACCGCTGCCATAAAAAAACACTGGGAGGAGGATAAAATGGGAGCCAGAATTCTGGTAATCGATGATGAAGTGGAAATCCGCCGCCTGCTGAAAGTAGGCCTGACCGCCCACGGTTATGATTTCGCTGAGGCCTCCACCGCCGGGGAAGGGATATACCGGGCGGCCGCGGACCGCCCCGATGTGGTCATCCTCGATATGGGTCTCCCCGATCAGGAAGGGTTCGAAGTGCTGCGCCAAATCCGGGAATGGAGCCAGGTCCCGGTGATAATCCTGTCGGTACGGGGGCAGGACTGCGACAAGGTTAAAGCGCTGGATATCGGGGCTGATGACTATCTTACCAAACCCTTCAGCTTAAGTGAATTGATGGCCCGGATCCGGGTAGCCCTTCGTCACCAGGCCAACCTCAAGGATGAGCCGGTGATTCAGGTCGGCGACGTTTATATGGACCTGGCTCGCCGGATTGTCAAGGTGGGAGGCAATGAAATCCACCTGACCCCGATCGAATACGATCTGCTCAAGATATTGATCTCCAACGCCGGCAAGGTGGTAACCCATCGCCAGCTGATCAATACGGTTTGGGGTTCCGACGCCCAGGAAAATTCCCAATATCTGCGCATCTACATCAGCCAGCTGCGCAAGAAGATCGAGAAGGATCCCAATCAACCGGTTCTGATACTTACCGAACCGGGTATCGGCTACCGTTTGAGCGCCATCGAATAAGGCCAGTATGGGGGATTGCTTTCTTAGGTTGATGTTGTTATCCCTGGTCATGCTTTAGTTAGTAGGTAATGATGGCGTTGACCCGGTCCAGTTCCTCGAGCATCAAGTCGAAATAGGCCTGCCCATCCTGATACTCTGCTTTGCTGCCCCAGGATTTCCGGTGGAGAAATTATGGTCTCCTGGGTTTGCCGCAAATGTTTTTCCGACCGGCACCAAGTTATTTAAGCAGGGCCATGAATTGCGCGGGGATTTCGGTTTCGAAGCGCATGGGCTGGTTGGTGACCGGATGGTTAAACGCCAGTACTCGGGCGTGCAGGGCCAGGCGGCGGAGGGGATTGGTTTTGGAGCCGTATTTTTTATCACCTACGACGGGATGCCCGATATCCTGCATATGTACCCGGATCTGGTTCTTGCGGCCGGTTTCCAAATGGATCTCCAGGAGGGAGTATTGGCTGGAGGCTTGCAGCAACTTGTAATGAGTTACCGCTTCCAGCCCGTCGCCGGGCTTGGCACTGCTGTAGATATGTTTGGTTTTGGTCTCCAGGAGCCAGGATCGTACCGTGTCTTCTCTTCTATCCACCGGACCTTCAACCACCGCGATATAGGCCCGCTCCTGGACCAGCTCTTTCCACTTCTCCTGGAAGCGTCGTTTAACCTCTTCCTGTTTGGCAAAGACGATCACCCCCGATGTATCACGGTCCAGCCGGTGGACGATAAAAATGCGGTCGTCCGGTTTTTTCTCCCGCACATAGTCCATAAGGTGGTGATAAGCGGTGTTCTCCTTTTCGGAGTCGGAGGCGATGGTAAGCAAGCCGGCGGGCTTGTCGACCACAAGCAGATGGCTATCTTCGTAGAGTATCTTCAGGCCCGGGGCCACCTCTTTGCCCCACACCGGTGAACTGTCCACTGCCACTTCCTGACCCGGCTGCAAAGAGTAATTGTACTGCCGGACGATATGGCCGTCCACCGACACCTGGCCCCGGGTCAGCAGGGATTTTATGTTGTTGCGGGATTGCCTGGGCAGATTGGCGATCAGGAAGGACATCAATTCTGCCGTTTCAGTCACCGGCAGCCGGGTCTGGCGGTCGGCGAATTTCATTTTGCCCGGTTTGCCATTTCTGGTTTTTTTCACAGTCCGGTCTCCTTATACCCTTGCAGCCCAGGCCTGCATCTGCGGCGTTGCCCGGGGTTTGGTCTTCACTCTTTATGTACTGTGGACGGCAGCATTGTGTCCAGGCCACTCGACCGAACCCTTCATGCCGGCGTGTTCGCTGGGGAGCCTCCCATGTTATGCCCTTTTCTTAAAGGAATACCACAGGTCTTTCAGCCCGCCCCAGAAAAAGACCAGGGTGACCAGCAGTGCGAATCCCCCGATAACATACATTAATATATCGAGTAACCAGGCCATCATATTCCCCCATCATCAAGATAAATTGGATTTCACCCCGGCCCGTAGTATAAACTTCTTGTTTCCATTCTACCACAATCTTCCCGCTTGATACCCGGGACGGGACGGATCTGGCAACTTTAATCCTGCCCATCCTACCCTATAACTGGTACAACACCTGCGGAGCCAGACTTTCGAGTTGACACTGGATATAACTCTCCTTATAGTGAAGATAATTGAACGAATCTACAGTCAGGGAGATGCTATAGCAGTGGAGACCATAATGACCTCCAAAATGCAGGAGAAGCGGGACCGGATCCTGGAAAGCGCCCTGGTGCTGTTCGCGGAGAAGGGCTATTTCGAAACCCCGGTGCGGGAAATCATAGACCTGTCCGGATACGGGACCGGCACCTTCTATAAATACTTCAACAACAAGGAAGACGTCCTCAAGGTACTGCTGCAGGATTTCCTGGATCAGATCGTGACCGCTGTGAACGATTTCTTCCGGGACGAAAAGGATCTCTATGTGCGCTTCATCGAGTCCAAACGGGTTATGCTCGAGGTCTTCGTGCGGAATGAGAAGATGGCCCAGATATACAGCCGGGTTCAGGGTATCAGCGAAATTATCGACCAATGCCTGCAGGAATTCGATGATCGCTTTCTGGCCTTCACCGGCAGAAATATTGAATACGGGATAAATAAAGGCCTGTTTCGCGACATTCCGGTAACACCGGTAGTCAGCGCCACCCTGGCCATGATCAATTATGCAGTAAACCAGTGGATAGTCAGGAAGAAGATATCCGAGCAGGAGATGATCGATATGGTCCTGTCCTTCCATCACTCTTTGGCCATCGGCCTGGTCAGGGACCACAGCATGATCACCCCTAAGACTTGGGAACCCTGATTCATCCTGAAGATGCTTGTAGGGGCCTGGTTGCGGCTCGCTGGTTTTCATTGGGTCTGGAACCTGTTTCACGGTCAGGGAGAACATTCTCTGGTTTAATCCTATACCAATCCAAGGCAGAAATTATAAGGAGGGATATCATGAAGGTAGTTATTGTTGGCGGAGTGGCCGGGGGAGCCAGTGCCGCCGCCCGTCTGAGGAGACTGGACGAAGAAGCCCAGATAGTGATGTTGGAGCGGGGCGAGTATATTTCCTTCGCCAATTGCGGTCTGCCCTACTACGTGAGCGGAGTCATCCCCAAGAGATCGAGCCTGCTGGTGCAAACCCCCAAGGCCATGAAGCGCCGCTTTAATATCGATGTCCGTACCATGAGCGAAGTGGTGGGCATCTTCCCGGCAGCCAAAGAGGTAGAGGTCAAGAACCTGACCAGCGGCGAGACTTACCGGGAAAGCTATGATTACCTGGTCCTCTCCCCCGGTGCGTCACCCATAATACCGGATATCCCCGGGGTAAAACTGCCCAACGTATTCACCGTCCGCAACGTTCCTGACAGCGACATGGTCAAAGGATATATCGACGCCCGGCAGCCGGCCAGTGCGGTAGTGGTGGGAGCGGGGTTCATCGGCCTGGAGATGGCCGAGGTCCTGCACGCCCGCGGGGTAGAGGTTCATATACTGGAGGCGGCCGACCAGGTGATGGGTCCGGTGGACCGTGAAATGGCGGCCATCGTCCATCAATACCTGATCAAACAAGGCATCAAGCTGCACCTCAACAGCCAGGCCACGGCCATCGAAGGCGCTGACCAGGCGGAAGCGGTGCGTCTGGCCGACGGCAGCACCATTCCAACGCAGATGGTGGTGCTCGGCATCGGGGTCCGTCCCGAGACCGGTTTGGCCCGCCAGGCCGGTTTGGCCCTAGGGTCTACCGGGGGCATCCAGGTAGACGAATACCTGCGCACTTCCGACCCCTTTATCTATGCCGCCGGCGACGCCATCCAGGTTCGCGATTTCGTAACCGGGCGCGATGCGCTGGTACCGATGGCCAGTCCCGCCAACCGGCAGGGCCGCATGGTAGCCGACAACATCTGCGGGCGGGCCATAAAATATAATGGCGCCCAGGGAACCGGCATCGTCAAGATAATCGACTTGGTGTGCGCGGTGACCGGCGCCAACGCCAAGGTTCTGAAGCGGCAGAACATCGACTTCAAGTCCTGTATAATCCATCCTTTCCCCCACGCCACCTATTATCCGGGCGGCACCCAGATGACCCTCAAACTGCTGTTCACTCCCGATACCGGCAAAGTGCTGGGGGCTCAGATCGTCGGTTATGAAGGAGTGGATAAACGTATCGACGTGGTGGCTACCGCCATCCGGGCGGGAATGACGGTCTTCGACCTGCAGGAGCTGGAGCTGGCCTATGCCCCGCCCTTCTCTTCGGCCAAGGACCCGGTCAACATGGCCGCCTATACCGCCGGCAACATCATCAACGGCGACGTGGAGGCGGTCGATTGGCTGGATGTACCGGAACTAAAGGAAAAAGGCGTTTTCCTGCTCGACGTCCGCACCGAGAGCGAGGTTGAGAGAGGTCCTATCGAGGGGGCTATCAATATTCCGCTGGATGAACTGCGCAGCCGTTTGGATGAAATACCCCAGGACACGGTGGTGGCCGCCTCCTGCCATGTAGGCCTGCGCTCCTATATAGCCACCCGCCTCCTTCGCCAGCATGGCAAAAACGTCAAGAATATTTCGGGAGGATACAAACTCTACCAGACCCTTAAGGCTGACAAATTGCTCTGATCAAACCGTATTTTCCAACCGGTACCTGCCGCTCCAGGGACCAGCGGCCTGATGCCGGCAGCAAACGGCAGGAAAGGCAGAGTATCGGATGGTAAAGAACGAACCACCAGCAAGCCGCCAGGAATATGCCCATTACCAAGACTAGCCCGGTCTTAGGGCTTGAGACAGATGTCCGGCTATCGTTAAACCCGCTTCCACCACTTGGATGGAAGCGGGTTTGTGGCACCATGGTATGATTCAACCTCCTCCCCAGGAAACCTGGAGGAAGATTGCCGCGGGAAAAGATCAGCCCCCTGATTGTGCGGGCTCCTACCGGACAAGCCTGCCCATGCTCAACGCTAAAAGTGTCTATCGGCGATATGCTTTACCTGGGCGGCGAGGTTCAAGGTGTAAACGGATTCGTCCTGTTTGAATCCCTCCACATGATCGTAGCGTTCCGCCTTCATCCTCTGCACCACCCGGTCGATATCACCTTTTTCCTGCTTCAGCAGTTCACAGATACGGTATTTGTAGAGGACTGCCTCCTGCATCGACTTGGCGAAAAACTCTTTTATCTCTTCCCGACCGGTGAATACGACGTTGTGGCCCTGGCAAAAGACCACCGCAGGCAGCTGCGCCAAACGGCCCAGCGAGGTTATATATCCATCATAATCGGCCACGAATTCAGCATCGATATCGCCCGAACCGCTCATATAACCGCCTGACTCCACCGCCACCAGTATCTTCTGGTTGGGCAGGTAATAGCTGAGGTGGTCGCGGGTATGACCCGGGGTGGCCAGCACCTGGATGCAGGTGGTCTCATTTACCTCGACCACCTGCCCGTCGTTAAGCTGCAGGTCTACTTCAAACGTCTGGAAAGGCTGTTTGATCAGGCGTCCATGATCAAAGCCGGGTTCCCACTTGACAAAGTGGTTAGCGTCCCGGTTGAGTTGGGCGATGGCCTGCACCGCACCGGACCGTTTCAACACCCCCGCGGCCAGCTTCGATGCGGCGATCTGCATGGCGGGGAAAGCCTGTTTGAGATAGGCGGCCGAGCCGGCATGGTCCCAGTGGGCATGGGAGAGAAAGAGATACGCCGGTTGACGGTCGACCAGCACCGCCCGGATGGCCTCGACGTACACTTCTCCGGCGCAGGTTATGCCGGATTCGAAGATAATCGGTTTGTCGGGCAGGTCGAGCAAATAGACAGGATAGGCACTGCTGCCCAGGATATAAAAATCATCGGTCACTTTTCCAGTGGTCATCATCCGCATTCAATCCAACCTCCCTCACGGTCAGGCCTCCCGGCAAACGTATGCAGCTAGAGCTGGTCCAAGTCACACCTGCTTCTATTATATTGTATAATCGCTGCCTTTTTACGGCCGATCAGGCCAAAATATGATGCAGTGATGAGGGGCCGCGTCGCCTGACACCGGGTGTCTCAGTTTGTCATCCTTGTCGGTCGGGGGACTGCAGCCCTTTGAGTTCACTCCTGCCGCGCGTAAAAAAGAGAGGGGGGTCAGCCCTCTCTAAAAAAACCCTATATTATCTGCAAGCGGGGGATTATCGTTATCCCGGTTAACTCGGCTCTAGCCGAGGCAGCAGCCGTGTGCTGCCTATTCGGTCAGAACCCGGGCGATATCCGGGAAGGGCTCCAGGGTACGCGGCAATATACCATTCATATAAGCGATCAGGATGCCGTAATTGGTGATGGCGACGCCCTGCTCGCGGGCGCATTGCAGCCGGTATCTCACTTCTCGTTCATTCAGCATGCAGCCGCCGCAATGGACTATAAGGTCATAGGGGGTGAGGTCGTCCGGGAAGCCGGTCGCCGAAGTAAACTCAAAACCGAGTTGCTTGCCGGTGTGCTGTCCTATCCAGCGGGGTAGTTTGACGGTACCGATATCATCACACTGGCGGTGATGGGTGCAGCCTTCCGAAATCAATACCCGGTCCCCGTCCTGCAACCAGTCTACCGCGGCAGCTCCCTGTGCGGTTATCTCCAGGCTGCCCTTGTAACGGGCGAACAGGATAGAAAATGAAGTCAGCGGTATGTCCCGGGGGGTGTCCCGGGCGACTTGTGCGAAAGCCTGGCTGTCGGTGATCACCAGGCTTGGTTTCCGGCCCAGCCCGGCCAGGGTCTGGCGCAGACCGGTCTCCTTTACCACCACGGCGGCGGCATCGGCCTCCAGGATATCCCGGATGGTCTGTTGCTGGGGGAGGATGAGCCTCCCCTTGGGCGCCGCTGAGTCGAGGGGTACCACCAGGAGCACCAGGTCACCCGGTGCCAGCAGGTCGGCCACGATGTGGCGGCTGGGCTCCCCGCTCATCGAAAGCCGGGCGATATGCTCCTTTAATTCATGGACATTAAATCCGGTCCGGGCGCTCACCCAGATCTCATCAGCGCTTGCAGCCGGCGGGGGGACGGCCAGATCGGCCTTATTCACTACGACCACGTAATTGATATTGCGCCGCTCGAAGTCTTTTATTAATTCCTGGTCGGCGGGGCTCCGGCCCACGGCAGCATCGATCACCAGTACCGCCACATCGGTCTTGTTCAGTACCTGGCGGGTCTTCTTGACCCGCAGCCGCCCCAGTTCCCCCTCGTCGTCGAAGCCGGGGGTATCGATTATCATAACCGGTCCTACCGGCAGCAGTTCCATGGCCTTATAGACCGGATCGGTAGTGGTCCCTTTGATATCTGATACGATAGCCAGGTTCTGCCCGGTCACCGCATTAACCAGGCTGGACTTGCCCGTGTTGCGCTGCCCAAAAAAGGCTATATGCACCCGCTCCGCAGCGGGGGTAGCATTAAGACTCATAACCCGCCTCCGTTTATAGTCTGAAATCGCGGCTGCCGTTCTCGATGGCCGCCAGGTTACGCATGGTTATCTGCCGCACCTTATCCTTCGGGATGTTGGGAAGTTCGTCCTGGATAAGACGGCTGCCCATCCGGCTGGTCTCCCCCGAAGCATAATCCTCCAGATATTCCTTTAAGGTCATAAGGGCGTTGGGGTGACAGCAATTCTGTATCTGCCCGGTCTTGGACAACTGCATGAAACGGTCCCCGGTACGTCCCTCCCGGTAGCAGGCGGTACAGAAACTGGGGATGCAGCCCTGTTCCATCAGCCACAACACTATCTGGTCCAGGGTGCGGGTGTCGCTGATCTCGAATTGCTCCGAGTTCTCGTGATCCGGTTCCGCTTCGGCGTAACCGCCCACGCTGGTGCGGGAGCCGCCGCTGATCTGGGATATGCCCAGGCGCAAGACCCTTTCCCGGCACTTCTGGCTTTCCCGGGTGGAAACGATCATGCCCGTATAGGGCACCGCGAGGCGGATGCAGGCCACGATCTTGGCGAAGGTGTCGTCATCTATGCTGTTATCGAAGTCCCTGACATCGATATCGTCGGCGGGGCGGATGCGCGGGACGCTGATGGTATGGGGACCCACCCCGAAGACCGCCTCCAGGTGTTCGCCGTGCATCAACAGGGCGGCGAAATCGTAGCGGTACATCTCCAGCCCGAACAGTACTCCCAGCCCGACATCATCGATGCCCCCCTGCATGGCCCGGTCCATCGCCTCGGTGTGCCAGGCGTAATTGTGCTTGGGCCCGGTGGGATGCAGCTTCTCGTAGCTCTCCTGGTGGTAAGTCTCCTGGAAAAGGATGTAGGTTCCGATCCCGGCCTCCATAAGTTTGGTATAGTCGTTCACCGTGGTGGCGGCTATATTGACATTGACCCGGCGGATGGCGCCGTTTTTATGCTTGATGCCGTAGATGGTTTCGATACTCTCCAGGATATATTCGATCGGATTCATGGTGGGGTGCTCGCCGGCTTCCAGGGCCAGGCGCTTGTGGCCCATATCCTGCAGGGCGATAACTTCCCGGCGGATCTCTTCCTGGGTCAGCTTCTTGCGGGTGATGGTCTTGTTGCTGGCATGATAGGGGCAGTAAACGCAGCCGTTTACGCAATAATTGGACAGGTACAGGGGGGCGAACATCACAATGCGGCTGCCGTAGATGTCCTTTTTGATCTGCTCGGCCAGTTTAAAGACCTCCTGGTTCTTTTCCTCGATATCGCAATCGAGCAGAACCGCGGCCTCGCGATGGGTCAGCCCCTTTTGCAGCCGGGCCTTGGCCAGGATCTCGTCGATTAGGGGGGCGTTATTCCGGTTGGCCCAGGCATACTCGAGGGTGTCCAGGATCTCCAGGTGGGAAATGAATTCTGCGGCCTTCAATGATTTCGGATCGTACATTCTCTTTCTCCCTTCTTAATCGGGTCAGGATCTCACCTTCCCCTTCAGTGGTTTACGTGCCGCGCTCAGGCGGCGGGTTGATAGTCTCCACGGTCGACGACTATGCGGTAGCCGATCGCCTGCAGGCGGCGCTGCAGGTCATCAAGCCCCTCGGCGGCCTCGTCTTCGGTGCAGAGCTTATTGTCATAGAGCAGGTATTTGCTCCGGACGTCAGGGGGTGAAAGGTTGGGCATCACTACGTTGGCTCCGGCCAGGATCCCGAGTTCCCTCCCTTCCGGATGGATTGTGCCCAGAGCGGTAGTAGCCGGTAAAAGTACGCTGGGCAACATCAGCCGCAGCAATGCCAGCATGAACCGGGTCAATCCCATGCTTCCAGCCGGCTGATTGGCGAAAGGGGTGTCCTGGTGGGGTATAAACGGGCCTATCCCTACCATATGCGGCTGCAGCCGGTGGATAAACAACAGGTCGTGGACCAGGTGTTCAACCCTCTGGTAGGGCGAGCCCACCATGAATCCGCAGCCGACCTGGAAGCCCAGCTGCTTGAGGTCGAACAGGCACTCCTTGCGGGCGGCCAGCGACATCGAGGCGGGGTGAAGCTTAAGGTAGTGCTCCTCAACCGCGCTCTCATGGCGCAGCAGGTAGCGATCAGCACCAGCATGCCGATAAGCCCGATAGGATGTGTAGGACTTTTCTCCCAGTGATAGGGTAAGGGCGCAATCCGGGTAGCGGTCTTTGATAGACGCGACCATGGTACAGACCCGGGCATCATTGAAATAAGGGTCGTCTCCCCCCTGCAGCACAAAGGTGCGGAAACCCAGTTCGTACCCGGTCCGGCAGCAATCCAGCACCTGCTCCAGGTTCAAGCGATATCTCTGCGCATTGCGGTTGCTGCACCGGATGCCGCAGTAAAGGCAATCATTTCGGCAATAACTGCTCAGCTCGATCAGCCCCCGGATGTAGATGTTGGCTCCAAAATTCTGGTGCTGGACCTCGACCGCCCGTCGAAAAAGATAGGCGTCCAATTGCTCATCCCGGCCGGAGATGAGCGCCGCCAAATCATCGGCGGCGAGGATATGTTCGTTTTCCAGACGGTCGACCAGGTTATACATTGCCATCCCCTGTTTTCTGAGAGTGTTTGGCGTACACCGCCTTGGAATTGACCCCCGGCAGCATCCCCAGTTTGCCGGACAGCAAACTGATTACGTCACCCGGGGCATCCACCGCGATGCTGATGATGCTGATGTCCCGCTTAGGATAAGGCAGGCCCATCCTGCCGATAATGTATTCCTTATACTGATGGAGAATGGCATTGAGCCTATCCACCGATTTTTCATCCTCCACAACAATACCGATCAAAGCCACCCTGGTCTCCATATAAATTCACCCCGTTTAAAATAATAAATGCGCCCTGCAGGACAAGGCGCACCAAAATACCTAATCTAATGTTGCAGCCCTTCCACCTCAGGAAACCCTTCGCGTGTCAGTTTCTGACTTTGTCATATTCTCGATTGGGACCATCAGCCTCACCACCAGATCGAATCTCGCAGATCGGCTTTCCCGCCAGCCTGAGCGGCGGGAGCATCCTTTGCCAATAGTATGCATTCATGTGAACCAAATAGCAAGCAGAATTTTGTGGTTACGAACGCCGTTTATTTGGAAGTATAGATATGGAAGGAAATAGCGGACCGGATAACCAACCTGCTCCCGGAATTAATAAATTAAGATGAAATTTTCTGTTCATTCTTACCAAATTTGCGGCATAATAAGTACAGCTTTAGACATTTTTCTGCCCCGCCGGCAAAGTCTGCCGCCAAGTCATTCAACTGTAAATGGAGGAATACGATGTCGCTCAAGCAAACACCACTTTATCCGATGCACCTGAAGTACAACGGCAAGCTCATTGATTTCGGCGGCTGGGAACTGCCAGTCCAATACGAAGGGATGGGGATCATCAAAGAGCACAACATGGTCCGCGAGAGCGCCGGGCTTTTCGATGTCTCACACATGGGAGAAGTCTTCATCGAGGGGGAAAAGGCAGAAGAGGCCGTACAAAACCTGGTCTGCAACGATGTAAAACCGATGCGGGACGGCCAGGTCCTGTACAGCCCGATGTGCTACCCGGACGGGGGGGTAGTCGATGATCTGCTGATCTATCGCTGCAGTCCCCGCAAGTATTTGCTGGTGATAAATGCTGCCAACGCGGACAAGGATTTCGAGTGGATCACCCAGCACCTGGCAGAGGGGATTAAGGCCGAGAACGTCTCGGACCAATACGCCCAACTGGCCCTTCAAGGACCCAAAGCCCAGGAAATACTACAGCCCCTCTGTGATACCGACTTGGATGCCATCCGCTTCTTCTGGTTCAAGCCGGCGGTCAAGGTGGCCGGGGTGGAGTGCCTCGTCTCCCGCACCGGCTATACTGGCGAAGATGGTTTCGAGATATACATAAACCCTGCCGATGCCGGTCTGGTCTGGGAAAAGATACTGGAGTCCGGCGGCGACCGGGTGACCCCGATAGGCTTGGGGGCCAGGGACAGCCTCCGTTTCGAGGCCAAGCTGCCTCTTTACGGCCAGGAGATAGACAAGGACATTACTCCCCTGGAAGCCGGGCTGGGCGTTTTCGTCAAACTGGAGGGCGATGATTTCATCGGCAAAGATGCCCTGGTCAAGCAGAAACAAGCCATCCCGACCCGCAAACTGGTGGAGTTCTCGATGCTGGGCAAAGGCATTCCCCGCTCTCATTACCAAGTTTGCAAAGATGGGCAAGCCATCGGCCATGTCACTTCCGGCATGCACTCCCCTACCTTTAAGAGACCGCTCGGATTGGCCCTGGTCAAGACCGAGTACAGCGCCCCCGGAACCGAATTCGATATAATCATCCGCGATAAAGCCATTCCGGCCCAAGTAGAATCAGGTGCCTTCTACCGCAAGAAGACCAAATCCAAATAATCCCGGGGCAGTAGACCGGACCTACCATACCGGCCGGCCACCGGCCAATAAAACGTAACGGAGGAATTGGACATGAATATCCCGGCAGATTTGCTCTATACCAAAGACCATGAATGGATCAGAGTCGAGGGAGACAGATGCCATATCGGCATCAGTGACTTCGCCCAGTCCCACCTGGGTGACATCGTCTTTGTGGAACTGCCCGAGTTGGGCGTCGAAGTCGACCAAGGACAGGCTATCGGGGTGATAGAGTCGGTCAAGGCCGCGGCCACCATGTTCTGCCCGGTGGGCGGCACTATCGTCGCGGTCAACGAGGAATTGGAAGAATCGCCGGAACTGCTGAACGAAGATTGCTACGCCAACTGGGTGGCAGTAGTGGAATTGAGCGATAAAGCCGATCTGGACGTTCTGATGGACCCGGCCGCCTATACCGAATACTGCCGGCAGGCTGAGGCAGAGGGGTAGGGCGATGAGATATACACCCAATCCGGGCCCGGTGGTCGAGGATATGCTCCAAACCCTGGGCCTGTCCAGCCTGGACCAGCTGTTCGGCGACATCACGGCAGAACTGCAGCTGGGCCGGGACTTAAATATACCGGGGGGCTGCGGGGAGATGGAACTCCGCTCCCACTTGAAAGAACTGGCCGCCCGCAACCGCAACACCGAGGATTATCCCTGTTTCCTGGGGGCCGGGGCCTACGACCACTATATTCCGGCGGCGTTGGAGCAGCTGTTGCTGCGCTCCGAATTCTACACCGCCTATACCCCCTACCAGCCTGAGATCAGCCAGGGCATCCTGCAGTCTATCTTCGAATATCAAACCATGATCTGCAGCCTGACCGGCCTGGACGTTTCCAATGCCTCCCTTTATGACGGCGGCAGCGCCATGGCCGAGGCCTGCAGCCTGGCCTGCGTCAACAGCAAGGGACGGCGCAAAGTGGTGGTCCCGGACACCGTGCATCCGGAGTACCTGGAGATTCTGAAGGCCTATTCCCTGTCCGGGCGCATGGATATCATAATGGTCCCCAGCCGCGGGGGCGCCGTCGACAGCGAGGCCATGCGGGCGGCCATCGACGATCAAACTGCCGGCGCAGTCATCCAGCAACCCAACTTCTACGGCATTATCGAGGACGCCGTCCCCATCGAACAGGCCATCCATACCCGCAAGGGTCTGTTCATCATGGCGGTCGAGCCCATATCACTGGCGGTATTGAAATCTCCGGGCGAGTGGGGCGCCGATATCGCGGTAGGCGAAGGCCAACCCTTGGGCATGAGTCTTTCCATGGGCGGTCCTTACCTGGGCTTCATGGCAGTTCGCAAAGCCCTGATGCGCAAGATACCGGGGCGGATCGTGGGCCAGACCACCGACCTGGACGGTAAGACCGCCTACGTCCTGACCCTGCAGGCACGGGAGCAGCACATCCGGCGTGAACAGGCCGCCTCCAATATCTGCTCCAACCAGGCCTTATGTGCCCTGGCCGCCAGCATATACCTGACCCTGATCGGCCCCCGGGGCCTTAAAGATATCGCCCGGCGCTGCCATCAGCTGGCCCTTTACGCCCGCCAGGCGCTGGAGAAAGCCGGGCTGCATCTCAAGTACGACCAGCCCTTTTTCAATGAATTCGCGGTATCGATAGGCGATCCGGGCCGGGCCAACCGCCGCCTGCTGGAGAACGGCATCATCGGCGGCTATGAACTGGAGGATGGCCTGCTGCTGGCCTTCACCGAAAAACGCACAACCGCTGAGATCGACCGCCTGGCCGCGGTATTGGGAGGGATGTAAAGTGAGCAAATTGATTTTCGAAAAAAACAGCCCCGGCAGCAACTCCTTTGCCCTGCCTGGTTTTGACGGCGGCCAGCCCGAAATTCACACCACCATCCCGGCCTCTTTCCTGCGCAAAGAGGAACCCCTTTTGCCGGAAGTGAGCGAAGTGGAAGCGGTGCGCCATTTTACCGAATTGTCGACTCGCGCTTATGGGGTGGACAGCGGTTTCTACCCGCTCGGCTCCTGCACCATGAAGTATAACCCCAAGGTCAATGAATGGGCTGCCCGCCTGCCCGGACTGGCAAGTCTTCATCCCTACCAGCCGGAAGACACCCTGCAAGGCGCCCTGCAGTTATATTATGAGATGCAGGAGATGCTGGCCGAGATCACCGGCATGGACAGCTTTTCCATGCAGCCCGCGGCCGGCGCCCATGGCGAGATGGCCGGGGTGATGATCATCAAGGCCTACCACCAGCATCGCCAGGACCATAAGCGGACCCGGATGATGGTCCCTGATTCCGCCCATGGTACCAATCCCGCCACCGCCCATGTGGTCGGATTCGATGTAATCGAAGTGAAGTCCGATTCCCGGGGCCTGGTGGACCTGGAAGACCTGCGGGCCAAAATGAGCGGCGAAGTGGCCGGCCTGATGCTGACCAACCCCAACACTCTGGGGCTGTTCGAAGAAAATATCAAGGAGATAGCAGATATAGTCCACGCCGGCGGAGGTCTGCTGTATTATGACGGGGCCAACCTCAACGGCATCATGGGGGTAGCCCGGCCCGGCGACATGGGCTTCGACGTGGTCCACGTCAACCTGCACAAGACCTTCAGCACTCCTCACGGCGGCGGTGGCCCCGGTTCAGGTCCGGTTGGGGTCAAAGCGCCCCTGGCCGATTTCCTGCCCGTCCCGGTAGCGGTCCGGCAGGGCGATACCTACCGGTTTGATTACGACCGCCCCTTTTCCATCGGTAAAGTCAAGAACTTCTACGGCAATTTCGGGGTCATCGTCAAGGCTTATGCATATATAAAAGCCCTGGGCGGAGCCGGTCTTAAGGAAGCCTGCCAGCATGCGGTTTTAAACGCCAATTACCTGCGCCACCAGCTGCGCGGCACATATCATATCCCCCAGGACCGGCTATGCAAGCACGAATTCGTGGCCACCTCCAGGAACCAGGCGGCCCAGGGAGTTACTACCCTGGACATCGCCAAGCGCTTGATCGACTATGGTTATCATCCCCCCACGATCTATTTCCCCCTGATCGTCCACGAAGCCATGATGATCGAGCCTACCGAGACCGAATCGAAGCAGCGGTTGGACGATTTCGCCGCGGCCCTGCAGGCCATCGCCCGCGAAGCACAGGAGGATCCGGAGCTGGTCGTCCACGCGCCCCATAATGCGGTCATCAAACGGGTCGACGAAGTGACCGCCGCCCGCAAGCCGGTCTTGAAATGGGAGGCCGCTGGTTCATGAAAGACCTGGTCATTGTCGGCGGAGGTCCGGGCGGATATACCGCCGCCATCCGGGCCCGCCAGCTGGGTATGGAGACGGCCCTGATCGAGAAGGACCACCTTGGCGGGACCTGCCTTAACCGGGGCTGCATCCCCACCAAAACCTACTGCCAGAATGCGGCGGTCCTCCGTCATATCCACAACAGCCAGGAGTTCAACATCGAGGTCGGCCAGGTGCGTTTCGATATGGCCGGGGCCCGGCAGCGCAAGGACAACGTGGTGACCCGGCTGGTTTCCGGGGTGGAAAAACTGCTGAAGGATCACGGAGTGGAGAAGATTAAAGGCCGGGCAGTATTGCTGGATAAAAATACGGTGCTGGTCGATGGTCAGATAATCCAGACCCGCAACCTGCTGATTGCGACCGGCTCCATCCACGCCCTTCCGCCTCTTCCGGTCCTGGATCCGGAGATGGTAGTGAACAGCGACCAATTGCTGGAGCTGATCGAAGTGCCCGCCCGGCTGGCCATCATCGGCGGCGGGGTGGTGGGCCTGGAGTTTGCCGGCATATTCAGTGCTTTCGGAAGCCAGGTGACCGTCCTCGAGTACCAGCCCGAGCTGTTGCCGGCCATGGACCTGGAGCTTGGTAAACGGCTGCGGGTATTCATGAAAAAGCAGAAGATAATCATCCATACCGGGACGGTGGTGGAAAGGATCGAATCCCCCTACAGCCCCTGGCAGGTGACCGCCACCGGCAAGTACGGGGCCATCCACGTCCAGGCGGACCGGGTGCTGATCGCCACCGGCCGAAAAGCTTACACCGATGGGCTCAACCTTCATCAGCTGGGCATCGTCACTGATGACCGCGGTTTCATCCGGGTCGACCGGCATATGGCTACCAATATAGAGGGCGTGTACGCCATCGGTGACGTCACCGGGGGAGCCATGCTCGCTCATGCGGCCTCGGCTGAAGGCGTGGCGGCGGTGGAGAATATGGCCGGGATAATGGCTACAGTCCCTTACCATGCCATTCCTGCCTGCGTATTCACCTCCCCGGAGATCGCCAGCGTGGGGTTGAGCGAAGAAGAAGCCAAATCCGGGAGGATAGCCTTCCGTACCGGCAAGTGCCAGTTCGCCGGCAACGGCAAGGCCCTGGCCATGGGAGAACCGGACGGCATGATCAAAGTGCTGGCCGACCAGGAGGACAGCATCATCGGCGTACATATTATCGGCCCCCACGCCAGCGACTTGATAATGGAAGGTACCCTTCTGGTTCAGAACCGGATGAAGGTCCATGAGGTGGCCGGTATCATCCATCCCCATCCCACCCTGAGCGAAGCGTTGTTGGAGGCGGTTTTGGATGTAAAAGGCGAGGCCATCCATCTTTCCCCGCCCCGCCGCTGACGTTCCGATCACGAAAGGGACACGGCGCCCATAGCGCGCCAGCCTATATTATCTGGAGGCATCTCCTAAAATGATAGAAATAATCAATCACTCCACCGACCCCTGTTTCAATATGGCGCTGGAAGAATATCTCATCAAAGACCTGGACACCGATGAGGACGTCTTCATGCTGTGGCAAAATCGGCCGGCCGTGGTGGTGGGCCGCAACCAGAACACCACCGAGGAGATCAACCCGGCCTTCATAGAGCAGCAGGGTATTACGGTGGTGCGTCGGCTTTCCGGGGGCGGCGCGGTCTACCACGACCAGGGCAATCTGAACTTCACTTTTATATTGAACAACGGTCATGATTTCTCCAATTTCGAGAAATTCACCCGCCCGGTGATCGATACCCTGGCCCGCTTGGGGATAAAGGCCGAGAACGCCGGCCGTAATGACATCACCATCCAGGGCCGCAAATTCTCGGGCAATGCCCAGTATAAACACCACCAACGCCTGCTCCATCACGGCACCCTCCTATTCGGCTCCGACATCGAATCTATGGTGCAGGCCCTAAACCCCAGCGGAGCCAAGATAACCTCCAAGGGTATAAAATCGGTGCGCAGCCGGGTGGCCAACATCGGCGAATACCTGTCCGCACCAATGTCTCTGCCCGAATTCAGGCAGGTTTTGACCCAAGAGGTGCTGGGGCAGGATTATGGCCGGGTCCGCATTTTGAGTGCGGGCGAGTTCGACCAGGTCCGCAAGCTGCGCGATGACAAGCATGCCAGCTGGGATTGGGTATACGGCTCATCCCCGCCTTTCAACCTGCGCCGGACCGCTTCCTTCAGCTGGGGCAACATCGATGTCCGGCTGGATGTCAAACGGGGCTTGATCCGCGCCTGCCGGATCTACGGGGATTATTTTGCCCAGAGGGATATGACGGAATTGGAAGGTCAGTTGGCGGGAATCCTGTACCGGCGGGCAGAAGTCCGCGCCTGCCTGGCGGTGGTCGGTCTCCAGGAATATCTCCCCCAGATGAGTGATGAAGAGATGATCGACCTGCTGTTCGTTTGACCCTTTCTTCCAGTTGAATTTCAGCAGATTGGGAGGCACCGACATGGAGTTTCAACATGTAAAGGGCGACACCTTTGCTCTGGAAGTAAACGGGGCCGCAGTCGGAGTTTATGTGTTTCGCGACCACCGCTGCCTGCTTATCGACAGCGGGCCGTCCCCGACCTGGGGCAAGGAGATCCTGGCCAGCCTGGAAGGGCGGGGCTGGAAGGTGCATGGCATCTTCAACACCCACGGCCATGCCGACCATTGCGGCGGCAACCATTTTATCCAGGACCGCACCGATTGCCGGGTATTCGCGGCCGCCTTCGAAGCCGCCTTCATCCAGCAGCCCATATTGACCCCCTATTCAATGTACGGGGCTTTCCCGCCCCGGCTGCTACAGGCCAGGTTCATCATGCCCCAGGCATCCCACGTAACCGATGTGGTCGACGCGGGCCCCCTGACGATTAAAAACCAGGTTTTCGAGGTTCTGGAACTGGGGGGACACACCCTCGGGCACCTGGGGATACGTACCCCGGATGACGTGCTTTTCCCCGGGGATAGCCTGATCGCTCCCGAAATGCTGGATCTTAATCCTTTTCTGTACCTGGCTGACCCGGCCCGGCAGCTAGCCACCCTGGACAAGATCCGGGCTGGCAATTACCCGCTCCTGTATCTTTCCCATGGGGGGAGACGGGAGGATCTGGCAACCGTGGTTGAGGCCAATCAGGCTATGTTGCTTCACATCCTTGATACCCTGATCGTATTGCTGCAGGAACCCCGGACCCACGAAGAAATCACCCGGGCCATGATAGCCGACCGGCATCTGCAGGTCAACCGCAACCACTATTTCCGCATCTCCGCCAGTATCGCCGCTTTCCTCGCCTATCTTTCCAACCGGGGACAGATTAAATCCTATACCGAAGGTAATCGCCTGCAATACCGTGCTTAGCGTCCCGTATCCGGAGCTTGCCGGTCGAGTCCGGGTGGCTGTGCGGCCGCCATCCTTGAGGGCAAAACGGCGGAGGCTAAACTGGTCTATGACTGCGACTGCTGCCGAGGCCCCGCTATAAAGAACCCCCATGGCAGGGAACCTGACATGGGGGTGTGGTTGTTTTTCCTTGTCATCCTGAGCGGAGCCCTTGTCATCCTGAGCGAAGCGAAGGATCTCGTCCCATGCTCAACAATCATGGTTTTTTCAAATCTTCATTATTCCTCAAGAATGAAACGCCAGCAGCAGAACCAATCATCCGGGTGCGGATCAGGCGGGCACCCTACGCATTCAGTCCTGATCCTGGAATCGATAGCCTTGGCGAATCTGGAGTATTCCACCAGACCGGCCGATTTACAGGGGTAATCGTCCAGATTCTGACGTTTGCGGGCCGACTGCACCCGGCAATCGTTCATCTGGAACAGAATACTGTTAGGACTCTCATCAATGATCGACTGCACGTTGATCCGGGCGTACATTCTGAGTCCCAGGGCCTTCTTCAAGCCCTCCAAACCCGGTTTGTCTTCCAGTCCCAGATAGCGTTTGATCGACCAGGCTTCGAACGGCGAAAACCAGGCCCAGCAGGAATCGTTGCACCTTTTGGCATCATTCATGCCATCCTTGAATTCAACGGCCTGGAACCAAATCCCATCATTGGCCAGCCAGTTGGCAGCGATGCCGTCGATCAATTCGACGACTTTTTCCCTGGGCATATCCAACAGCGGTTTGGGGACCCCGTTTACCATGTCGAATCCCAGAGACTTGCCCAGACGTTTCATCTGGATCCCATAACTCTTCGGATATGCATCGGCGAGGGCCTCCAGGGCGCCCTCCCATCCCATTTGGTGCTCAACTTCCTTAAACCAGAAAATGTGGTGTACCAAGGTGCGGTGGAACATGTCTACTACTAACCGGGCCAAATCCTCCTGACTGAATCCTTCATCCCAAGCGGTCCCTATTTGCATCCATACTCCTCCTTTATAAATAAGGTCATTTCTATTTTACTGCCATTGAGCCCTATCGACAATCCCCAAAATGAACATTCGTTCAACTTCATACTGATGGGAGCGCTGATCGAAAGGCCGCCTGGAAAAAAGGGGCGTACATATTAAAAAATGGGATAATCCGGCCCACCAGGGGAAACATATTAAAACTCAGGCAGGAACAGCCTCAATAAAAATGCAGCAAAAAGAATGTCCGAGACCACTGAAGAAATCTCTAAAATATGTCGCGCTGAGCGTCAGCGAAGCATCTTGCAGCTGTATAAAGGCCCCTAATAAAGTATTGTTGATGAGATCCTTCGTCGCCTTCGGCTCCTCAGGATGACAAAAAAAGTGTCACTCTGAACGCAGTGAAGAGTCTATTAACTCCTTAGGATGACAAATAAGTGTCACTCTGAACGCAGTGAAGAGTCTATTAACTCCTCAGGATGACAAAATAGGTACCTTTGTCAGTGGTCTCGGAATGTCCCCTTGCTGCCAAACGGGAGAGCGTTAGATGAGAAAGATACCCAGGCAACCTGCGGGGCCGCCCCCGGCCCCGGCTCCAGCTGAGAAGCCCAAAAACCTGCAAAACATCAGTATCCCTGATATCTTGCTGCCGGAGAGCCTGGCTGGGAAGCAGTCTCTCCTTAAACCGCATATTGAGAATAGCCACGATATCATCAACCGGCCCTTCTTCCTGGGTGTCCGGCCGCCGGTGGAGGCAGCCGCCATATATATCAATGGGGTAATCGACATCGATACCTTTAACGACAGTATCCTGCGGCCGCTGATGGTATATGCAGAGGACGACGGCAGCGGGGACCGCCCGGGCCAAGAATTGGCCGAATACCTCGCCCGCACTCTTCTGACCGTCGCCCAGTTCCGCAAGATCGACCGCTTGGCCGACCTGGTCAGGGATATATATGATGGGATGCTCATGATTATGCTGGAGGGGTCTGCCGAGGTTCTATCCATCGACATCCATAAGACCCTTCTGCGGGCCATCGAGGAACCGGCTGCGGAGCGGGGCTTGCGGGGTTCCCGGGAAGGCTTCATCGAGAACCTGGATGTGAATATCTCCATGGTGCGGCGGCGGCTGCGTGACCCCAAGCTGGTGGTCAGGAAAATGGTAGTGGGGCAGCGCACCCGCACCCAGGTTGGAATACTCTACGTCGAAGATATCGCCGATCCCAACATCGTCAAGGATATCGAGACCCGAATTAACACCATACAAACCGACGGGGTAGTAGCCTCAGGGATAATCGAACAATTCATCCAGGACCGGCCCTGGTCGGTCTTCTATCAGTACCGGGTCACGGAAAAACCGGACAAGGCAGTCATGCAGATATTGGAGGGCCGGGTCCTGATCATCGTGGACGGGACGCCCACCACCTTCTCCGCCCCCAGCCTGTTCGTAGAATTCTTCCAGTCCCCGGGCGACTATTACGAACGTACGCCCATAACCTCATTCGTGCGGATACTGCGCTATCTGGCCTTTATCCTGGCCGTATCGATCTCCGCCCTGTATGTAGCCCTGATCAATTTCCAGCCGGAACTGATACCTCCCGATTTGCTGGTGCCGATCGCCCGTTTCCGCAATCAAGTGCCCTTTCCGGTCGCCGTCGAGGTCCTGCTGCTGGAGATCATGATGCAACTGGTGATCGAAGCCGGTTTCCAATTGCCCGGCAACGTCGGTCAGACGGTGGGCGTGGTGGGAGGGATCATCATGGGCCAGGCGGCCATCACTGCCAGATTTGCCAGCCCGGCCGCGGTGATCGTGGTCGCATTTTCCGCCATGTGCACCTTCGTGCTGCCTTCGCCGGGAATGGCCCTGGCCTCTCGTCTCCTGCGCCTGCCGATGATACTCGTGTCGGCGACCTTCGGGATATTTGGCTTCTTTCTGATGTGGCTCTTGATGTTAACCCACCTGACCAGTTTGACCAGTATCGGCGTACCTTATCTATCCCCTCTGGCACCTACCCGCTACAGTGACTTGAAAGATGGCATTATCAGGTCTTTCCTCACCGCAATGAACAAACGCCCGGTATCCATCCCCAGCCAGGATAAGGTGCGGCAGGCCAATTAGGGGGGGAAAAGCCAATCAATACATCCGACTTTCAGATAACCAGTAAACAATTGGGGTTTATGATCATCGGGACCATGCTGGGCGTCAACTTCCTGGCCCTGCCGAGGATAGCCAGCGCTTCGTCCCAGCAGGATGCCTGGATAGCCGTTATCACCGGATCTTTCCTGCCCCTCTTGGTACTTTTATTAATCGAAAGGTTGGGCCGGCGTTTCCCGGGCCAGGATTTTATCGAAATGTCCCAGGCATTATTCGGTAAGGTTATGGGATCCTTGTTGGCGGCAATCCTGGGCATCCATATGCTCTGCGTCGCTGCCACGGTCATAATCAGGTTCGCATACCTGGATACCGTATACCTGTTGCCGGAAACCCCGAGGTCGGTTATATGCCTGCTGATCCTGCTGGGGGCGTTGTACGTGGCCGGCAAGGGGGCCAGGGTGGTGGCCCGTGTCAACGAATTGATGTTCTACCTGTACCTGCCCGTTTTACTGCTATTTGCACTGCCCTTATTGAAGGCGGCGGAATATACCTATCTAATGCCGGTCGGCGGGTCGGGCCTCGGCAATATAGCCAGGAGCTCTTGGGATGCCTGCCTGTATTTCGGGCGGATGGAATTCCTGATGGTGGCCTATTTTATGGTTATCCGCAAGGATGAGGTGGTTAAGGCCGGGGTAAGTGCAGTCACGTTTGTAGCTTTATTATACATGATGCTTACCATCGCCTGCCTGCTGGTTGTCGGCCCGGAGAACCTGCAAAACCAAGTCCTTCCTCTGATAGGAGAGTTAAAAGCCAACGGTTTCCAGTTCGTAGATCGCACAGACCTGCTTTTTGTCGCCGTCTGGTCAGTGGCGTTCCGACCTGTGTTCAACATGTTGTGCATGTGCGGTTTCTCCTTCACCCGTTTACTCAACCTACCAGAGAAAAGGCATTATTTCCTGGTACTGTTCATCATCGGGACGGCCGCCTACCTGCTGACGTTCGTCCCGCGCAGCGCGGTGGAGATAGTCATATATACGGACTGGTACGGCTATACTTATCCGGTGATGGGGCTCGGCTATCCGCTGCTCTATCACTTGGCCGCAGCGGTGCGGGGAAGGAAGGTGCCTAATGTCTAAGAAGACCAGCCTGGTTTTGATGACCTTGCTGTTTATGTTGTTCGCGGCAGGTTGTTGGGACGCCCGGGATATCTCCAAGGGATCGGTGGTATTTGTAGCCGCCATTGACTTGAACCAGGAAGGGGGTATACAGTTCGGTGAACCGGTTAAATATGACGCAACTATCCTTATGCCCAACCTGTATCCAGAATCCGCCAATAAAGTGAGGATAGAAAAAGTGTCGGGAACCTCGCTATCGGGTTCCCGCGATCAGAGAGCCTACATAAATCCAGATATTATCCTGGTCCGCATGATGCGGGTATTCCTGGTCGGGGAATCACTGGCTGCCTCGGGTATAGCCCCGGTCATCGATTCGCTCTGCCGCAATCCGTTGATCGACAATTCGCTCAACATGGCCATGACCACCGGGCGGTCGGGCGAGCTCATCACAGTTCAGCCGCAAGACTTCCCCGAACTGGGACTATATCTAAAAGTAATGCTGAATACAATCAATGAAAAATCCTTTTTCCCAGTTGTCACTCTACATGTTTTCCGTACCCAATCCACCACTATGGGCAGAAATCCGGTACTGCCTATACTCAAAGCCGACAACGGGGAGGTCAGGATCTCCGGCCTGGGTATCTTCAAAAAAGACCAATTGATTAACCGGATCGGTCTGGATGAATCGCGCCCGCTGGCCCTGCTCCGGGGGTGCAAGGGCCGGGCTTACATTCCCTATGTAATAACCCGGGAAGGTGAGTCGGTCGACCGGGGCACGGTATTTGCCAGCAATGAACGCAAGGTCAAAGTTGAACGCCAGGGCGATCAGTACACTTTCACAATTACCATCACCCTTAAGGGGGACCTGATCGAACACGAAAACCGGGTCCAACTACTCCAGGAGAGCGACTACCTGCCCATGGTCGAAGAACAAATCGCCTCCAAAATTGAGGATGAATGCCAGGCCTTTATCGAGAGGATGCAGGGTGAGTTTAAAGTGGACTGCATCGACATCAACAAATACGCCCTGGCTAAATGGCGCAACGAACTGAAGGATAGCATCGATGGAGGATTTATCGAAAAGGTCAAAATCAATGTGGATGTAAAAGTCAACATCCGCAACACCGGGGATCTGACCTAGGCCCCGATTTGTCCCGCGTCCAGCATCTGTTTCACTCCAATGAACCATGTATACATTGGCAAATCGCTGTTAAGCCTCTATACTGAAACATATTGATAATGATTATCATTATTGGAGTTGAGGTTATGGACCATATCAAGGATAAACTCAGCAAGGGTGAATACAAACTGACCCGCCAGCGCCAAGTCATCCTGGAAGTGATGCAGGATGCCGAGGGCGAACACCTCAGCGCCGAGGAGGTCCTGCAGGCAGCCCGCAAGAGATCACCCCACCTGGGTATCGCCACCGTCTACCGGACCCTGGAGCGGATGGCCGGCCTCGGTATCCTGTATAAAACCAGATTTGACGAAGGAAAATACCGTTACGAATTGGCCGATGACAGCGACCACCACCATCACCATATCCAATGCGTCCGCTGCGGCCGGATATTCGAATTGGAGGAAGGCCTGCTGGACAGCATAGAAGAGAAGGTAATGAAGCAAGGTTTTACGGTAATCAACCATCGTCTGACCATTTATGCCCTATGCTCCGAATGTAAGTCAATCTAGATTTTTTCATGAATATTTATTGATAATGATTATCATTATTCCTGGAGGCAGTCATGTTCAAGATAGTTGCCGTAGGCAATCCCAACACAGGTAAAAGCGCGGTGCTGAATCGTTTGACCGGCAGCCGCATGCTGGTGTCGAACTACCCCGGCACCTCGCTGGAGGCGGCCAAAGTCACTGCGTCTTTCGGGCGCCACCAGGCTGAAATCTTCGATACTCCGGGGATATATTCGCTGTTCGCCCCCGGGTTGGAGTCAGAGCAGATCCTAAAATTGATAGAGGCGGAGAAACCCGACCTCCTCGTTAACGTAGTGGATGCCGGCAACCTGGCCCGGAACCTGGTACTGACTTATGAACTGCTGACCCTGGAGATCCCCATGCTGGTGCTCCTTAACCAGATCGATTCCCTGCGCGAACAGGGATTCAGCCTGGATGCCGGGAAACTGTCGGTCCTGCTGGGCTGCCCGGTGGTGAGCTTCTCGGCGGTGACCGGGGAGGGGGTCCTGGAAGCAGAGCAGGAGATCGAGTCCTTCATCCACGGACGGCACAAGTCCAGCAGCGGAGTGGGCCAGGAAATTTTGCTGCCCATCGAATTTGTCCTCCCCGAGAATTGTTCGGGTAAATGTTTCAAATGCCAGCAGCACCGGGAGGAATGCCTCGATCGGGCCGATCTCAGCCGGGCGGAGCGGGCCCGGCGTACGGCGCAAACGGTATGCTCCCGGATAGGCAAACGGAGACGGGGGCACCTGCAGGGGCTGCAAAGGCTGGTCGACCGCAGCCTGGTGGGTACGGTGCTTCTTTTAGGTCTTGCTTACCTGGCTTTCTGGGCATTACTGCAATTCATCTCCTTCAGCGAAGGCCCCATCAGCGCATTGCTGGATCCGGTGGCCCAGACGCTCCAGGGGTTTATCCAAGGGGTCCTGCCCTCGGGCAAGATTGCCTCGATTCTGGCTCAGGCGGTGCCGGAAGGTCTGATCATACCATTTACCATAATCATGCCCGCCATGCTGTATGTGAGTATCCTGATGGCTCTGCTGGAGGACTCCGGGCTGCTGCC
>JBEHWJ010000013.1:0-36556 GCA_040217755.1 Syntrophomonadaceae bacterium | reverse complement strand
TTGAACGCCTTGCCCGAGCGATTCCAAAACCCTACCTGGTACTGGCCGCCGACCGGTTTGATTATCCACTCGCGGCTGCGGTCGTTGCTGCCGCCCGGATTGACATGGTTTTTCTTCATATGGTATCTTTCTCCTTCCCTTCATCCTCTCTAGTCACGGGTGTTCCACTTCATCGTTGCGGAAAATTTTTTCGACCGGTACCCCCATCAGGTGGGCGGCTTTGAGCGCGATCCAGGTACCCGCCTCGTGTTTGTTGTTCTCGAGGTCTGACAGGTAGGTCCGCGTGATCCCCAGCTGCTGGGCCAGCTGGTCCTGGGTCCAACCCCGTGACCGCCGCAATACGGCCAAACGATTCGACATCCTCTTGTCCCCCCTTTCATTCGTATCCTGTAATTAGTATTTTTGTCACCTATATTATAGGGCTCCCAAATGATGGATTGGGCGAATGTCGCCTATTTCCTACAAAAAAAGAAAGTCGGAAAAAACCGAATAACTTGGGGACAGGCACCAAGTTATTACCAAGTTAATATATCTTCACATTAGAGGATTTTGATGCTGATTATAGAAGATAATGGAAGACGGAGTCGGATTGCGGAAAGGGACGATATCGACCCCGCCAGGCGGGCTCAAACGCAACCGATTCCTGGGTTATAAACGGGGAATAAGTTCGATCGGCAGGAGAAGTGAACTATGAATAGGATATTGGATGGGATTATGGGCCTGTGTGTGGCTGATGCTTTAGGGGTCCCGGTTGAATTTAACGACCGGGAAACGCTCAGAAGAAACCCGGTGATCGGCATGCGGTCCTATGGTACCTACCACCAGCCGGCTGGAACATGGTCCGATGACACCAGCATGACCCTGGGCCTTTTGGACAGTCTAGCCCAGGGGTTGGATTATGAAGCTATCATGGAAAACTTCCTCAAATGGTATAGGAATGGGGATTATACCCCGCACGGGGAGGTTTTTGATATTGGCATCGCTACCAGGAAAGCTTTAGAGAGGTTTGAGGATGGCGCCGATCCCTTGGAGTGCGGCGGGAAGGCGGGAACAGACAACGGCAACGGTTCTTTGATGAGAATTCTTCCGATTCTATTCTATCTGCAATCTGCCTTCGGAGCGGGGTTCATGGCCGAGGAAGCAGCGGTCGAGATCATACATAAGGTTTCTGCTCTGACTCACGCCCATAAACGCAGTCAAATTGCCTGCGGCATATATATTTCGGTTTCATCCAGGCTGGTGGCCGGAAATGATATAACTGGAGCGGTGAAGCAAGGCATTCGGGAAGCGATAGAATATTACCAAAAACGTGAAGGTTTTAGTGAGCAGTTGAAGTACTATGACCGGCTTGACCAGGATGATTTTGGTAAACTGCCTGAAGATTCGATCAAGAGCAGCGGTTATGTGGTTGATACTCTCGAAGCAGCCATATGGTGTCTCCTGAATACCCACAGCTATAGAGACTGTGTTCTGAAAGCTGTCAATCTGGGAGGCGATACTGATACGGTGGCAGCAGTGGCGGGGGGCTTGGCGGGACTGTACTATGGATACGAAAACATACCGCAGGATTGGCTGGATGCAATAGCCAGGCGAGATTACATTGAAGATCTGTGCAACAAATTGGCAACGACTCATCTATACTCATAGTGCTGAAATCAGTGGGTTTTTGGTTGGGGGGGACCATATGAACGTTCTGCTGCAAGAATTGGCCGCGGCGGTCAAGAACTACCCCTGGCAGGAGAAGCTTCTGCTGATACCGTCGCGCTCCTATGGATACCAGCTGATGGATGGATTGGCCCGGGAGGGGACCCCCTGGCTTAACCTGCGCCCGGTGACCCCATTGGCACTGGCCCTGGAGATAGTCGAGCCGGACCTGATGCGGCGCGGCCTGCAATTGGCCAGCCGTTACCAGTGTCTCGCCATTTTGGATCAGATTATCGCGGCCATGGAAGGCCGCGGTGAACTCAAATATTTCCGGACCATCAGTGAAGCTGGGCAGCTGAGCGCTATGCTGCTCCGCTCCATCCACGACCTGCGCCGGGCCGGCATCAATCCTGCCGATGTGAAGCCGGAATCCTTCGTCGACCAACCAAAGGGCGTTGAACTGCAGCCGATTTTTAACCTTTACGATCTGGAACTGGAAGCCCAGCACTTGGTTGACGAGGCGGAGGTATTCGGACGGGCCTTATACCTGGCCCCTGACCAGGCCGGTGCGCCCCACTCCCGGATGCTGCTGATACCTGAGCAGATGGAGTTTTCCCCGGTTGCCTTCAGTTTCCTGGAGAAGTTCCGGGGGGCGAGTCTGGTTCTGGCCCAGGATCCGGTGGTTGGGCTGGATAATCCTGTTCCGCGCAGCTTCAAGCCGGACGACCCGCCGTCGCCCCAATCCGGCCTGAGTTATATTTTCAGCCCGCCCGCCGACGATATTGCTTCCTATAATATAAGCATGTTCCAGGCCTACGGTGAAGCCTGCGAGGTGCGGGAGGTCCTGCGCCGGATCAAAAAGTCGGGTTTGCCTCTGGACCAAATCATGTTATGCGTTACCCGCAACCAGCCCTACCTGTCCATCGTCTGCGCTGAAGCGATGCGGATGAAGCTACCAGTGGCATGGGCCAGCGGAGTGCCGGCCGTTTCCACCCATCCGGGCAAATTGATCAGCGGCCTTCTGGAATGGATGAGATCCAATTATCCGATCAGCGTTATTTATGGCCTGCTGGTGGGTGGGGACCTGGATGTATTTCCCCCACTGGAAGCAGCCATTCTGCTGCGTGATTCCGGCATCGTCTGGGGCAAGCACCGCTGCCTCCAGCAGCTGGGCCAGATGGCCCGCGAACTGGAGGGTGAACTGGAGGCAGCCAACCAGGCCCAAGCCGCTGCCCGGGCAGAAAGGCTGAGCGGCCAGCTGTTCGCGGTCAGGCAGACTCAGGAGGCGATGGCGGACATAATCGGCTGGATTGACGCGGCCGAGACCGGCGATAAACTCGACGTCGCCCGGTTGTGTGACGGCCTGGCGGCGATTACCGATAAATACGCGAGTGTGCGCGGCGATCAGGATGCTCTGGCCCGGCAGGCCATCATCGAACAATTGTCTGGCCTAGCCTATTCCAACCCGGTCCCCGTGAGACCCGGGGCCGCCACCAAGATGCTGGAGCAAATGCTGGCCGGTCTGCTGGTCGGGGCCAGTGGCCCCCGGCCCGGGCATCTGTATGTGGCCGGCGTGGACGACGGTGTCTGGTGCAGCCGACCGGTGACTTATTTGCTGGGCATGGATGCCGCCCGGATGGAAGGGCGGACTTTCCAGGACCCGGTGCTCTTGGATTGTGAACGCGAACAACTCAGCCCCTGGTTGGATCTGCAGAGGCGCCAGCAGCAGCAACGCACCTACCGGGTGGCAGCCTTGCTGGCTTCCCGGCGGGGCCCGGTTACCATCAGCTTTCCCGGTTACGATGTGCTGGATGCCCGGCCGTGTGCCCCCTCGTCCTTGCTCCTCCATATTCACCGCCTCCAGAGCGGGAAACCGGGGGCTGATTACAGCGACCTGCTCAATTCCCTGCCCGCGGCGGCTGTCTATGTGCCCGAGGACGCCGCTCTGGCCATTGACGAAAGCGACTGGTGGCTGGGCCAAATCCTGGGTCCGGGGGCGGGCGGGATGGCTCCTGACGATGTGGCCGCCTGTTTTCCCGGCCTCCGACAGGGTTTGCATGCTTATTGCAGCCGCTGCAGCGATGCGTTTACCGCCTACGATGGGCGGATTTCCGCGGGAGCCGAGCTTGACCCGCGCCTGAATCCAGATCGGGCCTTATCCGCCAGTGCCATAGAAACCATGGCCAGATGCCCTTTCCTGTATTTCCTCCGTTATGTTCTCAAAATAGCTCCCCCCGAGGAGATGAAGATCGATAATTCAGCCTGGCTGGATCCTCGGCAGCGGGGGTCTTTGCTCCATTCCATCTACTGCGCTTACCAGAACCAGGTCTACGGTCCCGGCCAACCCAACCGGCCCGACAAGCAGCTGCTGCTTACAATTGCCGACCGGGAGATCGAGGCCCTGCGTCGGCAGGTGCCTCCGCCCGACCTCTTGGTATTCCGCCTGGAGAAGGAGGAGATGCTGCAGGGCCTGGAGGTCTATTACTACATGCTGGAGGAGAAGCACCAGAATGGAGACAGTCTGCCCTTATATTCGGAAATGCCTTTCGGGATGGGAGCCGCAGAGGTGCAGGCGGCCGGTATCGGGCAGGCAGAACCGGTGGAGATCAAACTGCCCAGCGGTCTGTCATTCCGGCTGCGGGGCAAGATAGACCTGGTTGAGAAGGCAGTGAACGGCAAGGCCTACCAGGTCTGGGACTACAAGAACGGCGGTACCTGGGGATACAGTGACCGGGATTTTTGCAAGGGCGGACAGCAGGTCCAGCACCTGCTCTACTCCATCGCCGCCGAAAATATCCTGGGGGCATCCCTGGGGCAGGGGCCGGTGCAGATAGACCTGGCCGGTTACCTTTTTCCGACCGATAAGGGCGAGGGCCGGATAATTGCCCGCCGCCAGGATCGGAGGGACGTGGGGCTGCAGGCGGTGGAGAAGCTCCTGGAGCTGATGGGTGAGGGAATCTTTTGTTGCAGTTCCGCCGATACCTACTGCAAAAAATGCGAGTATCGTACCGTGTGCGGTGGTACCAAGGCGACAAAAATGCTGGTAACCAAACTGGGCAATGCTGCCAACGACTGCCTAAAGGGGTGGAAGGAGCTGCAGGACTATGAGTAAGGCCGATCTCCAGGATAGCGAGGCCCGGGCCCAAATCGGGAACCGGCTGGATGTAAATATGTTTGTTGAGGCCGGGGCCGGCTCGGGCAAAACCGCCAGCCTGGTCAGGCGCATGCTGGCATTGGTGAGGACCGGGGCCTGCACGGTGGATCAGATTGCGGCCATCACCTTTACCCGCAAAGCGGCCGGGGAGTTGAGCCAGCGTCTGCAGCTCGAAATGGAGAAGGCCGTGCAGGCCGAGCCGGATTCAGCGGCTCGCCAGCGCCTGGAGCAGGGGCTGACCAACCTCAACCGCTGTTTTACCGGGACCATCCACTCCTTTTGCGCCGCCCTGTTGAGGGAGAGGCCGGTGGAAGCGGGACTGGCCCCGGACTTTATCGAAATCGAGGGCCTGGATGAACAACTGCTGGAAAAGAAGGCCTGGGAGGAATACCTCTCCAACCTTAATATAGACGCGCCCCACCGCATCCGGGGGATGCAGAGGCTGGACCTGTCGCCGCCGCAGCTCTTCGAAGCCTACCGCAAACTGAACCTGTACCCGGATGTCGAAAAGGTGCGCCAACCGGCGCCGTTCCCGGTTATCAGCCCGGAAGCCCGCCAACGCCTGCAGGGACTGGTCCGCCTGGCCCGCCCCTATTTGCCTGCTTCCGAACCGGAAAAGGGGTGGGATAGGCTGCAGGCCAAAATCCGGCGGATAATCTTCAAACAGCGGATCGAAGACCTGAATGATGATTTCAACCTGCTGCGCTTGTATACCGAACTGAACCGGAGCAAGGCAATTTGTACCCAAAACCGCTGGCTCTCCCGGGATGGGGCCAAAGATGTCAACGCCGCCTGGGGGCTGTTTAACCATCAATTTGTCCAGCCGGTCCTCCGGCAATGGAAAGAATACCGCTATTACGAGGTCATGGAATTCCTGCTGCCGGCCTGCCAGTACTATGATGACATGAGGGCGGCGGAGAACTGCCTCAACTTCCAGGACCTGCTGATGCGCAGCGCCCGTCTGCTGCGCGATAATCCCGAAGTGCGCCGTTATTACCAACAGCGCTGGAGCCGCCTGTTGGTGGATGAATTCCAGGATACCGACCCGGTGCAGGCTCAGATCATGCTCTATCTCACCGGGGCCGACTGCCGCCAGCCGGATTGGTCCCGACTGCTGCCGGCCCCCGGTTCCCTGTTCGTAGTCGGCGACCCCAAGCAGTCCATCTACCGCTTCCGGCGGGCCGATATCAACGTATTCCACCAGATGCGCCAGATCATCATCGATTCGGGCGGGGAGGTGGTCACCCTGAGCAGTAATTTCCGTTCCCTGCCGGAGATAATGGAGTGGATCAATCCCTGCTTCGAAGATTATTTCGCCCTGATGGATCCTCCGTACCAGGCCGATTATGTCAGCATGGAGGCGGTGCGAAGCGAGCCGTCCCAGCCGGGCAGCGGGGTGGCGGTCATCGAATTGGAGTCGGATGATAAACCCGAAAATGATGCCGCCCGGATAGCCGGTTGGATAAAAGGGGCCCTGAACGGCAGCCTGGCCCTCTCTCGCAGCCCCGAAGGGGAGGAGGCCGGCCTGGATAAAAATCCGGTACCGGGCGATTTTCTGATCCTGCTGCATTATAAAAAGGATATGGCGGCGTATGCCCGGGCCTTGGAGTCCATCGGCATCCCCTATCAGATAACCGGGGCCAGCGATTTATCGGCATCCTTTTACAACCAGGAGCTGTTGCTGCTGCTGCGGGCGGTGGCCGACCCCCATAACCCGGTGGCCCTGGTGAGCTGCCTGCGTGGATTGTTCTTCGGTCTCAGCGACCAGTCCCTGTATGAATATAAGGTGGCGGGGGGGAACTTTTCCTTGCTGGCCCCGGTCCCCGAGGAACTGGATGAGCCGGTCCGGAGCCAGTTGGTGGGGGCTTATGAGAAACTTCAAGACTACTACCGCTGCAGCCAGGATCTGCCCCCGGCGGTTACCCTGGAACGGGTTATCGATGATTCCGGGCTTTTACCGCTGGCCGCCGCCCAGGAATTAGGCAAGAGCCAGGCGGCCGCGGTGGTACAGCTGTTGGAGGCGGTGCGCCGGCAGCAGGACCAGGGATTCTACAGTTTCGGGGCCATGGTGGATTTCGTAGATACCCTGCTCGAGGCCGGGGCCGAGGACGAGCTCAGCCTGGAGGGGATCGATAATCGCCGGGTGCGCCTGATGAATTTGCATAAGGCCAAGGGGCTGGAGGCTCCGGTGGTGATCCTGGCCAATCCCTGGCATAACGTTGTCCATGAGCCGGACTTCCATGTTTCCCGGCAGGCCCAGGAGCAGCAGGCCCATCTGGTGATATCCAGAAAGGTGGGGGAGCATAACTCGGAAGTCCTGGCCCAGCCAGCCAGTTGGGAGGCATATTGCGCGGAGGAGTCTCAATACCAGGACGCCGAAAAGGTGAGGCTGTTATATGTGGCCGCCACCCGAGCCCGCAATCTGCTGGTAGTGGTCACCAATGACGGCAAACCGGTTAAAAGCCCATGGTACCCGCTGGAGAAATACCTGATGGAGGCGGCCCGGCTGGATATCCCCATAGATACTGATCCGGCCCCGCTTCTGCCAGGATCAGATGTGGCCCCTGAAATCGTGGTCGATATGCGCCAGAGGGTCAAGGCGGACTGGGAGCAGGCGGGTGTGCCCAGTTATATGACCGCCAACGTGTCCACCCTGACCAAAGCCGGTCAGGAAGCGCCGCAAGGCTACGCCAACGGCAAAGGCATGAGCTGGGGCAGCGTCATCCATAAAGCGCTGGAGCAGCTGGCCCAGGGATCAGGGGACCTTGATGATCCGGTATGGCTGGGGAGATTGCTGACGGATGAAAGCCGCCCGGCGGAAGAAGTCCCCGAACTCAAGGAAACGCTGATCAAAATCACCAGCGCCCCGTTTTGGCAGAGGCTGCAAACCGCCGCTAAGGTGATGACCGAAGTCCCCTTCGGGATCTTTGAGGGCCAGACATATCTGACCGGGACTATCGACCTGATTTTCCGGGAGAACGGCGAGTGGGTGCTGATAGATTACAAGACCGACGCCATCCGGGATGACGACCACCTCCGCCAGCTGAAGGACTACTATTGGCCCCAGGTCGAGGTTTACAAAAATAGCTGGCAGAAGATCACCGGCGAGCCGGTCAAGGAAATTGGCCTGTTCTTTACGGAGCGGCTGGCGTATCAGAGTGGTGGATGAAAAGCTGGTGGCCTTGACCATGTAGTGAATTCAGGCAGACAAATAATCGTTGGCAGGCAATAGAACCGGACAAACCAAGAAACGAGGCGGAATCTTTTGACTGGAAAATATCCAAGCCCCCTCACTATATTATTCTTCACCCGCATCGAAGAATAATTTCGTCAACCCTCCAGTAACATGCATTTCATCCAGCCTTTTTTATAATCCTCTTATAGAACATGAGAGGGAGGAATCACATACCAAACTGCGGTACCTTTCATTTCAATTACCGACTATTTCTCGGCAGTTGCCCCTGAATTTCCAGAGAATATTTAAATGCAGATTCATACCGGTCAATGATTTTCTTAAGATTATGCAGGATTATGGAAAATATTGCTGAATATTGGAAATCAAATAGACTTGAGCCAGATTATGGAGAAGGGACTGGAAAAAAGGACTCGACTGGGAAATATTCCGAATCCGCATTTTTATGGAATACATTAAACCTCTCCCGCCAGATACGTATTAATAATGAGCGGGAGTACTCTGCCCGCCGGGTATCCTAGGATTTAGCCTTCAATAAAAAGGGAGGAGAAAAATATGCGGTTTGATCTAAAAGACAAAAACATTTGGCAAGTTGGTTCCGGGGATGCATCCAGACCTTATGAAGATATTTGTCTGGAATATGGTATAGCCACAGTATCACCAGGGTCTCCCGGTAAGGCCGGATCTCCAGAAGCTGACGCGTACTATAAGAAAACTGGATATAAGGACTGGGGTAAAGCCCTGGCCAATCTGAGACAAGGTGACTTGGTGGTCCTTAGAAAGGGAACTAAGAGGATTATCGCTGTTGGCAAGGTTGCGGGCGATTATGACTATACTGTCTTTCTTAGTGATATTCACGGTTGGGATTCACAGCATTATATAAAAGTTGACTGGTATTTACCTGTATCTGAAATTGATCTGGGTAATTTGCAGATGGCGTATGCCACCTTGACCAGACTCAACAATCAGCCCATTGTAGACAAGATAGCTGCTGCAGATTTTCACCCTTATACCGGATCAAAGAAGAGTTTTAGTGATTTAGTGGAGCCAAACAGGATCAGCATTGAAGATGTTGCCGAAGCATTGATCGAGAACGGCCTGCGTATCCAGGATGCCGAAAACGTTTCCGAAACCATTCGCAGAGTTATCCGTTTGGCTAAATGGTACCGGGATAATGATTATGATGTTTTGGAGCACGAGATAAGAACCTTCCTGGTAATTCCTTTGCTCATATCCCTGGGTTGGTCTGAGCAAAAGATCAAGATCGAGTATAACCGCATAGATATTGCTTTATTTGATAGGCCATATACGAAGAACATTCAACCCAAAGAACCTTATATGATTATCGAAACCAAATGCTTCGATGATGGGCTGTACCAGGCTAGAGAGCAAGCTCACAAGTACGCCGCTGGGTATAAATCCTGCGATCGACTGCTCTTGACCAACGGCTACATATATAAACTGTATGAGAAAGTGAACGACGAATTTGAAGAGCGGGGATATCTAAATTTGCTCGATATGCGGGAACATCACTATTTGGATTCAAACATCGAAGGGGCAATCCATGTCTTATTAAAAATGTCTGGGTTTAAGTTATCATAAGGGCTTTTAAGTCAATTGTGACCTATTTAATTTTGATAGGTCCCTTCGTTTTTGCAAAAATAGCTGCGTCTAAAATAGGAGGATTATGGTAATTATTGGTGAATAGTTCCTAATAAAGGAACTTTATAATGAAGGAGGATCCTAAGCTCTTTAAAAAAGGCCTGGCTTGATGCTTTATTTCCGATAATCTGTTTTTAGTTAGGGATGACGTAGTTTAGAGGTGATTGTAATAGAAATTAAAAATTTGCGGGACCTGCGGTTACAGCGCATCATGGACCGGGAAAAGGATCGTTTGCGCCAACTGGATCAGTATTACGAGTACTCCCTGGTTAAAGACTGGGATGTGCAATTTGATTTTACCCATTGCGAGTTAGTGCAGATCGGCGATATTTTTGGCAATCTGGTGCAACTCGATGACCGTATGGTTTTGGCCCTGACACAGTTTTCCCGGCATAAATTCATGGTGGATTCGATGTTGGACTGGCTTGAAAACTATAGTCTGTATTGGCAGGAGGAGATAAATCCCAAAGGCTTCATTAACGGAGCGGCGGCGATAGTAGAGGGAGTGCATCAACAGCTGTTGCTTTGGTGCAATGAGGGATTGCCGTTAAAACTGATATTGTAGAAGGTGTGTTGGAAATAAGCATACTCATTGAAGGAGGACTTCCCGTGAGCATTATTAACCGCAATGAGTACGATTGCCCGAACTGCAGCCATAAATTGAGCATCAACGTTTATGATTCCATTAATGTTGGAATAAATCCGGAACTTAAGGATTTGGTGCTGGCGGGAAAATTGAACAGCGCGGTTTGCCCAGAGTGCGACAAGAGGATAGTCATCAACCAGTCGTTCATGTACCATGACCCCAAAAACCTACTCATTATCAACCATGTTCCGAAACATGCCGATCCGTATGAAGTGGTGGAATCCTCGAAACTCTTCTCCCTTTTTGCCGGCTATATGCTGCGCTATGTCACTCGGCTGCCGGAACTTACCGAAAAAATCAAACTGTCTGACAACAACTTGAATGATATTGCCGTCCAGCTGCTGAAAATCAATCTATTTAGGAACGAAGACCTCAATCAAAACAACTCGATAAAAGATATTGATTTCCTGCTTTTCGAAGAGGATACCCTAATATTTCAGGTGGTGTTTAAAGACGGATCCGGCCAGATCATCAGTATCAGCCATGCCGCCTACCTGCAGATATATGAAAGTTTAGTGCAGCTTAATTTGTTGGACCGGGACAAGGACAGGTGCATTTGCGTAAACGATGAATACATTATGGATTTGCTAAAGGACTATTTGTGATTCATGAACCAGATTATTCTGCATGTACCCCACGCCAGTCTATATATACCGGATAATATCAGGTCAGCCATAGTTCTTGACGACCGGGAGCTGGAGGGCGAGCTTTTGGCTATGACCGACTGGTATACTGACGAGCTTTTCGCGGTGCCGGGGGCAACAATGATAAAGAGTCCGGTCAGTCGGCTGGTGGTAGATATGGAGAGGTTCCGCTCTGATGAAGATGAAGTCATGGCCCAAGTCGGTATGGGCACAGTTTATGAGCGCACTTCGGTGGGAAAGAGGCTGCGGTACATTACCCCTGGGACCCGGACTGCCATTCTAGCCGAATACTATGATCCCTACCATAAAGAATTCGAAGACGCCGTCGAGGCTTCGCTGGCTCAGCATAACCGCTGCCTGATCATTGACTGCCATTCCTTCCCACCGAAACCATTGCCCTATGAACTGGATCAAGACCCGGAACGGCCGGATATTTGCGTGGGGACCGACGATTACCACACGCCGCCGCAATTAAAGGACTACGCTCTAGAATGGATGGCAAAGCATTTTTCGGTATCTGTCAACCGCCCGTTTGCAGGAACTTTCGTGCCATCTAAGTTCTATAAGCGGGATAAGCGGGTAAGCTCGATTATGGTTGAAGTAAATCGTAGTCTATATATGAATGAAGTAACAGGAAACAAAAACCAGGGGTTTAGTAGAATTGGAAAACTGATGAGGGAGTTTGTTATGGGATGTTCCAGTGTGGCATGGGTGAAGCAGGGAGACGTTTAGCGTTCTCTTGCTTTCCCCTGTTTCCTTAGCTTATGGCAATACTGTATGCCCGTTTATCCGCACTTCTTGGATATTTCTTATATCAATTGGCATATCTGCAATGTATTTAATGGTGGTGATGCCATTTTCTTCACGGGATATAACATGATTGAACACCGCGGGCATGCCATCATTCATGATTACCTCAACCGAGATTTCGTCAGCCGAGGCTCTTCCTTTTATCTTGATGCCTATAGGAGTAACCGACAATTCATCAATTTTTGCATTATCAAGTCTTGCATCCTCAGCTAGCAGTACATTATCACTGACCGCTTTGATATTAAAGGTTACGCTCCAGTCGCCTTCAACATAGCGTCCGTTTTTTACCAGATATCCATACGGGAGATAATTACCGACTACGTCTGGAGAAATCTTGTAGACCTCTTCCTGATATCTGTTACCATATACCGTATTCTCATTCTCATCCACATCAAAGTACAGGTTCGCATAGGGATGAATCTCCTCGCCGGATTCATTTCTCAGAAGAATATATCCGTGATTATCGATCTTTTCGTTAGTCCTTTCTTGCCAATCAGTTTGAATGTGCAGGAGTCCATCCACATAACCGATATTTGATATGGAAACAAAATCGATTTCCGGCCCGAACTGCTTATTGGATTGATGCGGTTTCAAAACGCTGAATTCATCTTGTTGCTTTAAAACTTTAAAACCAGGGCCGCCTCCGCCCGGGATACGGGCCATATCGAGGGGAATAGTTTCGGGTTTATAAACTGCGATATTGGACATATCCACATTTGCTTTTTCATCCTGGTAAAACTTTTTACCGCTTAAGAAAGAATTCAGTTGAAATGTAATTTTTGGGCCATTTAAATTGCTGGCCCCACTAGCCAGCATACGAATCGTTGCTGTTTTAGTTTCCTCATCATAGTCAACCAGTTCATGGGTAAACGTGGCAGCGCTGCGTAGGGAATAGTGATATAAATCAACCGTGTTGTCGATTCTGTCTTCCGTTAAATCCTGCAAGTTCAGATAAATAACCACGGTGTCATCATCATTCATTGCCGCAACAACATCCATTTTTATCCCGTTGCTTTGGCTCGATAGTTCAATAGGTTGCAAAAACCGGGCAATTTGTGGACTAACTAAATAAAGCAGATTATTAAAAGAGGGAATCGTGGCAGCCATAACCGGGATAGTGACCAACATACATAAACAAATAATCGCGGTTATAGCCAATGGTCGGGAGACAAATCGGGCCGTCATTTTTGACTGCCTCTGCAATTTCGATTGCATAGCCGCTTTTGTTTTAATAATTAATTCGTCACTCGGACTGATTTGCTCATTCATGTCCTTATAATCCCTGGTCAACATTTAAAATTCTCCTTTCAGTACATCTTTCAGCATAGCCCTTGCCCTGGTAAGCTGAGTCCTAATGGTTGAAGGTTTAATGCTTAAAATATTACTGATTTCCTCTATGGAAAGATCTTCATAATAGAACAAATGGATAACAGTTCTGTATTTTATCGGCAAGCCAGCCATGGTATTATGCAAATCGCTTGTTTCCTGCATTTCAAAAGCCACCCCATCTTCTAATGGAGTAGTTTTTCTGAACCATGCTGATGACCATAATTTTTTACTGCAATTAATGGTGACTTTTATCAACCATGCTTTTCGGTGTTCTTCGCTTGCAAATTCAGGATTCTTGCGTACATACCTTATAAACACTTCTTGAAAAATATCATCGGCATCGCTTTTGGAGTTTACCCGGGCATACGCCAGCCGATATACCAGTTCGGAATATTTATTGATTACTTCATCAATGCAATCGTCCGTACGTAACGATTGTATTTTCATGGTCCGACCACCCTTCATCATAAATACCCTGCACCTGTGCCAAAAGCTACAGACTGGAATACCAAATTCAGGAAGTATATTGAGCTGGCCGCTGTGCGCGAGCTGATCTTTGCCCCGGCACGCGGTCCATCTGTAGTCCAGATATATCGTTTTCAGGATTCGGTGTGGGGATAACAGGAAGGATCAATAAGGACACAGGGGGGACACAAGGGGACGGTTCGAGACCAGTGATAAAGTGCCCGGTTTTTTCACTGCGAGGAGTTAATAGACTCTTCGCTGCGCTCTGAGTGACAGTGTCTGCGCTCTGAGTGGGCAGTGCACTGCGTTCAGAGTGACACTCATTTATCATCCTTGGGAGCACATTGTGTCATGCCGAGCGGAGCAAGGAATCTGGTCCCAGCTGTTAACCCAATAACTTGGGGACAGGCACCAAGTTATTATATCCGTGGCAAAGAGACTCTTCACTGCGTTCAGAGTGACACTTATTTGTCATCCTGAGGAGCCGAAGGCGACGAAGGATCTTATCAACAATACCGTATTATTGGCCTTTATACAGCTGCAAGATGCTTCGCTGATGCTCAGCATGACACATTTTAGAGACTTATTCAGTGATCTCGGACGGTTCTTCCGTATCAATGTCTAAACCTTTCGGACGATGTGAAGACAAGTAAAATGCATCACACGTGTACCTGAAAAAGTCCCCATCTTTCTTCATTCGTCTAGGAATCCTTGCATCCATAATACGCCTCTTATAGGTTCACCAATAGATATTTCATGATTAAGAATCTTATCGCTCACATACAATACGCCTTCGATATCTGGATCACGCATGAAGGGTGCTTTTATCTTATAAATATTAACATCATCTATTATAAAGTTTGTTATATCATTAATCGGAAATTGAAATTCAAAATCATCCGGATATTCCTCTGACTTTGACAATAATGCCACCAATTGGCTCAAATCAAAGATTAGAGGTTTGAGCTTACCATCTTCATCATATTTTGGTTTATCACCGAGCTTTGAATAAAAATCCATTATCTTGTCAACTTCAGTTATTTCAAAGGTTCTAGAGTCTAACGGTTCAATCATATATACAATTGCGGCCACCTTAAAAGGATAGGTCTTGCCTATTTCATATTTATTACGGTTTTTATAGTATTTCGTATCAAAAAAACCAAAAGGAGAACCCTTTTCGTCCACCGCTTGGATTACTCCTTCAATACCATCTCCCCCTTCACCCCAATCAATAATATTCTCCACAGTTAATTCAATAACTGTCCCATCATTGATGCATGGGTACATTGAGAATAAGCTCAAGGTTTTTTCCTTTGAATTTGAAACACATATAGCGTTAAATGATAACTCTCCATCCGGATAAGAAAATATTACTACAGCTTCTTCAGATTCATAATCATTATCAAACCATTTCCTGGTCAATTTAATCGCGTCGATAACCTTTCCTTCTGCCAATATTTTGGGTATCCAGTCCTTATTGAATTCATCCATAGCAAAAATACATTCCCAATGATCTCCATGACCGTAATCCAAGTTATCGCTTCCTTCCTTTACAACGGACGCAATCAACAGTTACATTATTGCCAACCGGCAATATGCATTTTTATGCATTCTTCTTTCCTTTGATATCTATAGTTTAGAACCATAATATGGTACCGCTACTCAATGGTACCATATTATTTGCATAGGTTTCATGAACCAGATTATTCTCCATGTTCCCCTTCGAGGTTTTATCAGCGGGATAAGCGGGTAAGCTCGATCATGGTTGAGGTGAACCGGAGTCTGTATATGGATGAAGTAACAGGAAACAAAAACCAGGGTTTTAGTAGGATTGGAAAACTAATGAGGGAGTTTGTTGGGGGATGTTCCAGCGTGGCATGAATTTTTTTCACTGTTATCGGTGTTTTCAGCAAATGCTGAAAATCATTGATATGGTAAATACAGAATGACCTCCTGACTCAAGAACTTAATGATCGCCGGCGAGCCGGTCAAGGAAATTGGCTAACTGTGACAAATGATTGATGGATGTTTGGGAGTGAGGCCTATGCTTAAAATTCCGAGAGAGGAAATAGTGCGGAAGGAAAAGGACTATCCGGGCATTACCAAGACGCTGGACGAAATCGAAAACAGACCGTTGCCCAATTGTTTTAGATGCGGCTCGGATGATACAGCTGTGACAAATGTTGGGGTGATCGGCCGGACCATCCTTTTGGCATCAGCTTCATCCAAATTCCACTTGCGGCCCAACGGCAAACCCGGGGAATTTTTCTGCAATACGTGCCGGCAGTATTTTGACGTTCTTTAGAGATCTCGTTTTACTTTTGTGAAGAATCCGACTTCGCAAACGCCACGGTCTTTTCAGCCAACCTCGCATCGGTAACTTCGCTCCAGGAACTATTTCATAACAATGCCCTAAATTATTTCGAACCGGCCGGATTTTCTTATGGGGGCCGCGGGAGCAACTGCCGGGTAGCCCATAGTAACCGCCGCCACAAATCTTCCTTTGCCGGGCGCGAACTCTTTTTCCAGGACCGGCCCGAAACCCGTTGTCAGCGGGGCCGTCATCCAGCAGGTGCCGATCCCCTGGTCATAGGCCATCAAACACAGGTTTTCGATAGCCGCCGCCGTGCTCTGGATAGCCACCATTTCATTGTAGCCATCATCAGCTTTGAGCAGGAAGACCAGCACACAGACCCGGGCATCCCCGAGGCCCTTTAAAAATCCCAGGGTTTCGGCCACCACTTCCGGGTTGTTGGGGAAGCGTTTATCCAGGAAAGGTTTAACGTTGGCGCAAATTTCCACGAAAATACTTTTTAACTTGGCCATCTTTTCTTCGCTCTGGACGGCCACGAAATACCATGGTTGGTTGTTGACTGCGGAAGGCGCCATCATGGCTCCATCGATAATGTCCTGGAGGATCTCCTTTTCAATCAGCTGATCGGTATATTTTCTGATGCTCCTTCGCCCAAAGATCGCCGCTCTGGTTTCCATATAGTAAACCTCCATCACCCTACTTTTGTTTCCTGATTGGATGTCTGATGACCGTCTTTATCTTTTCCGGAGCGACTTTTCGCGGATCGCTCAAGTATATTTCATGGTGCCGGCGGATAGTGCCGTCCGGTCCTGTTTCTGAAATGGCATTGAGATATCCATTGGATGCAGCAAAGTCATCTATTGCCTTAACAGTTGCTGCTTCTGTATCATAAGAGCCAAAATGCATCATCTGAACGCAGAGTCCTTCAGTGAACTCCTCCAACCTTGCCTTGGCAGTGTCGATCTTGGGCTTTCTTTGCTTCAACACATCAACCGCCCATTTGAATACTTCATCGGTGACAAATTCAGGCTGTCTAATCATCGCAGTCCAGATCAATTTATCCTTCTGGCTCGTGTCAAAGGGACGGTCAATCTCGGTCCACCATAAACCCTCAAGCGGCGGAACGACATATTCAAAGAAATCCGACGGAGCATTCCCGCTTTTATTGCTCATTTTAATGGTGTAGGATAATCCATAAAGCAATTCGACAGCTTTCACGTATTCTCCTGATTCATCATTTGGGTTTCCCTTGCCATCGATCATGATGAATTTCATCTTTGGCACATCGACTATCGTAGGAACCGCCTTGGGTTGATAAAGGTCCTTGTATTTCTTTTTATAATCCAACTGATCTGACATCCTCCTACCTCCTGACTTAACGCTTCGCCTCAGGATGACAATAGAGGTGTCACTCTGAACGAAGTGAAGAGTCTATTAACACTAATGAAGAGTCTACTTGCTGGGACGCTTCTTGTATAGCTTGTGGATTCTGGCCTGTTGAAGGCTTGTCAAAGAACTTTCCCTTAGTAGGGATTGATATAGAAGGTTCACACCAGATGTTCCCTTCCTCGCAGCGACACGGAATGGCAAGGTGATGGTATTTCTAACCACTAAAAGTTGCAGATTATGAGGAGTGATACAATTGCTGAAAAATCCGAGTGTCTAAATCTCTATCCCTTCTCCCCGGGCAGCAGTCAGTAGACGTTGGTCAAAGGTAAGCAAATGAATTTCGGGCAGGCTATCCCGCAATGTACAGGTAATGGCCAGATGCCACAGATCGGCGCCCCGCAAAGGCCATTTGCCTCCCAGCCGTTTGATCTGTTTCCGGTCCGGGCTCATATTGATGAAATGCCAGGGACCTTGTTCAAAGGCTTCCAGAACAGCCATGACAAGTATTTCCGGCAGGGCTCTCTCTCTGTCGACGCGGTTGATAACCGCATAGGTTTCCGCAATGGCCAGCGAGGACAGCAGGTGGATGCCTTCCCGCCGTGACCAACCCCAGGCTTCCTGGCTGTGGTCATCTTCAAAAAGCGCTGAAATAACGGCTGAGGTATCCCAATAGATTACAGGCTTGTCTGTCATCTATCCCGCTCCTCCTGCAGGAATTTCTGGCCCAATCCTGCCTCCAGGGGCAGGGGCGGCGGAAGCCAGCGGGCGGTCTTGGGCGGAGGCTCCAGCGATCCAGTTCTCACCAGGTTTTCTATCCTTTGTTCCAGAGCGAGTGACTCCGGTGCGACGGGGACCAACCTGGCCACATGAATCCCCCGGTCGCTGATGGTAATCTCCGCCCCCTTCTGCACTTCTTTCAGGAGACGGCTCAGATTCATTTTGGCTTCCCGTATTCCCACGATCATCTTAGCCATCGGATGGACACCTCTTATTGTATGTGGTCAATGTAGTCACATTTAAATTGTATGCTCTGTGCCTACATCTGTCCAGTCACTGCTTTTCTCGTTTACCTTCCTGCTTACGTTTGCCGCAGCTGTTCTTCAATATCACGTCCACCATACACAATGCGGATAACCGCGACCGTAGTTTTTGCTTCCACAGGCAGATAAAATGCCAAATATCTGTCTATCGGCAAAACTCGCAAGCCTTTGCTATGCCACGGTTCTTTTTCATAAAGACGATACCGTAGCGACATTTCATTTAACTTCGCGACCGCGCCTATGATCCGCCGCAATTGATTCTTGGCAATTTCCGGCTCAAGCAGGGAGAATGCTATATACTCAAATATGCTGCGTAAGTCGCGCTCTGCTTGCTCGGTATAAACAAGCGTCCATTCGCTCATATTTTATATTCCTGGCGCATTCTTTCGGCGGCTTTTTCCGCAGAAACGACCCTTCCAGCGGCCAAATCAGCCAGACCCTTCTCGATCTCAGCATTGAATTGCTCTTCGGTAAGCGCACCCAATGACAAAGGTTTGCTTTGCGGGAGCTTCAATTCAAAGGGAATGCCTTGCTGAAGCACGATCTGCCTGAGAAAAAGCCCGATTGCATTTGACATCGGGATACCAAGCTGCTCTAAAACAAGTTCTGCCCGTTCTTTAACTTCTGGTTCGACACGGGCAAATATATTTGATGTTCTTGCCATAATAAACACCTCCTATTCCGATACTATTATACTCGGATGTATTGCGAAAAGCTATCGTTTAGATAAAATGTTTTATTCACACTCTATAAATGCCTATTACACCCAAAATATTGCTAATTCGTCGCTGGAGGGTGTTCAAGCGGATATTGAGGGGTTGATCGTAATCTTTCTAAATTTAGGCAAAATATGCAGGATATAGACAGGTATTGGCGAAGTCTCAGTTAGGACGATGTCAATTCAGACTCCGGAACCGTACGTAATTTACTGCAGGGTCTCCTCGTATCACTGATTTAAGGAGCAAATGAGCAAAATGAATCGTAAATGGAAAATCATAAATTATTTGATTTCGACCGTTTTAGGTCTAGCAGCCCTTCTGACGGTGTTCTGCATATGGCGCCCATTTTTGAGCGCGGTTAATACCCCACTCCCCATGAATGATTATGAGGTGCCCATGCGGGCAGTTGGGATAAATATGCCCGCTGTGGTGGTAATAGGCGGAGGTTTGGCGGCTGCGGTTTTGATACTATTCCTGCTGGCAAAAAGGCGGAGTATTCCCAAAGGATTTTTATGGGTAAATGTTATTGCCATCCTAATTATTGCTGCCACTATCTTTATGTTATTGGTTGGGATACATCCATTTGGCCATTAAAGATGGCGTCATAGTTGAGATATCCGAACAATATATTCCGTAATTACGTGTTGGGGACACTAGGGGACGGTTCTCGCTGTGTCTTGAACACAGGGGAATCGTCAGAGACCACTGAAGAAAGTGCCGGTTTTGTCATCCTGAGGAGTTAATAGACTCTTCACTGCGTTCAGAGTGACACTTATTTGTCATCCTGAGGAGCCGAAGGCGACGAAGGATCTCATCAACAGCACCTTATTATTGGTATTTATACAACTGCAAGATGCTTCGCTGACGTCAGCATGACACATTTTAGAGACTTCTTCAGTGGTCTCGAACCGTACCCATCGTATATTCAGAAAGGATGGCTATAAAAATGAACAAAAGGAAATGGATTGGGGCGCTAGTGCTTGTTTTGGCCTTGGCAGGTATTGCCTACATGCTGACTGCTCGCCATACTCAACCACCCATCCCAGACCAGGAACAGAGTTATGCCGAGAAATTGTATCAATATAAAGGGACTTATACCGGGGATAACTCAAAGGTAGCCGCTATTGTCGGGACGCTCGAATATACGCATCTGCCTCTGAAATCCATCGAACTCCAAACGGACCGCGAGCCTTATGGAATTACGGTAAATTATCAGGTCGACAGCCGGGCTAATTACCGATCTTTGGAGGATGTTGAAAACAGCTGGAACAAAAACGCGGCCGTGATGTTTAGCTTGATTCCCAATGCATCCGAGATCTCGTTCCGGCTTTATGATCAATATGGTGATTTTGCCGGAGCTTATTATAATCGCGATAATCTTAGCGAACGTTTCGGGATGGAATATTTTACGCCGGGTACGGTTAAAGCGGCTGCGGACAGTCCTGCTTCCTTTACAAATTACCTGAACAATCTTGCCACCGTAAAAAACATGGAAGATTTCTATAGTGAAGGACAAAAGCAGAGTATCGAACAAGCCAAGCAGATATATGCAGTGATCGGTGACGACCGTGAAATCACCGTAAACAGCGGTGTGAATTTTCCGGTAACGATAACGAATGAGTTTGCCGCCAATCCTCCAATTAAAGAATTAAGGGATCAGAAAGATATATTTGCGCAATATTCCGGCAAACAAATTGAATTTCTAATCTATGATATCAATAATTTTAAAACCAACCATGGGACGCCTTACCTGTTTGCTTTCGACGGGACGAAACTGGTTGCTTATGCCGATTTGAAAACCAGCGCCGCCGAGCAAAATGCCATCAAGATATTAAACTCGTTACAGGGACAACGCCAATAACTTGGGGACAGGCACCAAGTTATTATGCAGCTGTATAAAGACCCCTAATACAGTATTGTTGATGAGATCCTTCGTCGCCTTCGGCTCCTCAGGATGACAAATGAGTGTCACTCTGAACGCAGTGAAGAGTCTATTAACTCCTCATGATGACAAAACAGGTACTTTATCAGTGGTCTCGAACCGTCCCCATTGTGTCCCATTGGAATAACTTGGGGAATAACTTGGGGACAGGCACCAAGTTATTGCTAGAGTTTAATGAGATGGGAATCAGTAACCGGTTTCTCGAAGACAACCCAGGTATCACTTAAAAAGTCGTGCGCACAGCGTTTTTCTGAATTAAACCAGCAAACCGCATAACCCAGGTTAAGCCCCATGAGCTGGGAAAGACTGCGGGCGATCAGCTCCCGAAAAATTACGGTAATCCAGTTTAAAGGCCTGTCGCCCTCTTGGACCACTTTGATGCCAAAGATCATTTTCCCCAGAGTTTGTTGGAAATACCGGGTCATAAGGATGAAATAAACCGCCCCGGTTATGCCCAAAAATAAGGCGTTGATATGCAAAACCTGGTACAGAAATGATGATTGATCGAGGCTCGGCATCAGCAAGTTCCACAAGATGGCATTCATAGCGGCTATAACCAAAAGGTCGATCAGGAAAGCAAAGAGACGTATCCAGAACCCGGCGGCACGATACTGAACCGAATCGGTATTGGTTGAAGATGCTCCTGCGGTTTCATGTTCATGTATTCCTGCGATTTCAGATTCAGAAGGGATAAGCTGCGCATCATATTCATTCATCTGACCACCTCCTTAATTGGCAATATACATGAGCTGGGGCGAATGACTCCGGTTAATTTGCTGCTGCAAGCCCAGTAAGTCAAAGGACGAAGTCCTTACAGAGGTTATCCAACTGAACAAATTAGGGCGGGGATTGGAATAGAGAAGGATCTGCGGGTCAGTAGTATTGGCCAGTTGAGCAAGACCGTTAATAGCCTGATCGAGATTGCCCACTTCATCAACCAACCCCAGATTCTTGGCCTGGGTGGCGGTATATATGCGTCCGTCCGCCAGCTCCAAAACCTTGTCCCGGTCCATGTTCCGGCCTTTGGCAACAACATCCACGAAAAATCCATAGCTCTCGTTTATAATTCCTTGAACAATATCCGCTTCCTGCTCGGTTAAGGGGCGCATCGGGTTTAATAGATCCTTCTGGGCACCGCTCTTGAAGGTTTCATCTTTAATCCCGATTTTGCTGGCCAGTTCCGCATAATTATAAGTACGTATGATAACTCCGATAGACCCGGTGATAGTATCGCGATCGGCGTAAATCTTATCGGCGGCCATGGACACATAATATCCTCCCGAGGCAGCTTGCTGGGCCATATAAACTACCAAGGGTTTTTGATATTGGTTCTTTAACTCAATCAGCCGGTTATAGATTTCATCACTCTCATAAACCCCGCCGCCGGGTGAATTGACCTCTAAAATAACGCCTTTGATGTCATTCCGGGAAAAAGCTGACTCCATTTGTTTGAGAAATGCTTGATGGTCGTATGTATTTAAAACATTGGTATTGCTGCCTTCCGTATCCATAATAACTCCTTCAAGCTTAACCAGAGCCAGTATTGGGCCTTTCCCCTCCCGGTAGACCGAGGTCATAAAAGGCTGTGGGTTTTCCAGCCCGTATAAATAGCTTAAGTAATTTGAGGTGCCGGTATTTTCAATCTGATTGACCCGGTTTGAACTCACCGACCATGCCACCAGAAGAACGACAAAAGCCGCCGTTGCCCACCACCGTTTTTTATTCATAGCAACTACTCCTTCACCAAATGATTCAGATTCCCTTTCTATCATTATGGTCATTATATCCAGCAAATCTTGGACAGGCAATTACATCAGCAATTGGACATTATTGGGTAGCAGAAGCAAATGGGCATAAAAAAAGCACCTGTTGTGAGCAGATGCCAATTATATGATCAAATTATTATTTGTTTTCAATAACCGCAAAAATACATTTACTTAATGGTCCATAATCCTTACCAACTGCGATAATTGTTGCTTTACCTGCCAAATTTCGAAGTATGCTTTGCCTTTATCTTAGCAAGAGCTTCCTGACTATTGATTTCACCTCCAAGGTAGCGTTCTCCAATTTTTTGAGCATATGCACTTGGCTTTAATCCTTCGAAATCCATTGATGCCTTAACGCTGGAGGCTACTCTTTTGTTGATGACAGTTGAAGCTTTCGTTTTCACAAATACCACCCCTCAGTATTATTATACTCACAATAGAAGAAGATAGACAAAGCTAAACATCTTAGGGACACATAGGGACACAGGGGGGCTTTAAAACTGTAACTGGTTTATACTTCATTATTTTCTTGAAAATTTTTATGCTTCGCTTTCAATAATCCGATAATTCTTTTGGTTTCATCGCAATCCAGGCAGGAAGCCAAAAGAACGTCGTTCCGCTGCCGTTAAATTAGGCAAACAGACGGCACAGGCAAGGTCACAAGTAATAACTCGGGGACAGGCACCAAGTTATTTGGAGGTACTGCTGCCCAGTATTGGCGTAATAATCCGGCGACTGCACGATGCCGGTAAAAGCGGGTGGTTCTTCCGGATTAATCTGACTCCATTAATCGGATGGATCTTGTTTTTTGTGGTATTGGTAACCGACAGCGTACCCGGAAGAAACCAATATGGCCCCAATCCCAAGGAAATAAGCAGTTACCCCTTTGAGTACACTTCGCAGGGGAATCAATACACTGGAACGAATGCGGCTGCAGATGGTATTCCCGAGCAGATCAGGGAATTGGCTGAATTAAAAGATGCCGGGATTTTGTCTGAGACAGAATTTGAAGCCAAGAAAAGGGATCTCTTAAGTAAGATGTAATTCAAATGGCGGCCAATTTCCAAGCCCGATGTCAATTAAGAAGGGGTATTCCCGCCGCGTCCCTCGGCTTCCTATACCAGATTAATAAGTATGGCATAGCGAAACTGGATGACTGTGAAACGTGTCCCGGTTTTCAGATAATTCCGCCAGCCAGCATAGATTTTGCCCAATGGACGCAGGCTGGATTTTAAAATACGTTTGAAAAATTGGAGATAACAGGATGAACCCAAATTATTCTGCATATTCCTCATGCCAGTCTATATATACCGGAAGATATCAGGTCAGGCGTCCTGCTTGACAACCAGGAGCTGGATCGCGAGCTTTTGGCCATGACTGAGAAAACCCGGCCTTAAATGAAGAAATACAAAGTAATTTTCTCAGCGGGAATTTTACGCCGATGGATGAAACATCGACGGCAATTCCCTATGATGAAACTATTATTAGAGCGTTAATGGGTCCGTCAGCATTTTTGTTGAAAGATAAAGGGTTTTATTCAGGCTATACAATCGGTTACATAAACGAATCATAAGAAAAATGCATCGGAACCGACAGACATGAAAAACTGAAAGACATCTTTTGGGGAGTTCCCGGCTCAACCAGACCTATCCCACTTATACCCATGCTTTTCAGCATTGCCTAACAGGTAGAGAAAGGCATAGGCGGGGATGCGCAGGATCTTCTTCTTACCCACAGAATCCTGCAAACCAAAATCGCTGTCCTTTTTAGTGATCACAATGGCTGATACAGCTTGATCGGCGTGGGTATAAAGGGCGTCCTTCGGTCCGATGACCGCATTTTCCCGGTACTTGACCTCGATCAAAATCCGGCCCTTCGGAAAATCAACCACAATACCGATCTCATTACCGCTTTTACCGCCGCGATAGTAGCCGACACTGGTGGTCACCTGGTAATAAAACGCGGCCGCATGCTGAGCATTTTAGAAGTAAAACAAAGATGAAAATCCCGTGTTATCAAGGCTTTTCCACTCAGGGGTTAGCCCTCAAAATACTTCTATATAGACGTAAAAGATAGGAAATAGTCGAAATATATATAATATGGCTATATTTACCGGCAATTTTATGCAATTATAGAAGCAGTGTAAGAGCTATCCGAACCGAACTGAAACCTTAAAACAATAAGGCTGAGTTCTGGGAATAATGCTCCGAGTTTAGAATACGGGGGGAACCTGAGTTGAGTAAACCGGATTTCGTTGGAACAGAAGAGAGAAGAAGCATCAATTTCGAATTTCTACTGGGTACTGACTGGGAACAATATTATGACAGATTACTTAGTCCGGAAATCATATTTCATGACAGCCTTCATAATAGCAAAATATACATTGATTGCAGAGTCATTGCGGAAAAAATGGCTAGGAGAATAAGAGCTAACCTGTTCGGACAGAACCAATGTGATACCTTTGACAACAATTTATACGTAATTAGAGGAAGCATGCCCGAAAATATAAAAGAATATTTTTACAATATCAAACATAACGGAAATGTTTATTCTCATCCTGAAGATGTCAAGAAGTATACTGACACGCCACAACAAGTACTAAGGGAATTGTATATATGTCTTAAATGGTACTTTCAGACGATTGAAAAAAATCCTAAGTTGGATTATCAGGTTGAATTCAAGGTTCCTAACCATGAGGTTGGAGATCTTGAGAGAGCTATGATAATTGAACGACAAAGACGGGAGATAGATGAGGCTAAAAACGAAAATGTAAAAATAGAAAACAAATATCGTAAACAGACTGAAGAGACCGATAGAAAAATATTTGAGTTAAATAGGCAATTGGAGGAAGCGAGGAACGACAGCAATAAAATTGTCGACCTCACGGAACGAAAACTACTTAAACAAAGAATGGAAGAGCATGAAGAGGAATTACAAATATCTAGAAGAGAAAATGAGTTATTGAAAGATCTTCTAAAAGATTTGGCAGAGTTTAATGCTTTCAAGGATGTTAATAAAATTGGCGAAATCAACAACCTAGAAGGTTCAATAAGCGAAGAAGTAGATGACGTGGGTGTCAAGATTGAAAAGACCTCGCGGGAAATTAAGAGACTCAAGGATATATTCAATGAGAATCAAAATATATCGAATAGTAAATACCCGCTCTTTTATACAAGCCTACTCAATTTAGAGGGAGAACAGTTGAGGCAGATATATGCTACTCTCGACAGACTGAATATTGGAACCGTGCTAATAAATACAGCCAAGAACAAGATTAGCAAGTCCGAAATTGATGCAATGCAAACTTTTATTGATACTGAAGCCAGAAAGTTGAACAGACTAAACGATAAAGAAATACAACTAAAACTATATTATAAACTGTTAACCATATGTGGCATAAGATCAGGATGTATTGCTAATTAGGATGATTTCAAAGTCAATTGTGACAAGATCGTAGAATTTGCCTACAATAACCTGGAAAAGAACAAGGGTTTTGAAAAACCTGGGAACAAGTTGGAGGCAATAAACAAGTATTACATAGACAAAGCAATAGATGATTTTGAAGCCAAATATAATGCTGCAGACAATGCTACCCAAGAGAAATTAATAAATGAGATATATAACAACTTCGAGATGTTGCCCGAAGAAAAGAAAAGTGAATTATATGACAAATTGAAAATAAAAGGGGCTTCTCAGGCTGCCATAAAAGCCTCAATGAAAACAATAGGTCCTAGTGTAATCCTATCTTCATTGATCGGATTGGGGGGGTTTGCTTCATATACAACTTTATCAAGTATCATTTTTGGTTTTTCTCAGATCTTCGGAGTGACCTTTTCTTTCGGTGTTTATACTGGCGCTGCCTCTTTGCTAAGTTTCTTAACCGGGCCTTTTATGATCCTGTTGTTGATAGCAGATGGTTTCTTTATTTATGGGCAAGGAAAAAAACAAAAAGCTGATTTAGTGCCTTTGATAGTTATGCAGATATGTATTTGCGAGACTTCGTTAAATGTTCACAGGAATCATCAGGAAAACTACCGAAGGCTAGTCAGCCTATGGAAGGAAAAAAAGAAACTATTCGAAACCAAAAGGGATCTTGAAAACAAGTTATCAAGTCAGATGAACGGTTTTATCGGTAATAAGAACAGACTGGAGAGCGAAGTATCCCGAGAATCTAAGGAATTAGAGTTGTTATATGAACAGTTCGGTGTTGAAAGCAATTCATTTTTACGAAATACGCTTATGTCATCTGGTAAAAGAGGATCAATGGCAAGCTACAAAGACTATAATGAATGCATTCGCAAATTAGAATCAATCCAACACAATGACAGAAGTAATAAAGGTCCTTTTAGTAAAATGGTTTCGAAGGCTAAGGATACCACGCAGGAATATCTGCTTAAGAAAAAGATGAATGACCTTGAAAATACTCTTGTAGCAGAAGCCATTAGTAGCAATTATTTCGTTTCCGAAACTGCTGTATTAAGGGATATTCTTAAAAGGGTTACTGAAAGAAAATCGATGATAACAAATCTAAAGGACAAAATTAATTACGAAACCAAAGTGATTAACCAGGGGAAGGGCAGGTTAAAGGATATCCAGGCAGAATTAAACGAAATCAAAGAAGAATATTTAGACATAAGCAAATGACTCCACTTTAAAAACTAATAAAGGAACCTTTTCCTATGGGCTAAGAATCGGTGCACAGTCTTGTCGATAAAAAGAAAATAGATAATTTACTATATTACCGACCATACCGATCTGGACGAATTTGCAACATCCTCTGCAATGTTTTCGGTATTTGACAGCTACACCCTGCGTTATATTGACTGGATGCTGGAACTTGGTGACGCCATCAGGCTTTTTGACAGCGGTTTAAATGATATTGCCATGCAGCTGTTGAAAATCAATCTATTTCGGAGCGAACAACCCCATCGGGACCACGCCCCCGAAATTATAGATTTCCAGGGTTTCCACGCGGATATCCTAGCGTTTCTAGTGGATTCCGACAACGGATCCGGCCAGATTTCAAGCATCGGCTATGCCGCCTACCGGGAAACATATGAAATTTTAGTGCAGCTTAATTTGTTGGACCGGGAGCATTATAAAGGGCCGGTGTATCTGCGTAAACGATGAATACATAATGAATCTGCTGAAGGAGTATTTGTAGAATGTTGCGGGGCTAGAACCAAGCGTTGTGAAAGGAGGAGTGGCTAAGACTGGCTTAATACGTAACAACAGACGATTTAGAGTATTTAGTATACTTATTAGCTTCGGACGGAGGGGACTTAATTGGATTTAATTAAAGATATGGATGAAAGGATTGCCTATGTAAAAACGCTCATTCATATGGCATCAATTGACAAAAATATACTAGAAACGGAAACGGAACAAATCAACCAGCTCGCACAGTTGTATCAAATTCCGGGAGACAGAATGCAGGAGATTTGGAATTATACGCAGGAAAAATCGGATCTGCACTCTATTGTCAGCCAAATTCAGGGCAGGAAAACCAAGTTGATGTTGTTGTATGAGCTCCTCATGGTATGCCATGCAGACAAAATGTACGGGCCTGCCGAGCAAACAGGTATGAATGAGATTTGCGGCATGTTAGGAATAGAAAAGGATAAACTGCATGAGCTTGAACGGCTGATAGTTGAGAGCCAAAATATAGGTAATAAACTAAAGGTTGCATTGGAAATGGGAGGTTATTAAAGTGAAACTGAAAACTATCCTTCTTGTCGCTGGTGGCGCAACATTATGTGCAGTTACTGGCGGTTTGGCAGCACCTGCAATAGGAGCGGCGGTAGGTTCTACTTTCATGGGATTATCCGGAGCTGCTGCAACGTCAGCTGGTTTGGCGGCATTGGGCGGCGGGTCGTTAGCGGCTGGCGGAGCAGGGATGGCCGGGGGCACTACACTCATTTCCGCAGTGGCTGGAACCGTTGGGGCGATGGGAACCGCCGGTGCTTCAGCAATTGCCACCGGTAAAAAGGTTGAAACAGATTTGAAGAAGGCACAGAACACAGTATACGAACTTCAAAAAAGCGAAATAGCCAAACAAACTGTAATTATGGAGATGCAAAAACAGCTCAATAAATTGAAACATGAACTGGAAATGGAAAAGGAGTCGGTGAATGCGTCCGAAGAAAGAATTACTGTATTAGAATCTCAGATTCAATATATTACCCAAATTATCAAAGATGAGAGGGCGAAACTAAATGCCTCATGATGAGATCGACAAGGATACAGTAATCCTAAAATATCAGCAAGACGAAATAAAAGATATGGATTCAGATACGGTTAATATTCAGGACAAGAACAGAAGCAATACTGATAGAATTAATGCAATTCACGAACAAGTACAAGAAATTATGGATTTCTACAGCTTGAATTACCCGAAAAGACAAGTGCCGGAGTTAAGTGTTGTTAAAAAATACTCTAGATCAAATAACGAGAACAATATCGATAATTCTTATGATGAGCTGTATTTGCATGCCAGTTCCAGTCTTGAGGCAAGGGGAATCGATCTTAATAAATTGACATACAACGATCTTCTTGACTCAGATGTGATTGCCGCCATCGATCATAAATTGAACAGACCCTTACCGCCTGCAGAAAGATGGACCAAAGACGATTTTATTATTGTATTTGTTGCTGCTGCTGTCGGCATGATTGCTGACTTTGTGTTCGGTAATCGTACTAATCCCCTGACTGGGTCAGGTTATAAAGCAAGCATTGCCGATAACGGCTGGAACTTTAGCAGGGTAGATAATTCAATATTTTCGGATTGGTTGGAAGATCTTCATATTCATGATTCCGGTAACCCCTTGGATTTTCAAGGGCCTGGCTTTGGAGGGGGATTTCATCGAGAGTTATCAAAAGGACATGATCTGTTGCGAATGGCAGAGAATATTTGGAACATAAAAAATGGCCGGTTTGTTGGCATTCGTTACGAAAACGGGCAGGCTATCCAAGTTATTAGCACGATTAATCAGTATGGTACATCATATGAACAATTGGGTAATATAGAGGCTATTCTTGGTTATTTTCAACATATGGTCGCGGATTTCTTTTCCTCAGCTAGTCTGCCGTTCCCAGGCTATTCTTTTTTACGAGAATGTTCAGATCGAGAGTTGAGAATACTGTCTGCTAATATGTATAAAGCAGGGTTCAACTTGAAAAACATAGTAATTCAGGCTATATCCACTATAGCAATCGAGTTAATTTTAAGAATCTATATTGCAACAAATGAAACTAAAAAAATTCTCGGCGAAGGTAAAAGCTTTAATATACTTGCGGATTATTCCAACTGGGAAAACATAAAATCGGTAGTTTCGGTAAGCCATATCAAATATCAAGAAATGTTTCTTGTGACCCATGGTCTGACGACTGCTGTCAATCTTGGAAAAGTGATTATTAAGAAGGCACCCTGGGAAATCAACGTTACTGAGATGATGATGACAGTCAGGTATCTTATACCGGTATTGCAAGATTACTTGTGGAGGAATTCCGTACAGGCGGAGCTGGCAAGAAACAATCAAGAGATATTGGGTGAGTGGGAACGCTTGATGAATGAGATTGGCAGCAATACACTGCAACTTCCTGTACCGGATAAAATTCTCGAATTAGCATAGAGGTCATGTATGGCCCGCAACGGCGATATACAACAACTGAACTCTTGAGCAAAATGTAATTCCGGTTGGTTAGAAAGGTTCGCGTTTGAGCACAAGCGGAGAACCATGCTGAGCAACAAAGGCTGGGAGGCGATTATATGGAAAAGGTTTATCAGTATACAATAACGGACCAGGAGATCATGGAGAATATTTTCAAGGACTCCCAGCTGCTTATGAATCATGTCGTTGTTCCGCCCGGCAAAGTGTTTCCGAAGCACCCCACCGATGCCATCGTATATGCGCTGATTATTCGAGGCGAATTAAGCGTAGCCATCGAGAACCATGCCGCTAAAACCTTTAGGGCCGGCCAGTTGGTCAATATCCCCAAAGGTGTTGATACTGAATTAGGCAATAGAGGCGACCAACCTTTGGAGTTGTTCGTGGTTAAACATGAATATGAGCTCTAAATCGATCATAGAGGGAACAAATGAATAATCATATCAGGAATACACCTAAATAATATTCCTGTCAAAAAACAGGCTTTAGGGGTATGACCCTAAATACACCGTGTATATTCTCTTTGAATCGCAGTATAATACAAAAAGGTGGTGATTGTTATGATTCAAAGAGAATTATATTTGCAGCAGATCAGACCGTTCATCGGTAAGCCCTTTGTCAAGGTTCTTACGGGTATCCGGCGCTGCGGGAAATCCTCCCTCCTGATGATGGTAAGGGATGAGCTAGTGCAGAGCGGAGTCGCCCCGGAAAACATCATTTATATCAATTTTGAAAATATGGACTTCGCTGACCTTGAATCGGCGACAGAGCTGCACCACTACGTACAAGAGCGCTTGACTGGTGAAAGTCGCTATTATATCTTCATGGACGAGATCCAGGAAGTTAGGCAATGGGAAAAGGCGGTCAACTCGCTGATCCAAAGCGCTAACGCTGACGTGTATATCACAGGCTCCAATTCGCGCCTGCTGTCCTCCGAGCTGGCCACCTACATCGCGGGACGCTATGTAGAGATCAAGATCAGCACACTGTCCTTTAAGGAATACCTACTGTTCAAGGAAGTGCGCACCGGAAAAAAGCCAGCTAACCTGCGGGAGGAAATTCGCTCTTTTATCCGCCTGGGTGGCTTTCCGGCTGTCCACATCGGTGACTATGAAGAAGATGTGGCCTACCGCATCGTCAACGACATTTATTCGTCGGCCCTTCTCCGCGACACGATACAGCGGTACAGCATCCGCAACATCGAACTTTTGGAGCGGGTGGTAAAGTTCGTGTTCGACAACATCGGTAACACCTTCTCCGCCAAGAACGTGGCCGACTATTTTAAGAGCCAGCAGCGCAAGATTGATCTGAACACCGTGTACAACTATCTAAGCGCGCTGGAGAGCGCCTTCATTGTTAAAAAGATTCCCCGGTACGACATCAAAGGCAAGGAGATTTTGCAGACCAATGAGAAGTATTACATCGGGGATCAGTCGCTGGCCTATGCGGTCATGGGCTACAAGGACCGGCTGATCAGCGGGGTACTGGAGAATATCGTGATGCTGGAGCTTGAACGGCGCGGATACCGGGTTTGCGTCGGCAAACTTGATGCTAAAGAGGTTGACTTTATTGCCGAGCGGAAAAACGAGAAGGTTTACATTCAAGTGTCATATACGCCCACGGTTTCGCAGGAAACACTGGACCGCGAGTTTGCCCCGTTGCTTGCCATAAAGGATCATTATCCTAAATACGTTGTGAGTATGGATGACTTCTGGAACGACAATGTGGAGGGAGTCAAGCATAAGAATCTGGCGGAATTCCTGCTGATGGACGAATATTGAGGATGCCGGCGGAATATTTCGATAAGCCCTGTCGGGCCATGATGTGTTTCTGTGTGTCCGTCAGAGTTGCTAAGATTTATCCTGGTTAGCTTGATTGCTGTTAGCATGGTTACTGGGAAGGGGAGGCATGGCGTGAATCTGTTTAGGCCTGACTGGGCCAGAATATATACTGCCCTAAAAGATGAAGCCGATAGATGGCCCCGGACTTATATTCTCCTGGACAGGCTGTATTCCAGCGCTGCCAATTTGGATGCGGAGATGCCCACTTTTCTGCAGAGTCCCATGGGAAAAGCTGCCTTCAGCCAGGCGGTGCAACAGTTGGTGAGCGAGCAAAGGCTGGTGCCGGTGGGCAGGAAACCTTATACCCAGCAGGGATTACATCAGAAATACCGCATAAACCGGAACCCGGCTGACCAAGATGATCAGTTGCGAATGGAGATCATCAGGACTATCAAGCCGCCCGCCTCCTTTGATTTCTATATCAAGCACCCCGGGGAATTTTTGCAGGATCGGCCGATTATCGCATCTATGATTGATTTTCTCACGCATGAAGATCAATACCAGACCGTCATTACTGTCAATGAACGCGCTTATCAGATGTTTGGCGATGAAAAGTTTTTTAAGGGCGGCGGCAAGGGCAGGAGCCGGGGGGAGATGGTCCTGAAAAAACTGGGACTGAACTGTGCACATCTGCGGTGCATGGAGACGGTTGAACCATTTTTTAGTTTTCAAACCAGGGCCTTTTATGCGAGGCAAACCCGGGACGTATATATTATTGAAAACAAGGATACCTTCTGGTCCTTCAAGCGGTGCCTTATGGATGTTCCCTCTATTATTAAAGCCGATATGCTGATTTATGGTGAAGGCAGAAAGATCATCAGCAGCTTTGGATTTATCGATGAATGCGGTATAGATGTGCTGAGGGACAGGATTTTCTATTTCGGCGATCTGGATGCCGAGGGCATAAATATATTTTGTGAGTTGCGGGACGCATATCAGGGCTATAACATTGTTCCCTTCAGGGCAGGTTATCAGGCCATTCTGGAAATCGGGCTGGATAAACCCGCGGTCAAGACACCCAAAAGGCAGGCGATCAAGCCGGCTAACATCGAGCGGTTCATCGAGGCTTTTGATTCTTCCTGGGGCATCCGGTTAAAACGGCACCTGGAAGAGGGCTTCTATATACCGCAGGAAGCCCTGTCAGCTTCAGCCATGCAAGAAAGGTTTGGGGAGGCACGCGATGGCAGTTCAGATGCGCAGATTTGAAATCGAGGATAAAGACGATATTCTGGCCCGGTCCATAATCCAGGAGAACACCGGGGGCCGGGACCCGGAACTGTCCCTGGCCCATGATTTCCTGGATGAACTCGATATGAGGCTGGAACAAATCAAAATCTACTATCCCATCATGGAGACCTTCCGTAAAAGGAAGCCGGATGAGCTTGCGCAGCTGGTTCCGGAAGTGTGCCTGCTGACCCTTTCTTATTTGATATATGAAGGCAAACTCAAGCAGAAAGGCCTCACCTTTCAGGATCTGGTCTCTTTTTTGTCTAAAACGCTGCCCGTTATCCTAGCCCGCAATATTGCTGATGAGGCAGTCCGGGAGTTGACCGCCGATATCCTGGATGGGCTGCAGAATGGAGGCCGGAATTTCTTTTTCAGCACCTACAGCTTCAAAACCAGCGGATTCAGGGAAAGGTATGTGAAGCTCCTGGATATCAAGCAACTGGAGTCCGGCCGGCTCCACTACTATATCACCGAGCAGGGGGTGGACTTCTTCCTGCGCACCAAGGAATTCCCCGAAGAAACCAAGGTCACCATCAATTTGCTGCTGTTTCAAAAGCAGATGGAAAAGGGGGCTTTTGGCTTCGCCTACGAAACGGTGCGTAGGCTGAACCTGGAGGTGCAAAGGAAGAAGGAGCGCAAGTATGCGTTGCTGGAAGCTCTGACCTATGGGCTTTTGGACCAGGGGGAGGCCTATGGCAGCTATCACCAGAGCATCGTCAGGCAGTTTGAGGAGGAAGCCGAGTTGTTCAACACCGCGGTGATGAATGTCAGCAGCGCCTTTAGTGAGTATGTGGAGAGAATCAACCAGGGGACGGCCAGTGAACGGGAAATAAGGACCTTTACTCTGCTGAAAATCATTGAGAAGGAGATCAGCCGCGCTCAGACCTGGCATACCCAGCTGTTGAAGGAAGCCGCCGGTTTTACCCAGGAATATGACCGGGCCTTGGGGATCAGGAGAAAAGCCATCTTTACCGAAAGGTTCAGTTTTGAAGCTGAATTTGAGAAGCTCATCACTCGCAATGGCCAGCCCCCGGCTCTTAAATACCTGTTCGAACCCCTGCTCAATCCCCGGCTGAGTAAAAGCTTTAATCCCCTGCGAATCCTGGAGCCCCAGCGCCTGACCCGGCCAAAACCGGAGGAAAACCGGGCCGAAGCGGGCGAGATCGATGCCGATAGGGAGACTATGGACGTCATAACCGGTAAACGGGTCAGGCGCAACTTCTTGTTTTATGCGGCGCGGCTGTTGGAAGCGCTGGACACCACGGCGCAGCAGGTTGAGCTTTCCGAATTCTGCCGCGGTCTGATCAGTCGCTATTCGGAAGACAGTGTTTATAACGGGGATTTCCTGAGCTTCATTATCGAGGTCAACCGGGATAAACAAATGGGGCAGCACTCCCGGGTAATTAGGCTGGCCGAGGGGAGCATTCAAACCCATGATAACCTCAAGACCATTGAAGACGTTTTTGTCAAAGCGGCCTGGGCGCTTGAGTCAAGAATCAACCGGATAACCGTCACCAGCCAGCCGGAACAGGAAATAGAGCTGTTGCCGGGTCTGAAAATGACCAATATCTTGTTTACAGGAGAACGCCCATGATTAATAGAGGCACCATGGAAACCCTGGATGATGCCCTGGCTATCCTCAAAGCCCTTTTGCAGGGGGAAGAGGTAGGCAAAAGCAGCAACGCCTATCTGTTCAATAAATACCGGCACAGTACTGAGGTCGAGGACATGCTGTTCCATATCGCCGGACAGCTGGAACTCAGGGTTTACGCCAGCCAGGAGCGCTTGTTTATTTGTCCCGAAGTAGGCAGCCGCGTATTTGGCTGGAGCAACGAGGAACTACGCAGCCGGATCAGTTATATCTCCACCAACAGCGAACTGTTTGCAGGCTATTTTGTCATCATGACCCTGATTACCTTGTTCTATCGGGAAGCCTATCCGGATACACCGGTAGTGTATGTCAAAATGAGCGACCTGGTGGAGAGTGTTAATCGGAGGCTGGAAGTCCTGCGGGATATGGACCACCTGGATGCGGTCAGTTTGGAAAATCAATTCGATTTTGTCGATATATGCAGGGTGTGGCAGAGGCTGCCGGATGCCCGGGAAGGGGTGGCCGGGGGGAAAAACGACAAGGTGGCATTTGTGGAAAACATCTGTAAATTCTTGCAGGCTGAGAAATTGATCGGTCTGGATACCCAGCAGCGCATTATTTATCCCAGTGAACGCTTCAAGACCATCATCTGGAACTACTATGAAGACCGTGACAACCGCAGTGACCTGCTGGCATTTGTCAATAGCCTGGAGGTGAACCGCTGATGCCCCATATCAAAAGCATCCGGGTGACCAATGTTTATTTTAACAATGCCACCCAGTTCTATGATGATTTCATTATGGAATTGGGCGGCCGCAATACCACTTATGATCTGGAGAATGGCGGCGGCAAATCCCTCTTGCTGCTGATGCTTTTGCAGACGGTTTTGCCCAAATCCAATCTTAGAAAGGAAAAACCGGTCAGCCTTTTGTTCCAGGGCGGGAAGGACCGCACCTCCCATGGGGTGGTGGAATGGATCCTGGAAGAAAACCATGAGTACAAGTATTTGCTGACCGGGTTCTGTGCCCGTAAAAGAAAGGGTTCAGGGGCCGTCACAGGAGTTGAGGGGGCTGATGAAGATGAGCGTCTGCAATCGGCCGATATTGAGCACCTGAACTGGTGTGTTTTTTGTAATGACCATAGTCTGACCGGAATTAGGTCAGTGCCCCTGGTGGCAGGAGAGGCAGGAGAAAAGCGATACGCTGGTTTTGAGGATATACGCCGGTATATTCAGCAGATGAAACAAAAAGGGCTGCCGGCGGAAATATTCGAAGCCATTGATAAATACCAGCATTATCTGTCGGTCCATAGTCTAATAGCAGCAGAATGGCAGATAATTCGGGGCATCAACAGTGGTGAAAACAGCATTGAGTCATATTTTCGCCAGAACACTACCTCCCGCCGGCTGATCGAAAACCAGTTTGTGAAAATAGTTGAAGATGTGGAGGTTCTCAATAACCAGGGCAAAAACAATGAGGCCAGTCTTTTGCTGGCGGATACCCTCATCCAGATC
>JBEHWJ010000012.1:0-37709 GCA_040217755.1 Syntrophomonadaceae bacterium | reverse complement strand
CCCACCCTTTTCTTGATCTCCGGCTCATTCATCTTCTTGAGCCGCAGGCCGAAAGTGATGTTCTCATAAACATTCATGTGGGGAAACAGCGCATACTTCTGGAAAACCGTGTTGATGGGCCGTTGATAGGGCGGGACCGAGGTAATGACCTTGTCTTCAAACAAAACGTCACCTTCTGTGGGCATCTCAAAACCGCCGATCATGCGCAAAACGGTAGTCTTGCCGCTGCCGCTGGGGCCCAGTATGGTAAGGAAATCCTCGGACCGGACACAGAAGTTGAAATTGTCTACGACCCGCTGACCGGAGAATTCCTTGGCCAGGTTCCGGCCTTCGATAACCTTTTTCTTCACACCCTACCCCCCCGGAGCAATAGTATCGCCAACGTTAGGGTTGTCCCGACGACTTCCTTCGGCCAAGTTCAATTTTCATGGATTGCGGCAATCACGTCAAGAAGAAATCGAAATATCGAACCCGCCGGGCTTTGCATCAAGAAATTAATCTGCATCGATATTATATTATGGGAAATATTCATCAATGTGTTTATCCCCGGATGATGGAGTTATTGCCATATCGCCTCAACCAAATTATCATTCGTAGTAGAGGTTAAATTGACAATAACGGAGTTGAAGGATTTGCCTGGCTTTATCGTGCGCTATTATTATTGCCTGAAAGAGGATGCCTCCCCTAATGAGTCCCTGGCGAACATCCTGACCCAAAATTCCTTTACCGCCATCACCGATAAGACTTCCCCGGATTTCTCCAATCCGGCTGGATTCTATTTCAACCTGGCTGACATCTCCGGGAAACTAGCCATCCTGGCCGTCAAGACCCCCGAAGTCCCAGGAGATTGGGCCGGGGCTTTGAAGCAGCTGCAGGAGCTGGAAAAGCAGTCCGCCATGGCCGATGAAGACCTTATGGGCCGGCTCACCTTGTTGGTTACCGGAGATAGCCGGGCGGACCTCTTGCTGGAGGACGCGTTACCGATGCTGCCATGCCGCGAGGCGGTATGTCCGCCCGGTCATGCCCCTTTGTTCCGGTTGCCGATCGACCGAAAAGACACCGAGGCTGTTTATGTGTACCGTACCGGGGAAAAGGCGGTCACCGTTCCCCTCTTGGTCCGCCGGCTGCCCAACCTGCACGCCCAGATGATTTATCTCAGCGAACTCAATACGGTGCTGCGCGACCGCAACCACGCCATCTGCCTGGAGAAAGATGATCTAAGCAAGGAACTGATCCGCATCCTCCATACCCGACTGGTCATGAACCAGCCGTCCACCGATGTCAACCAGGCCTTGGAGAGTGAGATCGGGGATTTGGCCACCGCTTTTGCCAAGCTGGTGGCGGATAAGAAACTGGCCGGTGATGGCGTCAAACGATTGGATTTGATGCTGCAAGGGGCCGAAAAACAATTCCTGAACGAACCGGCTATGCAGCTGGAACCGGAACAGGTCAGGGAAATCATGTCAGCCTATTATAATCAGATGGCAGATTTGCAGGAACTGCAGGAAGAACTGAAATCGGTGGAAGAAAACTACCGGCAGGCCATTGCGGTCGTGCAGGGCAAGATACAGGTCATCAACAGCCGCACCAACCTGGAAACCCAGGAGCAGATCCGCGAGTTGCTGCACGTAAACCTCGAAATGCAGAAGAAAAGCCTGGTTTACCAGTTTGCGGCCGGACTGATCGAATTCATAATCCTGGCCTATTACAGCCTGTCCATCTGGACCAACGTGTCACCGGTGGCTGCCGCGGTAATCCCCGGGTGGGTCAAACTGGTCTTCGTTTTTCTATTCTCGGGGACAACCGTATCGGCTACCCATTATATGTCCGAATATCTCCAGGGTGAGACCCACGTACGCCGCAAACTGATAATGGCGGGGATTCTCCTGGTAATCATACTATCAGTCATTCTGCTGGGTACCTGGTCGGCCAACATGACACCGGGGGCGCCTGCGGCCCTGCCCGCCCATTGATTAATTCAAAAGGGAGATCGCCTTGAGTCTCTCCTTCAGTTTCTTTAGATGACCGGCCTCTTCGCGGGCTATCTGTTCCAGCATCAGCCGGGTCTCCGGGTCCTCTACCTCTTTGGCCAGGTTGGTATAACGTTCCATGGCATTCTTTTCGGCTTCGATGGATAACTCCAGGGCTTCTTTCAAAGTCATGGCCAAACACCCCCTTATTAATATGAACCAGTGCCGATAGTTTGATAAGATTATAACGCGAAATCCGGACCAGAATGTAATCAGCATCCCCAAACCGGCAATAAAAATGTGCTTGTCCGACACTTCCCAACCCGTCTATACAAGCACATCACCCTATTGCCGGTATTTAATCAGCCCTATTATAAGCCCGAAACAAATTTCCAGACCGGGATTTTTCAGGGTTGCCCCCCTTGTTATTATCGGTCCGCAACCTTCCCGGAGGGGTCCAGAAGTTCATAAATCCTAAATTCCAGTTTATCGCCATTTTGGGCGGCAACGATCTTGATGGTCTTATCGGCCGAGTTCCGGAATTGGTAGTCCCATCCGGCGCTGCGCGCCACCGCGGTATCCTGTCCCGACTCCGCATAAGTCACCGCTTCAGTGTGGTGATGTCTTTCCAAAACCTCCAGTCCCGCCTGTTCCACCGCGAAATGTAATGCCGTCGCAGTCTTGCAGATGCCCCCACCCAGGTCTGGCTGCCATTGCGGGCCTTCTTCGGTGTTGAACAATGTCATCCCCTCCACATAGCCGTCTTTACTGGAGGGGGTTACATGGTCGTAGAAAGAAAATATCTCACCCGGGGCCAATATGGTGCCGCTTATCTGCTGGGCGGCCCGGGCGGCATTCTGCCCCCCGCCATCCTCGGTGCGGTTGGCCACCTCGCCTTCCCCCACCAGCATGGGATAACGCATATTATAAAGCTGGGGCTCCACCGCCGCATACATATATCCGATCAGTTTCTGATCATACCAGATCAGGGCCGGCGATCTGGTACCGGTTTGGGGGGACCAGAAGAAGGACAATCCCGGCGGGAGGAAATCGGGCGGGGTTTCGGCGTTTACGATGATGTAGGGCCGCCTTATCTCCGGAATCGCCATGATGTCCGGGATAAGGTCGCGGCAATCGGCATCGATGAACAGGGCGGGGCGGGACTGGATATCCAGTCTCTGGTTGCCGACCTGTATATATGATCCGACTATGGCCACATTGTCGGCGGCCACCGCCGTGGCCTGATGGGCCTGGATATGCAGCTGGGCCCGGTAGGGGAGCGCCGCCAGCACCACCCCCATCAACAATACCACCAGACCCCGGAGCAGCGGTTGAATCCTAAAATTTCTCACCATCATGTCTCGCCTTCTCACTTCATTTAAATATTCTTGCGGATTTAGGCCCAAACAGTCACAAAAAACCTGCCACGCCGGCGGCCTGGCAGGTTAAACGTTCAACCTTCCGCTCCCGGCAACCCGGCGGTCATAACCTTGCGGTCTTAGATCCGTGGCTTTGCGTCCCCGCCTTTCGACGGGTTTGCCTTTATCAAGAGTTCTCGATCAAGAACATCCTTGGCTCTCTCTTAATAATACGGAACCGTTTTGGTATATTGAGTGGCGGCGGCTCGATCACCGGCGAAACCGGGACCCATTAGATGTCGTCACCGCTCAGCCCTGCTATGAAAGCCAGCACATTCATACCCAAGACCAGGTGATTGTACCCGCCTTCCAGTATCCCGAAGCAACCGCCGCGGTTACGCCGGGCGGTTTCGCGCATCAGCCGGCCCATCAACTTATAGTCCGCGGTTTTCAGCAGACCGCCCCAATCATCTTCGTGATTGTCAAATCCGGCCGAAGCGGCGATAATGTCCGCGTCGGTCAATGCCAAGGCTTTTTCCACTGTCCGCAGATATTCATCGCGGCTCCTGGTGTGGCCCGGATTAAGGATGGTGACATAACCTTTGGGGTTTAAGATATTGACATTGCCGTCCCCGAAATGCAGATCGAAATCCAGGATGAAGGCTTTGTTAATTTTCCCCTGCGCCTTTAATCTCTCCAGGGCGATGGCCATATTGTTGAAATAGCAAAATCCCCAGGCATTATCGGCCGAGGCATGGTGACCGGGCGGGCGGATCAATGCGAAGCAGGGCTCGGTCAAACCGATTTCGGCAGCCCTGATGGCGCCGCCGGCGGCCAGAGCGGCGATGTCATACAGACGCTTGCGTTGTACGTGCTCAACGTGTTGCGGGGTATGTACCTGAAGAATATCTTCCCTGGCGGCCGGGTCCGGCTGAATAAAGGTAACTTTCCCTTCCAGGGCGGCCCGCACCGCCTGGATCCTGCCGGCTGCGGCGGCGGGGTCGGATGTGTAGACCTGGTTGAAGTCCTCATGGTAGACAACCTTCATGTTACCCTCCTCCTGTCATTGTCCCCCTCCATTGGCGGCGGGGCGCTGTTTTCCATATCACCTGGCAAGTGGCGGTTTTGAAGTCCGGTCCCGCCGTCACTGGCCTAGCATTATCTTTTGGCTGGCCGCCTTAATTGTTTGCCCGGTTTGCCAGTAATCCCGCCAGGGATCATCCTGGGTCTCCAGGCGCAGGTAGGCGTTGGCGATATGCCAATGGTCACCGCCGTTCAATCCGGAAAGCTCCTGCCAGGTGCAAGGCATCGATACCCCCACGCCGGCCCGGGCGCGTGCCGAGTAAGCGGCCACCGTGGTGGCACCGCGGCCATTGCGGTTGTAATCGATGAAGATCCTGCCCACCCGGTTGCGAGGTCCGGCCACATCGGTAAAATATCCCGGTATCACCCGGGCCAGGTGACTGGCTACCCCCTTGGAGAACGCCTTGACAGTCTCCCAATCGTCGCCCGGTTTTAGCGGCACCACCACATGCAGGCCCTTGCCGCCGCTGGTTTTAAGAAAACTCTGCAAACCCAATTGCTCCAGCAGGGTTCGGGTCAACTGGGCGGCTTCGGTGATCATAGCCCAGCTTACCCCTTCTCCGGGATCGAGGTCGAAGACTATCCGGTCCGGTTTGTTGATGTTTTTGACGGTGGCGTTCCAGGTGTGGAATTCTATAACATTCATCTGCACCGCGCCTATCAATGCTTCCAGGGTTTCGACCGCCATCAGGGAGGGGTGGCCCGGGTCCAGCTCCGGGTCCAGCTGCCGCAGACCGGGGATCTGCAGTTTCTCTCCGTGCTTCTGAAAGAACAACTGCCCCTCTACTCCTTCCGGGGCGCGCAAAAAAGAAACCGGCCGCTCCAGGAGATGAGGCAGCATCCACCGGGCCGCCAACCTATAGTAATTCACCAGGTCCAATTTGGTCAAAGCAGTGGTGGGGTCTACCACCCGGTCCGGGTTAGTGATATTAGCCAAGTCAGGTTCCTCCCTCGCTGCTCTTTTAGGGGTCGATGCTTTGGTGGGGCCGGCAGAAACGGTGGCAACGGGGGCCGGTTCTTCGCGGGTAATCGAATTGGGGGTCTGGTCGGTACGCAGCCCATGAAAGACGCCATGCCTGACCCTTCCGTCTTTGGTCCACTCCGTAAAAGAGACCTCGGCCACCAGTTCTGGCCGGAGCCAGTTGGCGGTTATTCCTGCGGGTATCTCCGCCAAAGGGCTCCGATCCGACGCCAGCCGCTCCAGATGCTGCATAATGATCCCAGAATTCCTGGCATTGAAACCGGTCCCTACCTTGCCGGCATAATGGAGGTGGCCGGCCTGGTCGTGCACCCCCAAGACCAGCGATTTGAAGCCCCGGCCCGCTGTTGTCGGCGGCGTGTATCCGGCCACCACGAACTCCTGGCGCCGGCTGCACTTGATTTTTATCCAACTCTGGGTGCGCCCCGATACGTAGGCGGCCCCTTTCCTTTTCCCCATCACCCCTTCCAGACCCATGTCACAGGCACTGCGGAGAATATCCTCGCCCTTGCCGGCGAAGTCCTGGCTGAAACGAACCCGTGACGAGGGTAGGTCCTGCAGAACATCAGCCAGCAGCAGGCGGCGGGCGGTAAGGCTGGCCTGGCGCAGGTCGTAGCCGGCATAGAAAGGCATGTCAAAAACGTAATAGACTATCTCACCGGTGCGCCCCGCTTCAAAAGCGCCCTGCAGGGCACCGAAGTCAGGCGCCCCGTTTTCTCCGGGGATGACGATTTCCCCGTCCAGCCATCCCGGGCTCACCTTTAGCTCTTGGAGCGGCGTCACCAGGCTGTTCAGTTTGTCGGTCCAGTCCTGCCCGTTACGGGTAAAGAGCCTGACCGAACCCTCTCCAAAATAGGCCAAAATACGATAACCATCGAATTTGATCTCATATATCCAATCATCCCCGCCCGGGGGCTTTTCCACCAAAGTGGCCAGTTGTGGCGCCAGCCGGGTCGGCACCGATGCCGGCGCCGCGCCTGATGGGAGGGAAAGCAGCCGGCTTTCCGGCCGGGAAGGATCGGGCTCCGGGCCGCTGTGGTCCGGGCCGGGCTCCCGGCCCCCATTATCGCGTTCCTTAATAAGCAGCCAGTCTTTGCTGTCCCCTGATTGGCGGTGCATCTGTACCAGCACCCAGCCTCCCTGCAGTTTCTCTCCATGCAGGTAAAACTTCAGGTGGCCTTCCCGCAAACCCTGGACGGGATCGCCGACCGGCTCCCACACCCCCCGGTCCCAAATGAACACCCCACCGGCCCCATACTGGCCGGCCGGGATGGTCCCCTCGAAATCCAGGTATTCCAGGGGATGATCCTCGACCTGCACCGCCAATCTCTTCTGACCTGGTTCCGGGCTGGGGCCTTTGGGGACCGCCCAGCTCTTGAGCACCCCGTCCAGCTCCAGGCGCAGATCATAATGGGTACTGCGGGCATCGTGCTTCTGGATCACGAAAGCCCGGCCGGAACCTTGGCCCCCCGGAGCGCCAGCCGGTTCAGGGGAAAGCGTGAAATCCCGCTTGTTTTGGTATGATCCCAGCCTATCGGTATCTTTTAAATCTTCGGGCATATTACCTTCTCCACTATCGATGTTCCCCCGTTTACGGGCAGCCGCTTTATTTTTCCCGCCGCCCTCTATTCTCATCCCTCCGTCAAAGAGTATATCTGCCGCAGCGCCTGTACCAAAGCCGGGGGCAGATCCTCCGCCCGGTGAGAACTGAAATAGCCGGCTATTTCACTCTGAATATCGGGAGATTCCGCCCGCAGTCCGACCGCGGCGGCTAAATCCGGGTACAGCCAGAACAAATCCTCCCCCTTGATCCCCGCCCGCAGGGCTTCATTAACCGGGCGGTGATGCTGATCGACTGGCTGGACCGCCGCCCCGTAATCGGGTCCCCAAGCCTCTTCTTCCTGGCTGAACCCGCTGTCGGCGACCACCACGTAAGGAATTCCGCATGCATCCGCTATTTTGGCGTAGCGGAGCAGATTGCTTTTCCCGCCGCAGGCTATTACCGAGATACCGGCCCGGCTCAGCCCGCGGGTCATACTCCGGGCAGTAAGGCTGACCGCCAGTCTGTGGACCGCGTCGGCCACCAAGACCACCCCGGCGGCGAAAAACATCTGGTGGCGCCCGCTGTCCTCAAAATTGAGCCGGGCCATCTCTTGCCGCTCCTCAATCCCGAATTGGTCCGGGCCACAGTTAATGAGCCAGGTGCCTTCCTGAGCGCTGCGCCGTACCAGGTGAATCTCCCCTGGCCGGGAGATGTCGACGAACTCCGGGGAATGAGTGACGATCAAAACCTGGTGAGCGATACTCAAATCCCTTAAAGCGTCTCGAAATTGGCCCACCTTGCGGGGATGGAGAAATATTTCCGGGGTTTCGATGGCGATGACCGCGCCTTCCCTTTTTATCTCGGCGTAAGCCCTGAGAACGGCGATGACCAGGGCACTTTGCATCCCCGCCCCGGCAAATTCCGCCGCGGTGGAACTGCCCATTTGGTCCACCAGCAGGTGGAGGTCGCGGCAGGTGTCCACCGGGTCGGTCAGTGTCATTTTCACGGTGATGTCGCTGGACCTCGGGCCGAACCCCAACTGTTCAAGGCTGAAACCGATATTCTCCTCTATCGAAAGCAAATCCGGGTTCCTTAAATAGGCATAGGCTTCGCTCATCTTGTACTCGAAGGCCTGTTGGCGGGTCATCTTCACCTCGCCCTCACCGGTGAGCACCTTGACCATGGTCCGGTCGTTATTGATCCCGGTACTGACATCGTTGATTATCTTCCTGAGCGCCGACCACCGGTAGCTGGGATCCTGGTGGTGATAATCCCTGAGCCGGTCGATGTAAATCAAGGGGAGACTATCCCTGAATTCCCGGGAAACCTTAAGGTCATACCAGATTTTGGCTGCTTTGCCCGCCTGGAGAGGTTCGGCCGGATACCGGACCGTCTCGCCTTTTTCATTTATGCAGGTGTAATCGACGGTGATGGTACCTCTGGGCATACCCCGGTGAGCCCTCTTATAGGCCCGGCCCCGCAGCTCGAAACCGTAAACCTTAAGACTCATATTCTTCCACTTCTCCAACACGGTATCGAAATACACCTGGATCACGATATCCTGTTCCGAATTGTGACCGTGGAAATCTTCCCGGGTAAAAGTCCGGTCGGTGGGCCAGGTTTCCCCCAGTACCAGGTTTATGGCTCTCAGGATATTGCTCTTGCCGGCGTTGTTGTCACCGATCAAAACCGAGTAGTCATCCGGGTAGAAATCAAGCGCTCTGATGCTGCGATAGTTTTCGATATGGACCCGGGTGATACGCATAGGCCAACCTCCCTTGCGATCTGCAGCCAACGGTCGGCTGGGGGGTCAGGCCCGCCCCGGCCCCCGACGACCCCCAATATCGACCAGCTTCTTGGCGGAAGTTATGTTTACCTTATATATAACAATAGTAAAGTGATTTAGCAAATCCTGGTTGGCGGCGGCCATTGATAAAACGGAATGCGTTGGGGATGGGCAGGTTAAGAACAGGGGGGAATCACCATGAATACCGGCGGATAAATTTTTGGTTGGGTCTGGCAGGCGGGCGAAAATTCAGGGCGGAGGATAATAGGGTCACAAGCCATGATTCGGCCGTCAAATGGTCTTCCGGTTGACCCGCAATGAGAGGTGCGATAATACTATTCTTCTGCCGGTTTGGACCAAAAAGACACCAAAGCGGTGTGGATGGCTTGGGGGCTATTCACTTTGCGGTGCTTATGCCAGTGCCGCGGAAACAGCTCCCGGTAACTCCGGTGCCCATACCGCTCATCGATAAGCAATACCGCACCCCGATCGCTCTCCGTCCGGATTACCCGGCCGGCGGCCTGCAAGACCTTGTTCATCCCCGGGTACTGGTAGGCGTATTCATACCCCCGCCCATTCCGGGACTGGAAATAATCCATGATGGTGTCCTGCTGGACGCTCAATTGAGGCAGGCCCACGCTGACCACCACCGCTCCGATCAAGCGGCTGCCAGCCAGATCGATGCCTTCCGAGAATATCCCCCCCAAAACGCAGAACCCAACCCGGGTTCGGGCCGGCTCCTCGGCGAAGCCGGCCAGGAACGCCTCCCGGTCCGTCTCCCCCATGCCGCTTCCCTGCAAGACCGTATCCAGATCCGGAAACAGCCCAGCGAAAACTTGATAGACATCCCGCATATATCTGTAAGATGGAAAATAAACCATGTAGTTGCCGGTTTTGACGGACACGAAGCTGCCGATCAGGCCAGCCACCTCTTCCCGGCTCCGTTCCCGGTCCCGGTAGCGGGTGGAAACCCGGTCGGCCACCAATAGACACAGATTATCCGGGTCGAACGGGGAGCCCAAGGCCAGCAACCCATCTCCTTCCCCGCCGCCCAAAATATCGCGGAAATAAGGCAGCGGGGTAAGGGTAGCCGAAAACATGATGGCGGCAATCCCCCTCTCCAAGGACTCGGCCAGGAGATGCGAGGGGTCCAGGCAGAACAGCTTAACCACAACCTCGTGGCGATCGGCTTCAACCATGGTGACATAGCGTTCATCGTACAGATCGGCGATACTCATGAAGCTGAGGGCATCGAAATAAAGCCGCAGGAAATCCTGATCTTCACCCATATCCCGGTTATCCTTCAACATCGACTCGGCCCAGCTTACAAATCGGCCCACCAGGTCGATGAACTCATCCGGCCTGGCCGGGACGACCAGACCGCCTTTTTCCAGGCACTGCTGGCGCAGGCCGATCATATGCCGGTTGATGGAATTCATGATCTTATCCAAGGGCCGGCTGCGTCCCTTGTATCCCTTTTTGACTTTAAGGAAGCGGCTTTTATCCAGCTGAGCGGAGAACATCTCCCGGGCACGGTCGACCAGGTTATGAGCCTCGTCGATCAGGAAAACATGCTCACCGCCGCCGGCCGTAAAAAAGCGGCGCAGATATGCCCGGGGATCGAACACGTAGTTGTAGTCGCAGATCACACAATCGGCCAGCAGGGCCAGGTCCAGGGACAGTTCAAACGGGCAGACCCGATGGCGGCGGGCATAATCCTCGATGACCGGCCGGGATAGGTCGTCGCTGGCCTGGATGGCATCCAGTATGGCCTGATTGACCCGGTCATAATGACCCTGGGCGTATTGGCAATAATCGGGGCGGCAGGCCGTCTGTTCACAGAAACAGATTTTGTCCTTGGCCGTCAAGGTCAGGGTCTTTATCCGCAGTCCGCCTGCCCGCATCCTGGCGACTGCCTCTTCAGCCACCAATCGGGTGGTGGTCCGGGCGGTCAGGTAGAATATCTTGGCGGTCATCCCCTCCCCCATGGCTTTTATGGCTGGAAACAGGACCGATATGGTCTTGCCGACTCCGGTGGGGGCTTGGACAAAAAGCCGGGTCCGGCCGGCGATGGTCCGGAAGGCGGCCACGGCCAGCTGACGCTGGCCGTGGCGGTAGGCGGAAAACGGAAATTGCAGGGATTTGATCGAAGCATCCCGGATTTTCAGCCACTCCAAGGTGAAATTGGCCCACTCCGCATATTGGGCCAGGAGCTGGTTGACAAACTCTTCTAATTGGGCCAATGCGAAGGTATTGACAATACTTTTGGATTCATTGGTATCCAGGTTTATATATGTCAGCTGTATCGATACCTCGGCCAGGTCATGCTGCCGCCCGAAAATGTGAGCATAGCATTTGGCCTGCCCCCAGTGGGCGGCATCCAGCTCCTCTCCGAGCGAGCTGATGGGCCGGGCGGTGGTTTTTATCTCTTCGACGATATAGGCGCCGTCAAGGCTGAAGACCCCATCGGCGCGCCCCTCCAAAACGTACTCTTCTCCCTGGCAGCAATATCTTCCCGCCAGGAATACCTCACTGCGGTAATCGTCATACCTTTCCCGGTTGGTTTTCTGCCGGACCCGATGGGCCCGGGCGCCTTCGTGCATCCTGTCCCCGGACGCAAAACGGCTGTCTATGTCGCCGCTGCGCAGCATAAGTTCCACCAGTTGCCGGATTGGAAGTTTGGCCACCGCCTGCCGCTCCTTTTCCATATCGATATCGGTTGGACAACCAATTGCATGATAGCACAAAGCCCCGGCCCCAGTAAGCCGTTCAATGGCCTAGCCTGGTAATCGTCAACGCTCGGGACCGGCTATAATATTCGATGCGGTTGGATAAAATAAGACCGAAAGCGAGGTGAACGTACTTGGCCCAACTCGGAGATCCCTTTGTAGGGAACATCCCCAAAAAGCTCAGCTACCCGGAGCTGCTGCAGGCCCTGCGGGTGGATATCGCCGGCGAACTGGAGGCCATCATGGGCTATGAAGCGCATGTGCAGGCCACTGATGATGAACGGGTGAAGAAGATACTCACCCATATCGCCAATGAAGAAAGGCGTCATGTAGGGGAGTTGCAGCAACTGATGATGATGCTGGATCCCGGTCAGGAGGACTATGTCCAGCAGGGGATTAAAAAGGTCCAGGACCAGCAGTCCCAAAATTTCCAGACGCCTTTGCAGTAACCGTCCGTAATGATGAGGGGATGGCCCCGGGATCACTGGTCCCGCCATCCCCTATTCCCATCCCCTATCGTCTGCTCGATACCGATGTGCTCCCTGAATCGGCAGCGAATCCATCCGCTCGCCGCCCGCATCTCTCCAACTACATATATCCCGTTACTCGGGCCGAGCGGTCCGATCACGTATCCCAATCCCGATCCAAACTCCGTCCCCGGGCCATATTGCTAGTCGATCGGCCCGGTCGCCGGGGCCCTGTCTGTCGGTGCCGATTCGGTGGTATAAACCACCCCGATCGTCCCCAATCCGGTATGCAATCCGATCACCGGCCCCAGCGTGCCAATGGAGATCGGGCACCGGTATTTATCCGCCAATTGCCCTTTCAGTTGTTCGGCCCTTTCCGGAGCGTTTATATGATGGACGATGATCTCCTGCAGTCCATATCGCCGGGCATCCGCCTCCAGCAGTTCCAACATCCGGTGCACGGCCGCCGATGTGCCGCGGGCCTTGCCCCATAGATGGGTCATCCCGGCTTTCATGTCCACGGTCAGGATTGGGCGGATCTTCAATATCATCCCCAATAACGCTGAGGCGGTCCCGATGCGGCCACCCTTCTTGAGATATTCCAGGGTTTCCGGCACGAAGTAAAAATTTACCCTCTCCCGGATGCTTTCCGCCGCCCGTATCGCGCTCTCCATGTCCCCCCCGGCCCGGCCGCAGCGGGCTGCCGCCAACACCTGCACCCCCAGGGCCATGCAATTGGTGCGGGAGTCCAGGACTTCTATCCGGGCACCAGGTATTTCCCGGGCCAGCAGATCTTTGACCCCCATCGCCGTCTGGTAAGTTCCACTCATGGCGGAGGAGATGAGAATCGCCAGTACTTCATCGCCGGCCTCGATTATCTCCTTGAAAACACCATATATATCACCGGCCGAAGGTTGGGAAGAAGTAGGTATCTCCCCGGTCTTTTCGATTTTCCCATAGAAATAATCATAGTCGACCTCGGTCTCCACGAACGACTCATCACTGAAGTGAACGCTCAGCGGTATGACCCGGATACCTAGTTCCTGCTGCAGTTCCTGGTTGATATAAGCGGTGCTGTCGGTGATTATCTTTACGGTCATGCCGGGTTCTCCTCTCGCCGTTGATGCAGTCGGTGCCAGCCTTACCGCGGCAAACCATACCGGTATCCGGTTGATTTGCGATTGGGCCAAGAATTCTGCCGCTTCACGACTGGTAATCCAATCCTGAATCTGATTATAACCCGTCGCTGACGATCGCCTCAATAGCCCGTCGGTCATATAGTGAACCTGTTGCCGGCGGTATTGCCCTGCTGGCTGGCGCCGACCGTAAAAGATACTTTTGAGCGGGACACCATCTTGCTACGAAAAGGGAGTCCTGGTGGTCTCTATCTCATCGATATCAGCCCAGGCCGCTCCGGGCGACCTTGAAGCCGGCCCGCTCGGCAACCCGGACATCGAATTTCTCATCCAGGTGCATGCAACAGACCCGGGGGCGCATCTCCACCGGGATGAGCTGGCAGAGTTTAGTGAACGACAGGTGGGGATTATCGTCCGCATCAAAGCTGGATACGTCCTGATAGAGCAGATGGATCGAGCCCGTCCGGAACTCGCCCAAAACCTGCTCCGGTATACCCCTGGCGTCACCGCTGTAATAGAAACAACCGGAGCCGTCTCTCGATCTCACCACGTAACCATTGCAAAAAACCTTTTCCGAATGTTCGACGCCGATAGCTTCCAGCTCCCGGTAAACATCCTGGTTATCGACCACAAACCTGACCCCGCTGGCTGGATTCAAAAACTGGTAATACTCGCGGTTGACCCCCATGCCCCCCATTATGGAATCCACCACCTCCGGGTGTCGGTAAATCACCATGATCCGGGCGGATAATTGGTGGTGGTTATAGAGTATAAGATCACCCAGGCTGCCGACGTGGTCGGGATGGGTGTGAGTGATTACCACAAAAATGTCTGTCAACCCGGCCAGCAGCCCACCCCGGACAAGGCTGCCGAAAACCGAACCGCCGCAGTCGAACAACACCAGGGTCTGCCCCGCTCTGAGATAAGCGCTGTTATTCCCCAAAGCGGCATTAAAAGCGCTGCCGGTGGAGATAAAGTTCAGCAATACCCTAACCTCCATGTCACCAGGTTGTCAGTAGTTTGCTATAGACAAGCACAGTTTAGTCCCTACTCCTTTATTACCATCAGGTCGGCCACCGGTTTCCGGGGCAGATGCTTGGCCGGCTCGGCGCTGTAGCCCGCCACCACGATGCTCACCAGATCGAGATGAGACGGTATCCCCAGTATCTCTTTGGCCTGGGGGGTATCATAGAGGGAGAACCAGAGGGTATCAACACCCAACGCATGGGCCGCCAGCATTATATTCTGTATCGCCGCACAACAGGAATAGGCATAGCCGGTCCCCTGTTCCTTGATAAACTGATCAGCCCCGGTATCTTTGGGATCGGCGGCCACCGCAATCAAAACCGGGGCCTGGACCAGGAATTCGAACGAATACTTGGAGACCCATTTCCAGCCACTCCGGGCAAAGATGGTTTGGGCCAGCGTCTCACAATGTTCCTTCAACTGCTGCTTGAGCGCCGCATTCTTGACGACATAAAACCTCCAGGGCTGCAGGTTCATAACCGACGGGGCCCACCCGCCTGCTTCCAGGATTTTCATCAGGGTACCCGTATCGATATCCTGGCTCTTGTAATTCCGGCAACTCCATCTCTCTTTGAGGGCTGTAAAAATGTCCATGTTAGTCCTCCTTTCTCCGCTACACCGTGGCGACAACAAAAGTGTCTGGGTAAAGCTGGAACGACTCCTTGTTCCATAACCATCCAGTCTTCCTATCGGGGACCTGCCTATATTTGCATTCTAGGGTATGGAGCTATCGGTTGCAAAGACAATTGTTCAAATCACCGGGATGTCTTCCAACCAGGGGCTAGGTGCATACCCTGCCGAAGTGCGCCGCTATCACGGTTTTGATCCGCACCCAGCCCGGCCCCCGGGCTCCAGGTGCAAATATTCAGCCCCCCAGCATACCGCCGCAAAGTATACTGTATAAACCTTGCCTCCGTTAGCCACCTTATATATGCTATATGAAATGAATAAAAACTTAGGGATAGAGGTGTATTGATGACCAAAAAAATAAAGGCCGCGGTAATAGGTTACGGCAATGTGGGGCGGTACGCCGTCGATACCGTACTGGCCGCACCTGATATGGAACTGGCCGGAATAGTTGAACCCGCGGGCCCGGGTAAGGCATCCGTCCCTCCCAACAGGGTGTCTTCGATTGCGGAACTGAATCAGGTAGATGTGGCCCTGCTTTGCATCCCCACCCGGACCGTCCCGGAAGTCGCCGCCCAGCTCCTGACCATGGGGATAAATACCATCGACAGTTATGATATCCATGGTCAACTGGCTGACCTGCGCCTCCAGTTGGATACCGTCGCCAAGGCCTACGGCTGCGTGGCCGTCAATTCGGCCGGATGGGACCCGGGCTCCGATTCCATGGTCCGGTGCATGTTCGAATTCATGGTGCCGCGCGGCTTGACGTACACCAATTTCGGACCGGGCATGAGCATGGGCCATACCGTAGCCGCAAAATCGGTTCCGGGGGTGGAGAATGCCCTGTCGATGACCATCCCGGTAGGCACCGGGGTGCACCGGCGCATGGTCTATGTGCAGCTGCAACCGGGGGCTGATTTTGAGCAGGTCGCGGCAGCGATAAAGCAAGATGCCTATTTCGCCAAGGATGAGACCATCGTCAGCCAGGTGGCCGATGTGGAGATGCTCTTGGACATGGGCCATGGAGTGCAGATGGAACGCAAAGGGGTGTCGGGCTCCACCCATAATCAAATGCTCAGTTTCGGCATGAGGATAAACAATCCCGCCCTGACTGCCCAGATCATGGTGGCCGCGGCCCGGGCATCCTTGAAACAGAAACCCGGTGCTTATACCATGATCCAGATCCCCATCATCGACTATATTTACGGGGAGCCGGATGAGATAATCCGCCGTCTGGTCTAGAATATTATTGCGGCTATATCTTCCAGCCGGAACAGAGCCGGCAGTAATTCAATCCAATCCGGCCCAACGGCCGCCGTTTGAAATATTTGAACCTCGCGCTATTTTTAAAACTTCGCCAACAAAAAACAGAGACCGCCTTACGGTGGTCTCTGCGCCATTTTATCAGATGATAGGTTTTAACCCCATCTTAAGCATCAGTAGTCGATCCGGGACCTCAACAGGTAGGCGGGGTCGGTGGCGGCCCCGATCTTGATGGCGTAGGATGATTTCCTGGCGATATCCTCATCGGTAACGATGTGGATATCCAGCAGTCCCTCCGAGGTATAACCGGTTTTCAGGTAATTCATCTCCGCCAGGCTTATGCTCCATCCGTCCATCCACAGCAACAGCTCTTCCTTCTGCGCTTCAGATCCCTGAAAATGGAGGATCAGGTCGATATCGCTGCCGGGCCCGGCCTCACCGCAATTGGTGCTGCCAAACAGGTAGATGGCCCTGAGGCCGAAACGCTCCATATCCGCGGCAGCGGCGATACGCTCTGCCATGTAATGGCGCCAACGCCAGAATTTATCCTCTCTCGGACCCAAATCGGCTTGACCCTTGAGGGTGACTTGCTTCTCCGTTTCCAATCCTTCTTCCCGTACGAAAGCTGGCCCCAGATAGCCGATCGCCTCTCCCAGTTCCGCATTCATGGCGATATTCAGAACCATACCTTCATATTCGGCGGGCACATCGATGACCCGGATGACTTCCTCCAGATAACCGTACTCCGGTAACAACTGTTTCAGCAAGTTCCGGGAACGAAGGAAAAAAGGCTCTTTAAATACTACCTGGTCGTTATCCGGGTACAGGGGGAGGTAGCGGATGTTGGACTCCACCAGATCCTGAAAGAAATGGGTTCCGAACGACAACTCGGGCACATACTTATGTTTTTGACGGGCTATCTCGATCAAGGCCGCGGTATTATTAATATCGGCATAATTCACCTGCACCCCCAGGCGGATGTCTCCGCGGCTACCCCATCGGCCGGGCCCCATGAGCACGAAGTGGTGCTTGGGCAGCAGCAAATTAAGCTTGCCCACCGCCCGGCCTACATTGACCAGTTCTTCGAGTCTCTGCAGCCGGCTGTAGCCCTCAGGATCCACATACACTATATGGGATATATCTTTGATCAGGCCGTTGGATACGTAACGGTTGGCTGTGAATACTATGTCCCGGCCGTGAAGCTCCTTGGGTATGGCCGCCGGCGCGATTTCCTTGCTAAAGCTCTGCGGGCGGCATTGCAACAGGTAAAAGTTTTCCCCGTCAGAGGCAAATTCGATGTCCACCGGTACCCCCAGCTTCTCCTGCAGCACCTTCATTATCAGGTGCACTTGTTTCATAAACGGAGTATCGGTTACCAGACCATCGAAGGTGACCAGCAACTCATCGCGGGTGAAGTCCACGCTGAAAGGATTAGCCGGACGCACATAATCATCCTCATAGACGGATATGATCTTGTGGGCCTGGGGTATCAAATGGCCCCATTCCTTGAGAAGGGCCGCGGTCTCCACCGTTTCCACCATATTTTTCTCCAAATTGAGAACATCGGCCTTTTTGGGCGAATAGCGCCTTATCTCCTCCGGCACCGTATTTACCCGCAAACGGGGCTGGCCCGGAGATACCAATACCGGAAAATCATCGGTCAGGCGGTCCACCGCCCGGGTGCCCAAACCCATGACCAAACGCACCAGTCCATCCTCCCGCTTGATACGGGACGACCAGCGGAACTCGTTGTTACTGAAAGCCACCCCGGAATACGCCGGCAGGAAGTACGGCCCCACCCGGGAACCTACCACTTCCTGGATGAGGATGCCCATCTCTTCGGGGTAATCGAGCAATCCCCTTTCCACCCGGTACTGGATGGAGTTGGGGCTGTATACCGAAGCATACACCTCGGCGATGGCATCGATCAGCCTTTCCAAACGTTCCTGCTTGCTCCCCTGGTTGGCCAGGAAGAGGCTCTTGTATTTACCGGAAAAAGCCGCCCCCAGCTGATCCTCCAGCAAGCTGGAGCTGCGCACGATTATCGGCACCTTGCCGAAGTCATCCAAAGCCATGGCCAGGCTCTTTATCAATCCGGCCGGAAATTCGGAATTCTTCATGATGTGTACTATATTGGGATAATCGAGCCGGGCTTCATAGAGGTCTTTATACTTCTGCACTCTCAGCTCTTCAAGACGGTTGAGGTGCAGGAATTCCTTAAGCGCATCAGTGGCGATATACCAGGTCTTGGGGACTTTTACAGCGCCCAGGGCCGGGTTCTCCGGGCCGCTTTTCTCTATTATCTGCTGGGCCAGGAAGAGCCCGGTAGCTTTGCCGCCGATTTTTCCGTGGCTGCCCTCGGGGTAAATCAAGTGGTTCACTAGATCATAGAAATCATTGATCTCAAAAAAGGGACGGGCCACATTTATGAATTCCAGCTTATCAGACAGAAAACGGTTGATCAGGGCCACCACCAGCCAGCGTTCCATGGGCGAAAAGCGCAGGGCCCCACCTTCGCCGGAATTCCGGTAACGGGTGATCAACCGGCAGATTTCGGCCACGGAAGCATTGATGCGGTCGACTTCCTTTATCAGCGGGTAAGCCTTCTCTTCCTGGAGCCATTTCCTGATCCGCGAAGAGATCTCCGCGTCACTCAGATGGCGGGCCGCAATCTGGAAAGTATGGTTGGTGATGTTGCTCAGATTACCCAGCGGGAATTTTTGGCTGGGATAGTTCTGTTCCAGGGTGTCATTGTAGAGACGGGTGCCCTCACCGAACGCCCACAGTACTTCCTCCGCCTCCCTGACCCCATTTAGGTACAGGTAGTTGATCATTTTGCGGCACAGGTGCATCAGCATGCTCTGGTCGGTGCGTCCGATCAAATCCAGGATTATCATCCACTCGTTGAGCGGTTCACCACTCTGATACAGCCCGTTGCGGGAGGTATTCCACTCCTGGATGACCTGTTCCATATAGCGGTGCTGAATGGTTTGGCCGATGCGTTCGCTGATGGCCCGCAGCAGCTTACGCTCTTTCTCCAGGAAATAGCCTTCCGGGCCGCGCGGAACTTCAGCCAGATAGACCACCATGATCCGGCCGGTTTCCTTCCCCCCCACCTTGATGGGTACCGTCAGCGACCACGGCGAGCTGACGTAACCAGGCGTACCGTATCCGCAATTGTCATAGGTGATCATCGCCCGGCATACCTCCGGGAACTGCCAACCGGAGGGAATAACCAGCGTTATCTGCTGGAAAATCTCCGGCAGGGACAATCGCTCGTTGTTGAGGATCCCATCCACCTGGTATAGGCAATTGAGTTCCTTGGCCCGCTCTTTGAGATTGGCCAGATTGTATTCATTCCCTAAATCTTGCTCGTCCATGAATTCACCTGTGTGCCGGGAGGCATTATCCTGTTCCTGCTTCCCGCTTTCTTTATACCCAGCCCCGCATCTTGGCGGCATGGGCCACCCGGTTGATGGAAATCACATAGGCAGCATCGCGGGTATACAGGCTGTGGCGCTCCGCGATGTCCCGCACCGCCCGGAAAGCAGAGGTCATCTTATGATCCAGCTTCTGCAGCACTTCATCCTTTTCCCAATAATAGTTGGCGTTGGACTGCACCTGTTCGAAGTAACTGCAGGTCACCCCGCCGGCATTGGCGAGGAAGTCGGGGATTACGAAAATACCACTGTTGCGGATAATCTCATCCGCCTGGGTATTGATAGGCCCGTTGGCGCCTTCGGCGATGATCTTGACCTTTTTACTGATTTTGCCCACATTGGCCAGGTTTATTTGATTCTCCATGGCCGCCGGGATCAATATATCGACATCCGCCTCTATCCAGGCGTCATGGGCCTGGACCTTACATCCGAGATCCAGGGCCTTGGATTTGTCGATACTGCCGTAAGGATCGGTTATATTGGGCAATTCCCGGGCATCCAGGCCGTCGTCGTTGGTATAGGAATAGGCCATCTGGTCGGCATGGTCCCAACACGAAATGGCCATGATATTACCGCCCAATTCCTGATAAAGCTGAGCCGCATACTGGGCCACATTGCCGCAGCCCTGAATGCTGGCACTGGTGTTCTTGATGTCGATCCCCATCCCCTCCAGGGCTTCGCGGATGGTATATACGACCCCGTAACCGGTGGCTTCGGTCCTGCCCAGGGAACCACCCATCTCCACCGGTTTTCCGGTTATGAAGCCCGGATATCTTCCCCCGTGGATAAGTTCAAATTCATCCAGCATCCACAGCATATGTTTGGCGTTGGTCATAACGTCGGGAGCCGGTACATCTATCACCGGGCCCACATCCCGGGCAATCTGGCGGATCCAGCCGCGGCACAGCCTCTCCTGTTCGCCCTCGGAAAGATCACGGGGATTGCAGATTACGCCGCCCTTGCCGCCGCCCAGCGGTATGTCGACAACGGCACATTTCCAGGTCATCCACATGGCCAGAGCCCTCACGGTATCAACCGTCTCCTCGGGATGAAAACGAATTCCGCCTTTGGCCGGGCCGCGGGCATCGTTATGCTTGACCCGGTAGCCATTGAATATACGGGTGCTGCCGTCGTCCATTTTCACCGGAATGGTGAAGTGGTACTCCTTCATGGGCTGGCGCAGCAGTTGGCGAGTGGCGTAATCAAGTCCGATTATTTCAGCCACCCGGTCGAATTGCGCCTGGGCGTTCTCATAGGGATTGTAGGTCGATGTTGTCATTTGCCTGCCTCCTCAGTTGTCGAATATCACATAAAAGTATAACGTAATTCGGTGTGTATTGTAGAGTGTATACAGTATTTAAGTACCCGCCATAAATACGCAAATCCTGGTAATTGGAGCTTTACAGAAGACGGTATGACAATGGACCGGGGGATACTCGTTCATTATTTGACCGTTTTGCATATCGAGATATTTTTTGCACATCCTAAAGATTAGATCAATAAAAGGAGGTAGTTTTTAGTGAATCAACTTTCCACCCGGGAACTTCTGTACCTTGAGGATTCCAGCAAGATCTTCGAGGCGATCCAGAAGACGTGCAATCACGCCATGAGCGAGTGTACCGATCCCCAGGTCAAGAACCTCATCCAGAATATGAGCGGCCAGCACCGGCAAGCGATCCAGAGTTCGGCTTCACTGGTATCCGGTCGCACCACGATGCAGTAAAGGAGGAATGACAATGGCTAAAGATATGGAATGGATGGGTATCCTCTTATACGAACATAAACTGGCGGCCAGCATGCTGACCAGTGGCGTTCTGGAAAGTGCCAATCCGCAAGTAAGGCAGCATTTCAGCGGCCTTCTCAATCAAACCCTGGATCATCAAAAACAGATCTTCGATGTGATGAACCAGAAGGGCTGGTATAAGGTGGCCCCGGCCCCGCAGGAAGAACTTACCCGGATTCAGCAAAGCTTCTCCACTATGCAGCAACAGATGCCGTAAAGCCGGCCAAATTCAGAAGGGCAGGGGGTCCAGTTCCCCTGCCCCAATTTTATTTCTGCCGGGCCAGCCTGATGGCTATTGCGACTTCTGCTCTATCTCAGTGACACATTCGTTTTTGATTTTACCAACCAGGAATTGCAGGGCATCGATAACGTGGGGCCTGATATCGCCGCCAATAAGCACATACATTATGTCATCACCAACCTCCAGCCGGCCTTCATTGAGCCATACCTTCACATAGAAGATGCCCTCCATCTCATAGGTTTCCGCAATCACCGCATCCACCTTGGCGGCATCATAGGTGAATTCCATTCCCTTTACCGTGGAACCGTCATCGATCCCCTGGCGCACCTGGGCTTTGGGCGTCTCCCGCACTATGCCGTTATGGATCAAGAACATCCCTTCCTGGACCGCCAGCGGATGCGCCTTGGCTTCCCGGAGCCATTCATCGACCGATGGGGATGCCTTCTTACCGTTTTGAGCAGCCATGGATCAACACTCCTCACTATTTTACGAGTTGGACTTTTGACTCCCTCATTTCGATGCAGATACCCTCACTAAAGATAAATAATGCAGAACAATACCAATCATCGCCAAGAAACCGATATAGCCGCAGACCGGAAACACAGTTGCTATCAGTTCTTTGAAGCCGGCCATGCTTCCCATGAAAGCCATCACCAACAACGTCAGTATCAGGGTGCGGACCTTGATATTCTTGGCGATTTTCTTGATGCGGACGGTTACTCCAAAAAGACAGGCCAACGCACTTCCAAAAATTCCGCACAGCAAAAGGGTTGCATATACTATTCCCCAAAGCGGATCTATTTTTTCAGCCAGCATGAGCATTGGAAGCTCGGCCCCGGCCAGCATGGCTTGATTTAAAATCAAGGGGAGCAAAATACATACGAACACGATGATCAGTTGCACCGCCCCCTGAAGTATTCCTTTATCGATAACCTTTTCATCTTTTACATTAGAGGCGATAGGCACAAGTATCGATATGGCTACCATCATGTTATAAGATACAAACGCAATCGTGGCAAACAGCCAATTCCCAAGCAATGGATTGGCCCCGGAAAAGGGCCGGGCAAACATATTACTTCCACCAATATAGAAAAAGGATAGAACACCGGTAATCATTGCCACCACAATCAAGAGAGGAACTGTAATACTAAATACACTTATTACCCCTTTAGCTCCCCACAGGGCCAGTACCGCCAAACAGATAACCATGAGTAAATTTCCCAAGATGGTCGGGATGCCAAAAGCCTGATGCAGCAGCGCCCCGGCTCCCGCCGTCATGACAACTACAACCCCGAACAGGAAAAAAATAAATACCCCGCCAAATATCACCCGAAGCCATCGAATTTCTTTTTCTACAATGATTTTGTCGAACTCTGTGATTCCTGTTCGTTTGGCTACTTTCATGACCAAGCAGCTCAACATAAAGAGCATCAGGACAGCCAAAAGCATCCCCAGCAGTCCATAACTTCCGAATACCGCGAAAAATTGGGTCAATTCCTGTCCGGACACAAAACCGGCTCCCAAAAAGCTGCCTGTAAACGCCATGGCGATGTGGCGTGATGATACATTTTTTATAGGATCACTTCCCTCGTATCCATATGAATAAAGAATCGCCCCTTTGTTTTGTGTTTTGCTGCTTCCTCTATCTTACCAAGTGGCTGCGCCCCTGTCCGCTTGTTTTCTGAACGCTGCTCAATTTTGCCAAACTTATTCGATCTAATCTATTCATCTCAGCAAGAACGATGTCGATTACGGGAAATAATCGCAGCCTTTAGACCTTGGTCCCTAATGCAAAATCCCCTGGTTTTTAAGCCAGGGGATTTGCCGGGAGAATTCTTTTTTATGATGCTTTTTTAAGGGCGTTCATAATTACTGTGACTGCTTCAGCTCTGCTGGTACCCCGGGCAGGTCCGAAGGTATTATCCGGGTAACCACTCATCAACTGATTTTGATGTGCGGCAACAACGTAATCGGCAGCCCAGACTGATATTTGATTCTTGTCCGCAAAGGACAGCTCACCGGCTCCGGCCGCCAACCCAATTGTCTTTGCAATCATGACAGCCATCTGCTCCCGGGTAATACTGTCATCTGGTCCAAAGTTGCCGTTATCATAACCACCCAATATTCCGTAGGCATTGGCGGTGGAAATATCCGCCCTGGCCCAATGCTGAGCGGTATCAGCAAAGCTTTTGCCCGCTTTGGCCTCCAGTTTAAAGGCTTTAACCAGGACGGTCGCAAATTCAGCCCGGCTAATGCCCTTTTCGGGTGCAAATGTGCCATCCGGATATCCGCTGATAGCCCCCGCAGCTACCAGCTGTTCTATGCAGCTCTGAGCCCAATGTCCCTTGATATCATTAAGCTGCACCGGTACGGTTGGCATAGGTACGACAACCTTCTGAGTTGCTATAATTGCGTATTTACCCATTTTGGTAGTTTCACCGCTGATATTCTGGTCGTATAGGTCAATCTGGACATTATCCATCGCCAGCCATCTTAGGTTTGCTTCGTCCCAAACATACAGGCTGAGATCATATTTTTCCAGATCCACCTTATCCTTATCGAACTCCATGGTTACAACTACCGGATTTTTAAAGTCATCGTCCTGGTCAGAGCTTAATTCTGCCACACCACCGATGAACATCTGCCCACTTCCCAATGCTGGCAGGGATGAGTTACTGACCAAACTCAGGTTAAATTCGGTGTCGCTGCTCAATGCTGACTTTGGAATTTTAACCGTGATACCACTATCGGTAATGGTCCCTCCCTCACTGTCGATTGAGATTGTTTCACCCCCACCACTGGCTGCACCGCTGGTGGTGAACTCATAGCTCTCGGCTGTTCCTAGAGTACTGCCATTGTTAGCCATAAAATCTTTTCCTAATTCAATTATATAAGTAGTACCTGGGTTAAGGTTATCAAAGGTAAGCACCAACCGGCGTACCTTGCCACCTTGTTCATTGGTTCCCTGTTTAATATACTGGTAACTTGAATAGTCAACGCTTTTACCGGTCGATTCCTCATAAACACGGATCTGGTCCAGGTTGTCCTGCAGGAAAGTATCGATCCCGTTGCTGAAATCCAATTCCAAAATAGTATCCTGCGGACTCAATTTGGAAGCTGAAAATTCTACGCTAAGATCACCTTCCGACCCGGTTCCTGACCCTCCGCCGGTTCCTGACCCTCCGCCGGTTCCACCGCCACCTGATCCACCATTATCTGTTGTAGTCTTGGTTACAACGCTTGGACCGGTGGTGCTCCAGTTGCCGGCCGAATCTCCTGCTTCTACTTTAAAGGTATAGGTTGTACCGGATGTAAGCCCGGTTACATCGTAGGTAGTAGCAGCTACTGTTCCTATAAGCACTGTTCCTTTGTATATCCTGTACCCTGTTACACCAACGTTGTCTACAGCCCCGCTCCAGGTTAGGCTCAGGCCTGTTTTGGTGGTGTTCGATGCTGTCAAGACGGCGTTGCTCCATGTTGGAGCTGTCTCATCGATCCTGGTTGCTGTCACCTTTGCCATGTCGCTGATGTTCCCTTCGGCATCTTTGGCTTTGATTCCGAATTCATACACCCCTCCGGGCATCAATCCGGTAACCGTAAAGGTCTGCTCTACTCCTGAAACCTCACCGACCTTTTTGCCATCACACCAGATTTCGTAGGCAGTAACACCAACATTATCGATCGCTTCGGTCCAGATCAGCTTGGCACTATTGTCTGACAGCCAATTCACATAGATTGTAGACCAGGCCGGGAAAGATGGTGCTTCCGAATCGACGTAGCTGGCAAACAGAATTCTCTTGGCGGTTGTACTCGAAACGGTATTGCCAATTCCGAGCTGCCCCTGATCATTGGCTCCGAAGGCATAAGCCATTATACTTGCTGGTGTATCATCCACCAAAACGATACTGTACAGTCTGCCGGCATCAATAGCTTTAACTCCGGTCACTCCGGTTGCCGCAACCGGTACCAACTGGGTAGCCATGTTGCCGTTGCCGAGCTGACCTTTATCGTTCTGCCCCCAGCCCCATACCGAGCCGTCTGCCTTTAAGGCCAACCCATGAGCGCCGCCGGCGCTTATAGCAACCGCATCATCCATACCGGTTACCATTTTATAGGCGGCAGCCGTGGCCGGAGTTGGGTTTATCCTGGTCCCATTGCCATACTGTCCCTGAGAATTGTCACCTAATACCGCAACCTGGCCATCCTCCAACAAGGCCATCAGGAAGTCATCACCGGCACTGATCGCCTGTACTCCCATCAACCCTGGATTATATAGCATTGTCCAGTAAGTCCCTGCCCCGACGTTGTCAATAAAATTACCGGAGCGGGAAATTGTACCGTCGGCAAAAAGCACGGCGTAGAAGCTGTGGCTGGCTGCAGCGCTTTTTACATTTTCATAATAGTAGTTGACAACGGGTCTGGGCGTTCCGTATTTCATCTGACCAGGTGTCTTTCCGTCAATACCGGAAATAGAATAGTGAAGATTTGCATTGCAGGCTTCACCCCAGCTCCAGAGGGTTCCATCACTCTTGACTGCCAGGTTGTAATTGCCGGCCGCTGAAATTACGTTAACGCCGCTAATTGTAGCCAGTTTAACCGGTAGGCTGCTGTTCTCAGTCGTACCCAGTCCCAGCTGGTATTTGTCATTCCTTCCCCAGACCCAGACATCGCCATCTCTATCGAGAGCCAGGCTGTGGCTGTCCCCAACTGCTACGGCTTCAATGCCAGTCAGACCCTCGATCTTGACAGGTACGACCTGGTCTGCAGTGTTACCGATGCCCAATTGGCCAAAGTCATTTGCCCCCCAGGCCCAGACATGGCCGTCGGCGTCGATCATAAGCGTATGACCTGCCCCGGCCGCTATCTTACCGGTTCCCAGCATGGTTGGATTCCAGTCGGTCAAGGTTGCTACTGATGCAGAAGGCCCATTGGTCGTAAAAACACTCCCTGGCAGGCGCGCCTCTACCTTGAAGGTATACTCGGTACCTTTCTTAAGTCCGGTTATACTATATGATAGGGTATTACCGGGAAGAGTCTCGACCAGTAAACCATCCTTATAGACTGCATAAGCTGCAATACCTTGGCCGCAACTGTTCCAGCTCAAGGTCAGGCCTTGTTCAGTGAGGTTGCTGAAGGTAACCGCACTTTCGCCAGGCCACACCGGTGGTTCTACCGTATCCATGCCCGGATCGATGGGCAATACAAGGTCGGCAACAAATTGCAGCAATGTGCCGTCCAGTTTCAACGCCAGTCCGCCCGAGACCGGGTCGGTTCTGGAGGAGGTGGTATAAACCGCTAACTTGGAAATATCGGTTAGATTGCTGATCACATCGCCAAGGGCCGCGGTCTTTGATGCAAAGTCAACATTTACACTCCTTACCGAACGGTCATTGGTCAAAACGGCCATGCTCTTGGTATAGATTTCTTTTACATCATCTGCACCCGCTACTTGCATAAGGTCAACCACTAACTGGTTGCTTGGCCCCGGAATAGTAACGACGATCGTACCCTGTCCCCAATACCACACGGTACCGTCCTTCTTCAAAGCCATATTGTTTTTCGTGTAATTGAAACTGTCCATGGCCACCGATTTGACTTCGGTCAGACCATTGACTACCGCCGGGATACTATCTATACCCGACCATTCCACAACTTTTCCATCCGCAGTTACAGCCAATGAGGTCTTCCATCCGGTGGCTACATCCTTGATGTTGCTCAGGAATGGTACCTTGGCCGGTGTACCGGTACTTATAACGCCATACGGATCCTGATATACACTGGTTCTAAATCCCCATGTCCATACATCGCCGTTGATATCCAAGGCGACACAGCGTTTGAAACCATAAACCAGTTTAACAACGGGAGGCAGTCCGGCAATTTTCTGCGGAGTTGCGTTTCCTAATCTACGGTCCGGGGTCCAACCTTCGGCTGCTGGCGGTTCTCCCCGGCCCAGCTCGCCGAACTCATTAGAGCCCCAGCCCCATACTCCTCCGTCAGCATCAACGGCAAAGGCGCTATTTACCCCGGCCACCACTTTGGCGATGTTCTGCAGGTTCAAAGCCTGTACGGGAATGTCAGAATTCTGGTACGTACCATCACCTAAATGGCCGTAGAGATTGTTACCCCAGCCCCAAACAGTTCCATCGGATTTCACCATCAGATAAAATCTGTCCGCGGCGCGTTCGAATGCGCTGTAATTATTTACTCCAGCTGCGATGTCCTTGATTCCGTAAAGCCCTTCCGCTACGTTGAACTCCCAGATGAAATCCTTACCCAGGGTAGTGCCATCCTTGGCAGCAAATGAAGACATGAGTTTAAGCTGATAGCTGGCTCCCGTATCCACGATTGCCTGAGGGACTTCCAGCTTTAAGGTTCCGATCCCATCCGCGAATGTATATGAGAAATACTCTGCTTCCATCTCGATGGGATTTTTTACATCGTCATTTTTGACTAAGACGACATTGGCAAGCCAGGTTAAATCCTTCAGGTCCTTGACGAAATTAAAGGTAAAGGCTACATTGGCGTCCAGCAAGGGTTCTGTCACCCGGTTGAGCATCGTATTTCCGCTCATGCCGACATTTTCATTGGCCGGAGCGGTCATGGTGAACTCAATACCGGCTCCCTCGGTAGGGCCGGATACGGTAGTAGACTGCTCAAAGACGAGATTTTCGCTGGTCTTGTTCCCACTCGTATCTACCGCTTCTACCATGAAGGTGTATTTGGTAGTGGGCTCCAGACCGGTGATGGGATATTCAGTAATGGTGCCGTCTGCGGTGGAGCCTATTAACACACCACCCTGGTAGATATTGTAGTGGCCTATGCCGACGTTATCCAAAGCGGCCGGCCAGTAGAGTGTAAAACTGTTGCTCTTTAAATCCTTGGCATTCAAAAATGCGTTGACCGGCCAGGTTGGATTGACATCATCCTTCGCTGTCGTCACATCGTTACTGAGCGGAGCGGATAAATTGCCCGAATAGTCTCGGGCCACAATTTTGAAGGTGTATTTGGTTTCTCCGATCAACCCTCCGGCCTTATAGGTCAGGATATCGCTTCCCAAAGTGGCTAAAGGCTCACTCGCATCATTCTGATACACCAGATATTCCTTCACGGCGTACTCGCCGGCAGCTGCGCCCCAATTAAGAGTCACATTATCCGAATGAATATCAGTGAAGGAAAGGGTCCCGGTTCCCCATCCCGGAGGCGTGGTGGACGCTGGCGGCGTAGTCACCATTTTTTCCAGTAAAGCACTCCAATTGCCCAGGTAATCCCCGGCCTGCACCTTAAAAGTATACTCGGTGGCAACGCTCAGGTTTTCCGCCCGGTATTTCCTGGTGTCTCCGGGTAACACCGCCAGAACCTCGTCACCCTTGAACACTTTGTATTGGGTTACCTGTAGATTATCGGTGGCTTCCGGCCAGCTTAGGCTTGCTGTCATAGGAGATATCGGGAAAGCGACATCCAGTGCTGCCCCCTCTCTCCAGGTAGGAATCTCCTTGTCTGCTTTGGCAGTGGTGAATTCCCAACCCAGGTCGAAACCAATGGCAATACCGGCCGAGGATGAAAAGTCTTTGGCGAACATAATCACATAGGTTGTTTCAGCAGTTAACAGCCCGGGATTGATGGTAAGCTGCGATGAACCGCCGTTTTCTGCATAAACAAAGTTTTCCGAAGTCAGGTTAACCGCTTCATTGGTCGCTTGGTTATATAAGGAAATGCCCTTGGCGTAATCAGCCGGAAGTTTGCCGGCGAAATCGAAAACAAACGTTGTCAGTTGCGGATCAGTGGGGTTATCCACCCGGTTCATCGCGCCGGTAAGGCTGCTCAAGGTTCCTCTACTGTTTTTCACATTATCGAGCATAAACGCGATCCCTGAGCCGGCAGTAGGATTAGTACCGGGATAGAAAGTCAGCTTGGGTCCGCCGATACTGGAGTTGCCCAGAGCATCGAAGGCTTTCACAGAACAGGAGTACGGCACACCTTCGACCAGTTCCAGGTTTGCTCTAGGATGGTTGTAGGTCAGGCCCAGCGGATACAGTTTATCCAGGTCGTACCAGATCTTTCGCTCGGTATCGGTAAACTGGAAGTATCCCGGATAGTCTTCACCCCGGTTAAGCCAAACAACCCACAGCTGGTCTCTTTTGAGCAGATATGACTGGACTCCTTTGTTGTCCATTGCCTCTGACCAGCTTATCACCGCTGTTTTATCAGTAAAATCGGATATAATGATTTCGTTTCCGGCTGGCCAATATGGTGCGATAAGATCATCAGGGACCTTTCCAGCCAAGACGCTGAAGCCCTTCGGCAATGAAATATTGCCCGAGGCATCGAAAGCGTATATTTCATAGTTGTGGTATTTACCGTCCAAGGGGAGGGTATCGGCGTAAGTGTTGGCGGTATCGCTTACGGTTGCGATCAACTCGCCCTCCCGATAGACCTGGTAACCCTTGACTGCCACATTATCGGTTGCCCAGGGCCACTGCAAAGTCACATAGGTATTGCTTAAATCAAACGTGGTGCTGGTCGATTGGCTTCCCCCGCTCCATTGGGGCGCTTCGGTATCAGCCTCACCCTCCAGGGTACGAATAACGCTGATCGGACCGGTGGAACTTATATTCCCGGCCTGGTCTGCTGCTTCGATCCTGAAAACATAAGCGGTGGCGGGTACCAGGTCGGTAATATGCAATTGAAGAGCATTGGTCTCCTTCAATAGAACATTACCGTTGTAAACCTTATAACCAACTACCTCAACATTGTCATATGCTGCTGTCCACAGCAGATCTGCGTTGTCCGTGGCAATATTATTGACGGTTAATTTACTTCCGTCCGGCCATGTGGGTGCGATTTTATCTTCTGCGAGTGTACGGATACTTGTTGCCAGTGGTACGCTCTTATTATTTTTTGCATCCACGGCTTCTACACGGATAGCATACAAAGTATCCGGAGTAAGCCCGGCTAGTTTGTACGTTGGGCCGGTCTGCGCATCTATTACGATCGGGGCGCCCCCGTTGATCGTCAGCCAGTATCCTTTGAGGACCTGGTTGTCAGCAGCGGACGGCCAATTGATGACCATACTTTCCGGACCAACTTTGTCCGCCTCAATCAAGGCCCCTTCGGGCCATGCCGGCGCTTCATTATCTTCCGGAGCAACGTTGAAGGTGAAGGTAGTTATTTTTCCCAGAGTGTTCTGGCCATTGTTGCTTACCATATCCGGCTGCATTTCCAGAACATAGTCTTTTCCCAAGGTGAATTGGCCCAAAGTAGCCGCTGACGGTTCAAATATCAAAAGCCGCTGCTTGGCATCTCCAGTGCCCTGGTCACCGCCGCCGCTCTTGGTATATCCGAAGTCCCCCGCCAGCAAAGCACCCTCGGTATCAACCGGGTAGGGAGCCGTCCCCTTATCCAGAAGGATTCCAGTTCCGGTTTCCTTTTCATAAATCCGGATCCCGGCCAGATTTTTTTGCAGGAAGGCATCAAGTCCGTTGGAGAAATTCCATCCCATGCGGAAGTTGGCCGAATCCATGGGGTATTTTACAATATAGTTTTTATAATACTCTCCTCCGGCAACTTCTTCCACGGCAAAGGTAGTGGTGAAAGTCAATAAGGCTCCGCCGTCGGTAACCAACATTGCCGAAAGGGCCTCCCCGAATTCGCCCTGCTTGTTAAACGGTTTTAATTCGAGAACATACTTGGTGCTGCTGAGCAGACCGCCTAAATCACAATAGTAATCCGTAGGGAGGAAACGCTCTGTTTCTTTGCCGTTTACAAATAGAGCATAGCCGGCGACAATTTCAGGCGTATTGCTGTAAGGCCAGTTGATGGTAACATCGGTTGCCATTACATTGCTGATCGTAAGTACAGCATCCGCTCCCCAGGTGGGAATAGACCTAAGCGTACTGATGGCAGTGCTCAATGCCGCTGATTTATTGCCGACCGCATCTTCTGCTTCTACCGTAACAGTGTACTCAGTCGCTTCGTTAAGGCCGGCAAAGGTTTTGCCCAAAGCATCTGTCGATTCACTGGATATTACGGCCTCGCCTGCCTTCAGGGTCACATTATATTTTGCCACCCCCACATTATCGGCTGCGGCAGGGTAATTGACAGTAAATCCGCTGCTGGTGATATCACTCGCAGCTATGGCAGCTCCGCTCCCCCAGGTCGGAGCCTGGGTATCAGACGTAGAGGTACTGAACTCAAAACGATATACCTTGCCCAATACATTCGGATTATTGCCGCCGGTATGGAATTGCGGATCGATAGTGATCGCATATTCTTTACCAGATTCCAAATATTTGGCAATATCAAGTTCAAACCTTATCCATACCGAACCGGGCTGGATTTTAGCGACCTTAAAGTCCCCCGAGGTAATTAAATTAGCCAAGGTATAACCGGTATCACTTTCTACCATTCCACTTACCGGCCAAGTTCCGGTCCCTGAACCAAAGTCGGTGGTGCCATAGTCAAGTGCTATTTCTTCATTATCCGTGAGATTGAATAACCGGAAGGAGTTTACATGATCTCTGGCATTAGTATTATTGAAACCAGCCTGTAGGTACCATAGAAATCTGGTATTGACCGGATCCAAAGCTCCATTATAGGCATAATTTTTCTCGAAGGTCGTTTCTGAAGCTACGGTGCCATCCGGCTGGAATCCATAGCGGCTGGAAGAATTAGGAACACCCGATGTAAATGTGAACAATACTTTATTCGGTGTGGTTACCATCAAGGTTTCCAGACTTTTGGAACTATCTCCGGCAGAATTAGTGGCCGTGACCTTTATGTCATAATGACGGTTGGCCGTAAGCCCGGTTACCGCACAGGCAGTACCTTCACTGATGGCCGTATCCAGCACATTTGTTGTTGCCCCACCGATGGTGTTGCTGACTACCACTTTATAGGTTTCTGCACCGATGGCTTCCGGCCAGCTGAGATTAAAGCTGGTGCCCGTCACATCGCTAACTGCCAATACCGCGTCGGATGCCCAAGAAGGTGCAGATATAGATGCTGCAGTAGTCCAAAAGTTGAAATAGACACTCTTACCGAACTCAACCGGTTTGGTCTGTTTATTTTGCAGATCAGAGTCAATATAAAGGTAATATTCAGTATTTGGAGCAAGGACATTGGCATCCAGTACCATTTTGAATGTGGTGCCATTCGTTACTGGGGCAAATCCGTTGTATTTCAGTGCCCCTGCTCCGCCATTGTATTCAGCTACAACAGTAGTTTTGGTTGAGTCGAGAATTTTGATATAGGGAAACACTCTGGTTTCTGCGGTTGCCTCTGGATAAGTATTCGTACCCCCACCAGTGAGCGTAATATCAAAATCTATCGCCGATGATGGATCATAGGGCGTTTTGATAATATTTGCATAGTAAGTAGCTGTCGCTTCTTTTACCCCAATATCATCAGCTGGCACACTTGTCAGCATCAACTGAAAACCTATTCCTTGTTGAGCTGTGTACGGGGCAAGGACTTCCTCGCTGACGGTTACTGTTCTGGTCCTTTCAGTGGCAGCATTCCCCGCGGCATCACTTACATTGTAAGTAATCGTATAGGAACCAGCGCTGCTTGTATCTACTTCATCTCCACCAACATCTACATTATCTGTAATATCCCCATCTACATCATCGGTAGCGGTAAATCCCGGTTCTGTAAAGGTATCTCCTACCGTCAGGTTTATTTCCGCATTGCCACTTAGAGTGATGACCGGCGCGGTAGTGTCCTTTAACGGCGCTGGGGAGACGTTAACCGTTCTGCTGACTTCGTCCGCAGCATTCCCGGCAGCATCGCTTACATTATAGGTAATGGTATAAGTTCCGGCCGTATTTGTATCTACTGCATCTCCGCCAACATCTACATTATCTGTGATAACGCCATCCTCATCATCAGTAGCGGTAAATCCTGGTTCTATAAAGGTGTCTCCTACCGTCAGGTTTATTTCCGCATTGCCACTTAGGGTGATGACCGGCGCGGTGGTGTCCCCGCTGGTAGTCTTATTAATAGCTTGGCTCACAGTTGCCTTGGAGTATCCCACCGCCTTAACCGCAATCGTATATTCACCAGCCGCGGCAAATACGTCGGCAGCAATATTTATGTTGCCTGCCGTAATGGTATACTGCCCCTCGTCAATAACATCGCCATCGATGGTGATACCGTCCGCAGGGACGGCACTTCGCCAGGCTGCGTTATCGGTAAAAATTAGATCCACCGCCTGGCCAACTTCATTGCTAGTAGTGTCAGCAGTCAAAGTCGGCGGTGCCAACGATTTCAAAGTATTGGTGGCTTCCAGGGGACCGAAACTCTCAAGGATTCCACCATCTAATGATTTTATCTGCTGGGCTTCATCATCGCTCTTGGTATAGGCGACTGTTACTACCTGTCCCCCAACGATCTTGGTGTTGGTGGGAAGCACCAGTTTGATCCTTTTTGCATCGCCGGCATTCTGTACTGTCTCCACAACTCTTTCCGTACCGTCGACGATGACTTCAAATTGTGCTTGAGCACCAATTTCGGAGGGAGGTTTGGCCATAGCCACATCAAAATCAATGCTGACGTCCCCCCCGTTGTTTACGAATGGATTTACCACTACTGGAGGATCAGCAGCGCTGGCTGTCCCCAGCATGGGTAAACCGCCAGGGCCCAGCAACAGAGCCAGCATCAATACTATGGAGACCGATTTTCCCCAATGTTTTTTCTTTCTAATTCGCGGCAAAATATTACTCTCCTTTCCGTCAATGTTAATACAGAGGTTAATTTACCTTGCGGGCACCATCATTAATGTTGGATTGCCCCGGTTTTCGACACCGGTATCTTAATTTCATCACCTCCACAAACCATCTTTCTTTCGTTTGAAACCTATTTATTGCCAATAAAATAGCCAGTTGCAGAAAACCAGCAACTGACTTATGTAAACCTATAGATGCCCTACCGATGATCAGTTAGCTTTCTTTCCACGTTGGGAGGCATAACCGTTTCCAGTTATACCCTGGTGGCTGTTGCCCATAACCGAAGCCTTAGGAGCCAACAGCTCGAAAACTACAATATAATATTTACTGTTTGATAATTGATTTCGACAAATATTGGGGTATTCCTTTAATGATTAGCATTTCTACAATAATATTTCGGCATTGGGGTTGATATTAGCCCCAGGGGCCCGGGGGTAACGTTGCCCCTTGCCCCTTGGCGTACCTGTTGATTATGACGGGATATGTCCAAAAATGAAGGCCATAACCTCTTCGGGTGAGATGTTCAAGGCTACCGCAAATTCTTCATTCAGTTGTTTTTCGGCGGCATTCATTATGTCTTCGTCGGTTTTGGATAACTTTTTGCCCACCAAGGCTCTTGCTTCTCTTTCCACATGCAACGCCCGGATAACTTGTATCAACTCTTCGTTTTTTCCTGATTTAAGTGCAGCTTTGAATTTGAAATTTCTTTGCCGATCATCATCCAGCCACGTGGTTTCGGTGGCCAGCATATTGGCTATTAACGATAATATGCCGCTTTCAGTTACGATGGGCCTCATGGTAACATTCTTATTATTTACGGGAACCTTGATGGTCAAATTATCATTGCTGATCGGTCTTAACACATAGTACTGGGTGTCATTATTACTGATCTCGTCCCTGGCGATATCCGTAATCTGGCATACCCCGGTTAAACCGTAGACGATATAATCGTTCACTTCAAACATGGACATCCCCCTTACACAAAAGTCCTGACTCTGTTTCTGGCATGGATACAGGCAATAAAAAAACAGCTTCGACAACCGGGGTTGGCGGCGCCGAAACTACATTTCCTATTACAATTATACCTTGAGTCCGTACAATTGTGTAAATTAGATTTACTGCCAAGGGATTGAGCTGAGCCAAGATCAGTCTCGTCAAGCTGAGCCGCTTGGCAGTTTATGCATTTCTCCCGCCCATTTAAAGGCTTGTTTGGAGGTAAGCACAGCAATAATTTCGTAGATAACTGCCGTGGCCGCAATGGTCCCTTGGATGATTTTGGCACTATCAGGTGCTGACGACATTAAAACGGACGCGGCAATTCCTGTAAAGACGAGGGATACCCCTGAATGGGGGAGCAGGGTAAAACCTAAATATTTTTTTACGGTTGGAGGTGAATGGGTGATAACCCCTCCAATATAAGCCCCGCCGATTTTACCCAAAGACCGGGACAAAATATAAATTACCGTAAACAATCCTGCTCCTAATATTAAATGGTAATCCAAGGGAGCACCCAAGTTCAGAATCGCCAGAATGATACTGATACCCAAAACAGGGTGGTAGGCTTTCATAATCTTTTCCAATCGTTCTTTAGAAACCATATTGGCAAAGGTTGCCGAGAAGGCTATCCCAATCAACATAAAGATTAATACCGGTTTAGGTAAAACTAAATAATCAAAAAAGAAACCGACTCCCGAAGCAATAAGAACAAAACTAAGTAAAAGCAATACAGTTTCTCTATCGGGCCGATCATTTTTTAGCACGAATCCAGCTGCTAAACCTACTACAATGCCAATTATAATGGGCAATGCCAAGACCAACAGGATCATATAGAATGGTAGTTTTTCTGCTGAAACATTGGCAGAAACTAAAGCCATGACCGAAAAGAATACGACCACTGCCAATAGATTATCAAGAGCTGCCATGGGAATGAGCATCTTTGTCACCGGGCCGTCTGTTCCATACTCGTTCACAATCGATAAGGCAGGTGCTGGTGCGGTTGCCAAAGCAATCCCCCCGAATATTACGGCGATATATAATGGAAGATCAAGTATGTGAAATACGATTCCAAACAGTAAAGATACCAGAAAAAATGTTCCTAATGATTGGGTCAGTGTGGTGATAAATATTTGTTTTCCTGACTTTCGGATTTGATTCCATATCAACTCCGCACCAATCATGATCCCAAACGAACATTCCGCAATGCGCATTATGATTTGATACCATCCTTGGTCAAGGATCGATAGATCAAGGACACCGATAGCATGAGGACCCAAGACCATGCCCGTAATTAACCATCCGATTATGGCTGGCAATTTGATTTTTGATAGTAATTTTCCAATAATAATTGCGACGATGACTGTAATCGCCAAAGACAAAAGATCTAGAATGATCATCGCTTCTTCTCCTATTTTCCAATACCTTAAGAACCAGGGCTTTGGTCATCTGCTAATCGACTTTCTCCAAAAAACATAAGCGAGAACCAAACAAATAGTAATTCCGATAACATATGGAATAGCAAATAAAAAGGCCACATTAGCGGGAGCGCTATAGCCTGCATATTCTATACCCCACAGCATGTCACAATATTCAAAAGCAACATTTGCACACATCACATTGGAAAGTATAATTGCAGCCACAATAAAAACTGCTGTTAAAACCCTAAACCTTTTCATAATCTACGGTACCAAAATCATCTTTCCGAATAGGCTTTTGTCGCTGAAATAACAGCCAGGATGTAAAATATTGCACTTAAAATCCAACCAATTGATGGAGCATAGGCAAAAACTGTTTTGGCTAATTGCCCAAAAATGAGCGATGCACTGAAAAGCAAACAAAATAAAACGGTCCATTTTTGATATTTACTCAAACGTGGAACCTCCAATCATTGTTTATTCATAGTAAGGTAATGGCAATATGGTTGGCCATCAATGTATGTAATGAATTCACTTTTTTGTTCCTTGTTTGCCAAAACCTTCACCATATTTAATTGAGTGTAACTGCCCGCCAGATGCCCAGTTACTGCGTGGATATTCATCAATTACCACCGTAACCCATTCGGGCTCGACATCCAAGATTCTGACAACTTCGCGGGTCAGGGCTTCTGCCAGCTCCTGTTTCTTTTCCACGGTCCGGCCCTCGACCATTTTAACATTAATAAATGGCATTATTAACCACCTCTAATGACAAGTATATATAGTTAATCCAAATATTTATATATGAAAAGAGTGATTCAGGGAGGCGAATGCCAACGAAAAAGTGGACTTTGCTGATTAAAAACTGAGCCACTTTTACTCATTTGAAGTGAGCCACCACGCTCATCGTAGAATTCAAATCCGGTGGGACGGTGGATGTGGAAGCGTAACATAAAAACGAGCACGGCACTCTACGGAATTATGGATGTAGGGTGTTCCGGGCTCTATCATATTCTGCTATGAGGTCTACTTAAAATATCCAAAAATGGCCTGATGGTTGACGTGTTAAAGAATGCGGAGCCAGTCGCGTCTACCGTACAAAATTCTTTCGATGTCAACCACCTTATTCGCCTCATCAATGGAAT
>JBEHWJ010000011.1:0-41352 GCA_040217755.1 Syntrophomonadaceae bacterium | reverse complement strand
TGGTGGGCAGAGCCCTGGTCAGCGGGCAGGTGATGGATGGTGCCACGATCAGGGTAGGCAGCCAGGATGGCAAGCTCACCATAGACTGGACCAATCCTTAATCAAATAATTAAGAGCGTTCAAAATGGCGGGATGGGTTAAATACACCTTGTCCCGCCTTTTTGATTGCTGCGTTCTATAACCATATGTTATTTCAAAAGCATAATATGGATATGATATACTTTTGTCGCGAAACGAGGTGATAAAGTGGAACACATCTATATGGACAATGCCGCTACATCTTTTCCCAAACCGGAGTGCGTATATAACGCCATGGATCATTTCAACCGCCATGTGGGGGGAAGCCCGGGGCGCGGGACCCACAACCAGACCCTGGAGGCAGGATCGGTCCTCTGGGACGCCCGCGAAGCCCTGGCGGCTCTTTTCAATATCGATGATGGGGCCAATATCGCCTTTATGCTGAATGTGACCGAAGCGCTGAACACCGCGTTGAAAGGATATTTGCATCCTGGCGATCATGTGATCACCACCAGCATGGAACACAACGCGGTAGCTCGCCCCTTGTTCGCCCTTGCCCAAAAAGGGGTGGAGTGGACTGCGGCGACCTGCAGCCAGGAAGGTTTCCTGGATCCGGCCGCCATAGCGGCGGCTATCCGGCCCAATACCCGCATGATATGCATGCAGCATGCCTCCAACCTGACCGGGACCATCATGCCTCTTGAGGAGGTCGGGGCCATCGCCCGCCAGCATGATATCGTCTTCATGGTGGACAGTGCCCAGACTGCCGGGGTATTGGAGATCGACGTCCCCCGGCAGGGTATCGATCTGCTGGCCTTCACCGGCCATAAAGGGTTGTTTGGCCCGCAGGGCACCGGGGGATTATATGTACGGCCGGGGATATCCATCGAGCCCCTCAAGCATGGCGGTACCGGGTCACGCTCCGAATGGCTGGAGCAGCCTGATTTCATGCCCGACCGCTTAGAAAGCGGGACGCCGAACACGCCGGGGATTGCCGGGCTGGGTGCGGCGGTCAGATATATCCTGGCCACCGGGCGCGATAAAATCCGCCGCCATGAGCAGGCTATGACCGCCCAATTGCTGGAGGGGATGCGGTCGATCAAGCGGCTGCAGATTTATGGGGGAACCGACAACGGCCGGCGCACTGCTACCGTCGCCTTCAACCTGGAGGGCATGGATTGCGGCGAGTTGAGCCTGCGTTTGGAGCATGATTACGGGATAACATCGCGGTCCGGACTGCATTGCGCGCCGCTGGCCCACCAGACGCTGGGCACCCTGGAACTGGGCGCCTGCCGCTTGAGCCCGGGATTTTTCAATACTAGCGGCCAAGTTGAACAGGTGGTCCAGGCGCTGCACGAGATAGCCCGGCTGGCCTGATGGGCAGCCCCCAATCGCTCCAGCCTGCAACCGGAAAGGAACCCTGGGACCCTCCCCTGCGGAGGGTCTTTTGACCGTTCAATCCAGGGCTTGAATTAATAATATTTACCACTGTATAGTATAATAGAAGATCAGAATCGGATTCCCGGAATCAACAGCCAGCAACAAGGAGGATTGTAATGACTGACAAAGCCAGGCGTTTCCTGCATGAAAAACTCAAGGATCCGTTCAGCGGCTTATCCCACCTGGGAGGCGCAATTCTATCCGTAGCCGGGCTGGTATTACTGCTGCGCTATGCAGCCTTATTGGCAACCATTAAGCATATAGTGGCTTTCAGTATCTTCGGAGCCTCCATGATTTTGCTGTATAGTTCCAGCGCTGCCTATCATCTGGCCAGGGTTCCGGAGAAGATCAACGATTTCCTGCGCCGCATCGACCATATGATGATCTACGTGCTGATAGCCGGAACCTATACCCCGATATGCATATTGGCTCTGACCGGAGCCTGGGGACTGGGCTTGTTGATCGCGGTATGGGTTCTGGCGGCGGCGGGGATAGTCCTCACCATAGTCTGGTTTGGGGCACCGCGCTGGCTCACTACCGGTGTATACCTGCTGATGGGCTGGTTGGTGATAATCGCCTCTTATCCATTGATCACTTCCCTGCCGGTAGGCGGGATCACCTGGTTGATCGCCGGGGGCCTGCTATATACGGTGGGTGCTTTGATCTACGGTTTTAAATGGCCGCGGATAGATTCAACCTGGTTTGGTTTTCATGAAATATTTCACCTTTTTGTGATCGGAGGCAGCCTGGGTCACTTCTGGCTGATGTTCAGATTTCTGATGTATTGTTAGTCAGCCTGGCCGGTGACTGCGTATAAACATAGGGAGGGGATGGATGGCATGGATTGGGATGCAACGATGAGTGTTCACCAGCGGGAAGGCTGGGTAGAGCAAATATTTGGACAGGTGAAGGATTTCGTCGCCAGTTATGGAGACCGGGATGCTACCACCTGTACCTCCCCCTGCATCACCACCTTAAAGAATTCGTACGTGCGGGGGCAAATATTTCCTTACGTAAACATCCCCATCAGATACCGGGAGAAAGAGTTGCTGGGGCTGTACGAATACTATGGGGATCAACTGCCTCTGTCCGATCAGTACGTCTACTGTGACATCGTGATCCATTCCATCTATTATGCCGGCAAGGAAGCTACCGCTCTGAAGGATCTGGAGGCCAAGGCCCGGAAGGCCTTCCAGGACCGGAACTACGATGTGATCCAGTTTGAACAGGGCATGGCCACCATAAAAATCGATCGCAGTCTGCTCGCCGGGGCAGGATTCCTGTCCCTGCTTGAAAGCCTCCTGGATGAAGCCATCGCCATCCAGGCCGAGGTAGCATAAGAAGTATAAGAAGGTGTTTTTATGAATCAGGATATCCAATCGGTTCAGCTTTCCCGCAATGACCACTGCTGGTGCGGCAGCGGTAAAAAATATAAGAAGTGTCACCTGGATCAGGACGAGAGGCTCGAAGCGATGGAAATAGCGGGCTGTCCGGTCCCATCCCGCGATTTGATAAAGACCGATGCGCAGATCGAAGGCATCAGGAAGGCCTGCCGGCTGAGCAATGACATATTGGACATGGTGGCAACCCGGATCGGAGCAGGGATAATAACCAAGGACATCGATCGCTGGGTGTACGAATATACCGTTGCACACGGTGCCATCCCGGCCAGTTTGAATTACCAAGGTTACCCCTGCAGCGTCTGCACCTCCATAAATCAGGTGGTCTGCCACGGTATCCCGGATGAAACCTTTTTGCAGGATGGCGATATCGTCAATGTCGATGTCACCACCATCCTCGACGGGTATTACGGCGATGTCAGCCGGATGTTCATGGTCGGCGCTCCCTCCCGGGAAGCCCGGGACCTGGTACGGGTGGCCCGGGAGTGCATGTATATCGGGATAGAGCAGGTGAAGCCGTTCAACCGGATCGGGGATATCGCCTTCGCCATAGAGCAGCACGCCAACCAACATGGCTACTCGGTGGTCCAGGACTATGGGGGCCATGGGGTGGGGCTGGCTTTTCATGAGGAACCTTTCGTTCAGCATTATGGGGAAAGAGAAAACGGGATGGTCCTGGTCCCCAACATGGTGTTTACGGTGGAGCCGATGATAAATATGGGCAGCTACCATTGCAAGCGGTTGGGGGATGGTTGGACGGCGGTGACCCGGGATGGGCTGCTGTCGGCGCAATGGGAGCATACGGTGCGGGTTACGGAATATGGGGTGGATATCCTCAGCGAATAACCCCAGGCCGGTCCCGACAGGGGATCTCATCGTTATTTCAAACAGCCGGCTCCATCGACGTACTACGGGTACGCCTCGGTCGCCGGTTGTTTTTATGCCTCGAGCTGCCCTGCCGGCCCTCGGCCTGGGGCTGGATCCAGTCCCGACAGTGGATCTCATCGTTATTTCAAACGGCCGGCTCCATCGACGTACTGCGGGTACGCCTCGGTCGCCGGCTGTTTTTATGCCTCGAGCTGCCTTGCCGGGATGATGCCAGGCCAGCCACTTGTCAGCCGGGCTTCGTCCATCCCATCCTGACGGCTCATGCCGGAATCCCTTTTTTAAGCATGGATACCGGCAGTATGTCGGTTATTTTGAAAACCAGGCAGTTCCTTAAAGGGAAGTGGCTATAAGCGGTCTTGTCAAGGCGGGCCTTGATACGATCGAAATATTCCCCTTCGGATTGATCTTCCGCCAATTCTACATACACCCGGACGCCATCCTTGGTTTGGTTGTCCGGGGTCAGCAGGACCAGGAATACGCCCTTGCCGGTTTCCTTCAGATTGGCATAGGTCTTGTCGGCCCCGAAACGGGCACATATGATGGTATCGTCACCGATCATCTCCACTACCGTGATCACGGCGATGTTGACGTCGTAGTCCCGGCTGACGGTGCTCAGGGTGGTCGATATATGATTGGCGTTGAGCAGGGCCCGGGCCTTTTCCACCAATTGCTGGTCCATAATTACCTCCTCCATAGATTCAGGCAGATCTTCAATCCTGCCCACAGGGCATGAAAATAAGGTCGGATTTATGTTCATACTATAATATTCCCTTGGCGCAAGTCAAAATAACCTGGCGGAGGCCTTTTGGGGCAGATATACTCTTTGAAATTGGTTCAACTGCAGAGATAGCGGCTTATCCCGGCCAGGACGCCGGGGCCGCGGGCTGAAAGCAGGCTGATTGTGCTGGCCGGGGGAAATTGATAAAATACTGATGTGATTAAAACGAAAGAGGGTCAGACCGTGCACAAGAAATTGTTTATACCGGGACCGGTCGAGGTGCGGCCGGACGTTTTGGCCAAGATGGCCACCCCTATGATAGGACACCGCAGCAAGGATGCTTCCGCTTTGCAGCACCGGATCAGCGACAAGCTGCGCCAGCTTTTTTATACCGATGAGGCAATATTGCTGTCCACTTCGTCGGGCAGCGGTTTGATGGAAGGAGCCGTCCGGTCCTGCACATTAAAGCGGGCGGCGGTATTTTCGGTGGGCGCCTTCGGCAAACGTTGGTGGGAGATGGCGGCCGCCAATAACGTCCCCGCCGATTTGTATGAGGTGGAATGGGGGCAGCCCACCATGCCGGAACAAGTCGACCAGGTGCTGGCCAGCGGGCGTTATGACTTGATAACCATAACTCACAACGAGACCTCAACCGGCATCATGAACCCGGTCGAGGGGATCGCCCAGGTAGTCAGGCAATATCCCGGGGTGGTTTTCTGCCTGGACGCGGTCAGTTCCATGGGCGGTACCAAAATAGAAGTGGACCGACTGGGCGTCGATGTCTGCATAACCTCGACCCAGAAGGCTTTGGGTCTGCCCCCCGGCATGGCCATATGTTCTTTTTCCCGCCAGGCCATAGAGCGGGCGAAGCAGGTGCCCCACCGCGGTTATTACCTGGATCTGCTTTCCCTGTATGACTACATTCAGACCAAGGATTATCAGTATCCCTCGACTCCCTCCCTTCCGCACATGTTTGCCCTCGACTATCAGCTGGACCGTATCCTGGAGGAAGGATTGGAAGCCCGGTTCGCCCGCCATGCGGCCATGGCTGAATATGTGCGTTCCTGGGCCCGCAAAAAATTCGCCCTCTTTGCCAACCAATCCTATTTATCCAATACCTTGACCACCATCACCAATACCACCGGATTCGACGTGGCGGCTTTGAACAAGGAACTGGGCAGCCGGGGCTACCAGATCTCCAACGGCTACGGCAAAATGAAGGAAAAGACCTTCCGTATCGCCCACATGGCGGATTGCACCTTGGGGGAACTTCAGGATTTACTGGCCAACATAGATGATATATTAAAATAAGCGGGGAGTAATCCCCGGGGCAGCAGGAGGATTTAAGCGATGGCACAGATAAGACCCTTCCGGGCGGTGAGGCCGGCCCCGGAACTGGCGGCCCGGGTAGCGGCCCTGCCCTATGATGTGATGAGCAGCGATGAGGCCCGTCAGATGGTGGCCAGTAATCCTTACTCGTTTCTGCATGTGGACAAGGCGGAGATCGACCTGGACCCGCAGATAGACCTGTACGACCCGCGGGTGTATAAAAAAGCCAGCCAGACGCTGCGGGAGATGATAGCGGGCGGGATTTTTACCGAGGAAACCAAGCCCTGCTATTATATATATCGCCAGATCATGGGGGACCGGGCCCAGACCGGTCTGGTAGCCTGCGCTTCCATAGACGACTACCTAGAAGATGTGATCAAGAAGCATGAATTGACCAGGGCTGACAAGGAGATGGACCGCACCCGGCATGTAGATAGCTGCGATGCCAATACCGGCCCGATATTTCTTACCTATCCATCGCAAAACGCGGTGAACGATATCATCGCCGCCTGGGTCGGCCGGGAGCCACTGTACGACTTCATCTCCGATGACGGGATACGCCATATCATCTGGGTAATCGACGACGATGCGGTCATCGGGCGGTTGACCGGGTTGTTTGCCGGGATCAAATATCTATATATCGCCGACGGCCATCATCGGTCGGCTTCGGCGGTGCGGGTAGGGCAGATGCGCAGGGAAGCCAACCCCGGGTATACCGGGCAGGAGGAATACAACTGTTTCCTGGCGGTCATTTTTCCGGACCGGGACCTCTATATAATGGACTACAACCGGGTGGTCCAAGATTTGGCCGGGCTGAGCCGCGATGAATTTTTGGCCCGGGTAGGGGAGAAATTCATAGTCACCCCTTATGAGGGCGCCGGCCCCTACAAACCCCACGATAAACATTGGTTCGGCATGTACCTGGATAGCCGATGGTACCGGCTGCAAGCCCGGGAAGGCAGCTATGACCCCCTGGATCCGGTAAAACGGTTGGATGTTTCCATAATGCAGGACAATATCCTGGGACCGATTTTGGGTATCGCCGATCCGCGGACGGATAAGCGGATTGACTTCGTGGGCGGCATACGCGGACTGGCGGAACTGGAGCGGCGGGTCAAGGAGGGCATGGCGGTGGCCTTCTCCATGTACCCGACCACCGTCCAGGATCTGATGGATATCGCCGACGCCGGTTTGATTATGCCCCCCAAATCCACCTGGTTTGAACCCAAGCTTCGAAGCGGGCTTTTCATCCACAAGCTGGATTAAAAGAACCAAGCCCGCCCCCAGACGGCAATGACACGACAAGCGATCAAGGGATCTGGCGCCATCGGGGGCAGGTCCCTTTTCATGGGGCGAATAGGGCGGCCAGCCAGGCTGGAGGGACATGCTGCCCCTTAAATGCTAAAATAAGGATAAAGATGTCGGTAGTGTTGTCGTCAAGGTTGGGGAGCAATCGGCAATATATGAAGGGGGTTGCAGAAATGAAGGTACTCGTAGTCAATACTGGCAGCTCGTCGATCAAGTACCAGGTATTCAACATGGAGGATGAGTCGGTACTGGCTAAAGGTTTGCTGGACCGGGTGGGCATACCGGGGACGGTGCTGGTCCACGAACCGGAAGGGAAAGAAGAGGTGACCATCAAACAGGATATGCCCGACCACACCGCGGGCATGAAGCTGGTTCTGGATGTCCTTACCGACCCGGTTCATGGCTGCATCCGCAGCCTGGATGAAATCGGTGCGGTTGGGCATAGGGTCGTCCATGGCGGAGAGCAATTTGCCGATTCGGTGGTGATCACCGATGAGGTCAAGCAGGTGATCCGGGATTGTTTCGATATCGCCCCTTTACACAACCCTCCGAACCTGATGGGCATCGAAGCCTGCCAGTTGTTGATGCCTGAAGTCACCCACGTGGGCGTATTCGATACCGCCTTCCACCAGACCATGACCCCGGAATATTATATATATGCCCTGCCCTATGATGTCTATGAACGATATAAGATCAGACGCTATGGATTCCACGGTACCTCTCATTATTTCGTAGCCCACCAGGCGGCGGAGATGCTGGGCAAACCCTATGAAGAGTGCAAGATAATAACCATCCACCTGGGCAACGGGGCCAGTATTGCGGCCATCCAGGATGGACTGGTTTTGGATACCTCCATGGGCTTCACCCCCCTGGAAGGATTGGTTATGGGGACGCGCTGCGGCGACCTGGATCCAGCCATCGTTTACTACCTGATGGATAAACTGGATCTGGATTCAACCCACATCAATGATTATCTGAACAAAAAATCCGGCATGCTGGGGATCTCTGGGGTATCCAGTGATCTGCGCGATATAATCGCCGCCGCCGGGGAGGGCAATACCAAGGCCCAGTTGGCTTTGAAGATATTCTGCAACCGGGTCAAGGCATATATCGGCAACTACCTGGCCAAGCTGAACGGTTGCGACTGCCTGGTCTTTACCGCCGGTATCGGTGAGAACGGGTACGATATCCGGGAGAGTATTTGCTCGAATATGGATTGGCTGGGGATAAAAATGGATGTGGAGAAAAACAAGGTGCGCGGGAAAAAGATAGATTTTTCAGCTCCGGACTCCCGGGTGAAACTTTTGGTCATACCTACCAATGAAGAATTGGTTATCGCCCGGGATACGCTCCGCCTGACCCAGGTGCGCTAGATAAACTGGAGAGAGGGTTAAGAACGGGGCGTCTCACCCAAATATCGGGGACAGATAAGCAAAGGCCCCGCCGGCAATGGTAGAATGGCTGGCGGGGCTCTTGTAATTGATATGGTGATACCGAACCTGGCTTTAGCGGCCAGCGAAGCTTGTCAACAACCGCAACCCAGGGGAGGTATGGTCCCTGGTACCGGAGGGATCACTTGCTGTATTCGTAGAAGCCCTTGCCGGTTTTCATCCCCAGGTGTCCAGCCCTTACCTTCTGGCGGAAGGCCAGGGAGGCGCGGTATTTGGAGTCGCCGAATTCCTTCCAAAAGTATTCACAGATGGCCAGGACGATATCGATTCCGACCAGGTCGGCCAGGGCCAGGGGACCCATAGGCATGTTGGCTCCCAACTTCATAGCCTTGTCGATTTCTTCGGCGGAGGCGATGCCTTCCTGGTAAACCTGGGCGGCTTCATTTATATAGGGGATCAATATGCGGTTGACTATGAAGCCGGGCACTTCCCGGGTTACCACCGGGTCTTTGCCGATCCTGCGGCTCATCGCTACGGCCGTGGCTACCACTTGTTCGGTAGTCTCCGCCCCCGGGATTACCTCCACCAGTTTCATCACCGTCGCCGGATTGAAGAAATGCATGCCCACCACCTGGCTGGGACGATTGGTGGCGGCGGCTATTTCAGTGATGCTCAGCGCTGAGGTATTGGTAGCCAGGATAGTCTCCGGCTTACAGATGCCCCCCAGCTGTTTATGGACATTCTTCTTTATCTCTATGTTTTCAATGATGGCTTCGATGACGATGTCGCAATCCTTTAACCGGGAAATATCGGTGCCGGTGGACAGCATACTGGCGAAAACGGTGATGTCGGCAGTAGTCCTTTTGCCTTTGTCTACCGCTTTAAACCATTGTTTATTAAGGAGCTTGACTGCCTTATCGACCACGTCCGGAGCCGCATCGATCAGTTCAACCGTATATCCAGCCTCCAAACTGATTTGGGCTATTCCCGCTCCCATTACTCCAGCGCCCAGAATCCCAACTTTCTCGATTTCCATGGCCTTCCCCTCCTCGTATTATTTAAGGCCATCTTAACAAAGAAGGACGGGAGATGCCACCAGATATCCCGGGTCCCAAGGGAGGCCATAACCGGTCCGCCGCCCACACAGAGGGATGCGCCGCCCAGGGGGAACGGAAAAATTGAAGCCGCTCGACAGGTATGCGAAAATGGTGGCAGAACAAGAAACGGGAGGCGGCTTTATGAAGGGCATGGTAAAAGTATGTCCGCGGGTGTACCAGGTCGGCGGGGGCCATTTGTCGGACCCTGATGACTGCTGCGTGTATCTGGTGGACGGTGGGCAGGAGGCGGCTTTGATCGATGCCGGCGCGGGCAGGAGCACCGACCGGATAATCGATAATATCAACCAGGGTGGGATAGACCCCCAATCGATCCAATATATTATCGCCACCCATGGGCATATCGACCACGTGGGGGGATTGAAGGAACTGCAGGAGCGCCTGCCGGCCCAGGTGATTGCCCATCAACTGGAACTGCCGGCCATCCAGGAGGGCCTGCCCCACCTGACGGCCGCCTCCTGGTATCGGGTGCATTACCGCAAGGTGGCGGTGGATCGGGTGCTGACCGGGGCCCGGGAAAATGTTACCTTAGGGGATTTGGAGTTGACCTGCCTGCATACACCCGGCCACACCCCGGGGGGGATTTCAGTTTATACTGATATCCAAGGCCAGCGGGTACTCTTTGGCCAGGATATACACGGCCCCTTTAATAAGGAATGGGGCTCGGATATGCAGCAGTGGCGGAAATCGATGCAGTCCCTGCTGGAGCTCGATGCCGATATCCTTTGCGAGGGTCATTTCGGGGTTTACCAGCCGGCCCGGGCGGTGAGGAAGTATATCGAAGGCTACCTGCAGCGTTTTCGATAAAAGCATCAAGAGGGGCGGTTAACCGCCCCTCCCGGGTTGTTGCAATACCCTGCCGGACCTACCACCAAAGGTCCCGCAGGGTCTGGGCTCTCCTGATCAGACGGACATCCCCGCTGGTGGTGATCAGCACCTCGGCCGGCAGGGGACGCGAATTGTAGGTACTGGCCATGGCGAAACCATAAGCTCCGGCATCGTGCACTATCAGGGCATCTCCTTCCCTACAACAGGGGATGACCCGGTCATGCACCAGTATGTCCCCGCTTTCGCAGATATTACCTACCACGTATACCGGTTGGCGGTATTCCTGATAAGGACGCTCGGTCCCCGGGGCAATACTTATCTCATGGTAACTGTCGTACATAACCGGGCGCACCAGGGTGTTGAAGCCGATGTCGGTACCGACGAAAACGGTGTTATAATTATTTTTGATTGCGGTCACGGTGCCCAGTAAGGCGCCGCATTCCGCCACCACATAACGCCCCGGCTCGGTGCGTATCATCAGGGGACGGTTGCAGGCCACCCAGTCATTGATGAGGCGGTCGAGCCGGGTCCCCAGTTCAGCCAGGTCCAGGCGGGGTTCAACCCCGTGACGATAGGGGATGCCGAAACCTCCGCCCAGATCCACCATCTCGACGCTGGGCAGCGCGGCGGCCGTCTGCAGGATGAAGGCAGCCGCTTCCACATAGGCATCCGGCTCCAGGAACAGGGAACCGATATGCTGGTTCAGACCAGTGATAGTCATCTGGTTTTGACGGGCTATATCCAGGGCCCAGGGAAGATCCTCCAGGGCGATACCGAATTTGACCTTTTTGCCGCCGGTTACGACCTTTTCGTGGTGGCCGGCGCCGATACCGGGATTGATACGCAGGCATACCTGACCACCCCGGTTTATCTTACCAAGGGTTTCCAGTTGGGAAAGCGAATCCACGCTGACCAATATGCCCCGCTCCACTGCGTAGCGGAATTCATCCGGGGATACGTTGTTGCCGATGAAGGTTATCCTTTGCGGCGTGAAACCGGCCATCATCTCCAGATGCATCTCCCCCGGAGACATGCCGTCGACATCCAAATCCTCGGAACAGACTATCTTGAGGAGTTCAACGTTGGTATTGGCCTTGGCGGAATAATTGACCCTGAATTTCGGGTAAGTTAAAAGATTTTTCATCTCCCGGCACCGGAGCCGCAGGATCTCCTCATCATAAACATAGAGAGGGCTTCCATATTCCTGCAGTAATTGATGAGCATCCTTTTTGCCGAATACCAGATTCTCAAAACCCAATTCATTCACTCCTTAATACCCAAGGGTACCCGGCTCCCGTATGCTGGTCGGAATTTAGACCAAAGCGGGCCTTTGTCGAGTCACCCGGGCAAGTGTTTATATTGTAATTCAGGGGCCGAGAATTTGACAATAGTCGGGATAAGTATACATGTCGGCGGGTCAATCCAGTCCCAACCGAATTCATATCTGCGGTGCGGGAACAGGTTCGGCAGTGCGGCCGGGTATATAATTGGCCAGCCATAGGTTGACCAGGGCCAGCAGGCCGGAAACTACAAAGACCGGGATGTAGCCGTAGTAGGTCCACAGCAGGCCGCCCCCCAGGGGGATCAACATGGAAACGGCGTGGTCCAGGCTTAATCCCATCGATATGGTGGGGGTCAGCTCCTCAGGGCTGTCTACGATCTGGTTCAGATAAGTGGTGCGGGCCATCCTGACCGCGAACAGAAGCTGATCGGCGATGAAACAGACCATAATTATGGTCAGAGCGGTCTCCCGACTGAACCAGCTGGGTGAAAAACCGTAAAGGATGCTCATCAATATCAACAGGAGAGACTCGGCCGATATGATCATCCTTTCCCCGAACTGGTCTATGACCCGGCCCAGGAGGGGCCTGAAGACCAGGCTCAATACCGTACCCAGGAATCCCAGCAGGGCAAACGTCTCCACCCCGCAGCCGAATACCCGGATGAGCACCCAGGGAGCAAAGGTCAAAAATATCTGTTTACGGGCTCCAAAGACGATATTGAGACCATAGAAGAGCCGATATTTCTTTTTCCAAACCAGTCGGCGGGGAGGATTCTGCAAAGGCGAAGGCTTGATCAGGAAGAGGCTTATGGCGGCAGCCACCGCAAAGATGCCGGCCAGACCGAAGATGACTTCAAAGGAAAAATGCCACCGTGATGCTCCCCAATAGACCGTCATCAATCCCACCAGGGCACCCAGCGACTCCAAAAAACCTATCTGCCCCAGGCGGCGGCCTTCCTGGCCGGCTCGGGCCAGGCGAATACCTATCGAAGGCGTGATGGCCATGTAGAGATGAGCCCCGGTGCTCCACATGACCATCCACACCACGACCATTTTCAGATCCGGGGACAGGAACCCCTGCCCCCATAGGGCGATTCCGACCAGCAGCGCGGACAGGGCGGCTATGCGGGTATCGGCCAGGAACATCAGGGCGGTGACGATGAAGACCACCAGGAATCCGGGCAATTCGCGCGGGAATTCCAGGGCACCGCGGGCCAGGGGGGTAGCGTCATGAATCTGTGCCAGGTAGTTATTGAAGGAGGGGTCGTAAAAGCCACCGTACAGCCCCATCAAAAGGCTGGCGGCCGCAAACAAAAACAGAGGGGTAGCCATCAATCCTATACTCTTGGTCACATAACCAACCTCCACAAGGGTACTGGCTGCCGAATATCCTATAATTTTAGCGGTTCACCACCGATTTGTGAAGGTTATCCCCCACTGGTTATAAATGCTGGTCCTGGCAAATAGTATTAAACAAACCCAGGTCGGGTTGGAGGCGGAATGGGCCTGAAATTGGGCGTTATATTGTAAAAAGCTATTAAACATAGTAAAATCTTCTTCGGGATAGGCCTTATCTTATATGGATTGGGGTGTTGGAGTCTATGGCCACAAAGACTGTCCTTTATTCGGACAACGGCTGTGATTTGGACCAGGACCGGTTGGAAGGGCTGGGGGTCCGGATGTTCGGCCTGCCGGTTATGATAAAAGAAACCACCTATGTCGATCGCGTCACGATCGCCCCCCCAGAATTTTACCGTCTGTTGGCCCAGCCCGGAACAGTAGCCACCACTTCCCAGGTAAATATCGCCACCTTCGTACAGGAGTTTGCGTCGGTTTTGCAGGAAGAAAACACGGAGATCCTATACCTGGCCTTCTCGGGCGGTCTGAGCGGAACCTATGAGAGCGCCTGCATGGCCCGGGACATGGTGGATCCCCAGCGAATCACGGTGATCGATACCCGGAGCGCTTCGGTAGGACAGGGGCTTACGGTGGTCAAAGCTGCCCAGGCCCTGGCGGCCGGGCAGGGTAAAGCCGAAGTCATCATCGCCGCCGAGGATAACATCAACCGCATGGAGCATATCTTCATCGTCGGCAACCTGGAGATGCTCAAGCGCGGGGGGCGGATCAATCCGGCGGCGGCCACCATCGGCGACCTGCTCAATATCAAGGTCATCCTGCAGATGAAAGACGGCAAGATAGTGCCGTTGGAGAAGAACCACGGACTCAAAAAGGCCAAGCGGCAGCTCTTGGACATCATGGCCGAGCGGGGCGGGGACCTGAGAAACCAGACTATCGGAATCTCTTACTCCCAGGACCGGCAGGGAGCCTTGGAGATAAGAGATATGATCGAGGCCCGGTTCGGGGTGGATGATTTCCTGATCTCGGAGATCGGGGCACTGATCGGCTCCCATGTGGGAGCAGGCACCTATGCGGTTTACTTCCTGCGGCCATAAGTTCTGGGGAGGAACTGTCAATTAAAGCTTTCGTTCCTTTGGCGGAACGAAAGCTTTTTTGCACTTCACGCCTCCAACAAAAAATAAACTGGGGAGGTGGTCAGGCTATGTGCGCAGCCATGTTCCATAGTTGACCTCTGACTTAACTGCTAGAATGTAGGGTGAATGTTATCGTTAATAGTTTTGCACCCATGAGTGGGTTGGACAATTTGTGCTACGAAACGAGGATGATTAAATTTGAAGACACTAGCGGTGATGCAGTGGGAGCTCCGGGAAAATTGGCGAAACTATAAGACTGCCTTTTTACTGATGTTTATCTTTGGGGCCATACTAATGGCGTTGTACACGGAAGTGGGGCCTACGGCCAACTCTAAGAACGTGTTGGACCCCTTCTTTGAGCTGTTTGCGGTCCTGTGCCCCATGATCGGAATTCTTACTGCCATGGATGCCATCGTCGGCGAAAAGGAGAAGGGTACGATGGAACTGGTTCTGTCCAAACCGTTACCCCGCCGTTCTTTACTCCTGGGTAAATTCATGGCTTATGTATTCATGATCGTGCCCTTGCTGGTTGCTGAATTGACCGCCGCTTATTTCTGGGCCCAGGTGTCGGGTATTTCTCAGTACCGCTGGCATCTTCCCATGCCTCCCTTCAGCCAATGGGTGACGTTTGTGGCAATCATCACCTGCGTATCTTTGCTATTCCTGGCCATTACGATACTGATATCGATGTTTGCACCGACTACAGCTACCACAGCACTTTGCGCCTTGGTCTTCATGGCCCCTGCCCATCCTCTGGGGGGAGAATTCCTTAGACAAGTCGGCCTGCGATTGCATATTGACAGTTTTGCCGGGCTGCCGATCATAGCAAAATTCTTTCTGAGTGTTTTCTCCAAGTATCAGAAGTACGCGCTTTCCGTTCCCGTTGATGCCGGACTTACCTGTGCATCGCTACTGATCATGACGTTTGTGGTGCTGCTGGCAGCCAGTATTATTTTTGAGCGGCAGAACGTAACCTTTAAGAATTAGGAGGAGGCACAATGAGCGACTTTGCAGTTGATGCTCAAGGATTAACGAAGTGGTACGGCGACCTTAAAGCAGTGGACAATGTGAGCTTTTCAGTCGGGAAGGGCAGTTCTTTCGGCTTGCTGGGGTTAAACGGAGCAGGCAAGACCACAACGTTTAAGATGATGGTCAGTTTAATCAGTCCCAACAGCGGAACTGCAATCGTGTCGGGGTATGATGTGGTTAAGGACCCTATGATGGTACGCTCTCACATAGGATATGTAGCTGAAAACCCGGCTTTCTACCCTCGGGCGACCACATTGGAAACTTTGCGCTATATGTGCCGTCTGCTGGACGTCCCGATTAATGACCAAAACCGGCGTATCGACTACGCGTTAGCCCTTGTTGGGTTGACGGATAAGAAGAACGTATTGGTGGGAGGTTATTCGAGAGGAATGAGGCACCGTTTAGGTTTGGCCCAGGCGTTGCTTTCCGACCCTCAAGTTCTCTTTTTGGACGAGCCTACATTGGGTTTAGACCCGCTTGGTGCGAAGAACATGCGGGAATTAATTCTGAGGCTGCGCCAAGAGAGGGAAGTAACCGTGCTGATGTCCTCTCATGTCCTACCAGAAGTTGAGGCAATTTGCGATGTGGTAGGAATTTTCGACCACGGCCATTTGGTGGCTACGGACACCATTGACCATCTGCGCAGTACCGCCAGTGATAGCCTGAATATTGAACTGACTATGGCAGGTCCGAATCAACAGGTGGTAGAAGCTTTGCATAAAATACCTGGAGTCAACCGTATTGAAGAGAGTGGAGACAGGTTATACATCAACGTCACCAAGAAAGAGGAACTCCGGCCTCGCATCATGCAGGAGGCCTTAGCACATAATGCCAAAGTATTGTCCTTTGGTTTACAGGAAAGCAGCTTGGAGGATATCTTGTTACGGCTGGTCAAGAGCGACGCGAGTGATTGGCCCGAACGACGTTCAGGGGTTATTTCTTCGTTCTTCCGTTTGACCCGCAAAAACAGGCCGGGGTTATAAAATATAGGTGTACACTTCTTTACGGACATCCGATACTTTTTGGCGTTGATAGGAATGCGCCCAATTGTATCATATGAGTCATTAGACGCAAAAAGCCGAAATATTATCACTGACCGAGGTATCACTGACCGACGACAAAATTCTGGGGAGGACAAATTCTGGGGAGGAACATGGCAAATATCCGGTTATGTGGTATAATCATTCAGTGCGCTCATGTCTGTCTGCCTGACGCAGCCAGCCAAAGGAGTGAATATTTTAAGGAGGAACTTTTTTGCAAACCCCAATGACATTTCAAGAGATGGGCCTAAAGCCGGCCATTCTCAGGATGATTGAGAAGAAAGGCTTCCAGCACCCCACCCCGATTCAGATCGAAGCAATACCCCCCGGCCTGGCCGGTGAAGATATCATGGGACAGGCCAAGACCGGCACCGGGAAGACAGCCGCCTTCGGGATTCCTATTTTGAACGGAATAAGACCCCAACAAGGCTTGCAGGCCCTGGTGATGTGCCCCACCCGCGAGCTGGCCGTACAGGTAGCCGATGAGATCAATTCCCTGGGCATGGGCTTGAAAATCAAGGCCCTGCCTGTATATGGCGGTCAATCGATCGAACTCCAACTTAGGGCTTTACGCCGTCAGCCAGAGATAGTGGTGGCTACTCCCGGCCGGTTATTGGACCACATCAACCGGGGCACCATCGACCTCTCCGGGCTTGATTTCGTGGTCATCGACGAAGCCGATGAGATGCTGGATATGGGATTTTTGCCCGACATCGAGAAGATTCTGGGGCTGTGCCCCCAGGAAAGGCAGACCCTGTTGTTTTCGGCCACCCTGGTGGCAGAGATAAGGGAACTGGCCCGGGCCTTCATGAAAAATCCCCAACTCATCGTCATAGGCTCGCCGGAACTTACGGTATCCCTGACCGAGCAATACTATTATGAAGTGAACCCCCGCCAGAAGGTGGAGACCGTCTGCAGGATCATCGATGTGGAACACCCCCAGGTCAGCCTGATCTTCTGCCGCACCAAAAAGGGCGCGGATCAACTCAACCGGGTGTTGAACAGCCGTGGATATGCCGCCGATTCACTGCATGGTGACATGTCACAACGGGAGCGGGACCACGTCATGGAGAGATTTCGCAGCGGCAGCATCACCACCCTGGTGGCAACGGATCTGGCGGCCCGCGGACTGGATGTAGAGTTTGTGAGCCACGTCTTCAACTTTGACGTCCCTGAAGATCCCGACAGCTATGTGCACCGCATCGGCCGCACCGGCCGGGCGGGAAGGGGCGGAGTGGCTATAACCCTGGTGGAGCCGAGCCAGATCAGGCAACTGAGGATAATCGAGCGCCACATCGGCAAAAAGATAAAACACCAGATACTGCCCTCGATGCAGGTGGCCATCGAACGCCGCCAGCAGATGCTGGTCAATCGCCTGCTCGAGGCCTCTGAACCGGAATCGGGCGTGTACCAGGAGATGGCGGTCGAGCTGCTGCAGAACTACGATGCCCCTTTCCTGCTGGCGGCCGCCCTTAAATTGATGGCCAGCGACTGCCCGGAATTGGAGACCGCGGCGGTGGAAAGCATCAGTCCCGGCACTGCCCATGTCGAGCTGCCCATGGGCCGGTTCCAGGGGGTGCACCCGCGCCGCCTGGTGGAATTCCTGGCCGCCAATACCAGCATTTCCCCGCGCCAGGTGGGTGACATCGATATTCAGGGCAACAGCACCCTGGTGGAGATCCCTATGGATTACGTAGATCAGGTCTATGCAGCCCTGGGGCTGTATGAAAGTAAGGTCAGGGCCAGCAAGCGCCAGCGGATGTCCCCCGGGCGGCGTTCCGCCGGGAGGCAGGCCAACTAAATATTTCACAAAGCAGCCAGGATGGGCAAGGCCCCGGCCCTACCATGGGCGGGCCGGCAGATAGGATAAAGAAATGAAAGCCAGGAAAGCGGATGTCTTTCCTGGCTTGTCTGGTTTAGGCTTGGCTGACCTGGTTTTTGATGTTCTGGATATCCGACTGGGGGGCCTGGGAAGCGGCTTTATAGAAGCCTTTTTGCTCGGCCATCTGATAGAGCTGGAACTGGAACTGTTCATCGCCGTTGCGGATCTGCTGGATGGTCTGCCGCAACTGGGGATTGGAAGTCTGGCTGATTATGCTGGCATAATTGGTCAGGCTGGAATTGATCATCGATAAAATGTCATTGACCATTTCCTTGTCTTGAATCTGCATCGATTTCCCTCCTCTATCCTAAAAAGGACATTAATTTATTGCGGGTGTCGGCGGCGGATTGGGCCGACTGTTCGAACATCTGGCGCACCTGGGCGTCTTTGGCCTGGCTGGCATAGAAACGGAGTTTCTTCTCAGCGGTGGCGTGCCCGCCGATGAGATGCCTGAGATTTTGCAGTTCTAGCTGACTTATGTTCACCTCAATATCTCCTTCCATTGTTTAATGTTGGTCCCTAATAGAATACCTAGAACTCAAAAAAATATACGGCCCAGCCATTAAATTGAGGAACCGGGGTCAGACTGAGGGAGCGGTTAGCCGATCATAATCTTGCCTTCGGGATAACGGATAAGAGGCCGGGAACGTTTGTAGGCCAGGGCGAATCCCAGCGTAAGCGGACCGACCCGGCCCAGGAACATGGTGATTATCACCAGGAGTTGTTCCAGGGGAGTGTGGGAAGGTGTCAGCCCCAGGCTCAAGCCGACCGTCCCCAGAGCGGAGACCATCTCGAACATAACCGGCAGGAAGTCCTGTTGATGGGTGAGGATGAATAGAAATGACATCGTCATCAGAGTCATGACGTACATGAGGACAATGGTCAAGGCCATGAACATATCGCTGCTGGGTATGCGGCGCTCGAAGATCTCACTGTCCCGCTTGCCCTGTAATCGGCTGATGATGGCTATCCACAACAACGCGAAGGTCGAGGTCTTGATGCCGCCGGCGGTAGAGCCGGGTGAGCCCCCTACAAACATCAACATTATCATCAGCATGTGGGAGGAGAGGAAGAACGAATGGAGGTCGACGGTTACAAAACCGGCGGTGCGGGCTGAAGCGGTCTGGAAATAGGCCGCCAGGACTTTGCCCCATAGGGGCAGGCCCTGTAAGGCATGATGATATTCAGTGATGAAGATGAGGGCTGCACCCCCGAAAATCAAGGCAGCGGTGGTGATGAGGACCACCTTGGAGTGCAGCGACAGGATGCGGTCCTGGCGATAACGCACCAGTTCATACAGGACCATAAAACCAAGACCACCTGCGATCAACAGGGTGGAGATGGTGAGGTTGACGGTAACGTCGGTGGTGAAGGCCATCAGACTATGGAAGTTGCCGAAAAGGTCAAACCCGGCATTGTTAAAAGCGGAGACAGAATGGAAAAGACCGAACCAAAGCGCCCGGGCCGCCCCGTAGGTTGGTATCCAGTGCACGGCCAGGATCAGGGCGGCGACGGCTTCGATTGAGAAAGTGATCAGCAGCAGGTAGCGAAAGATATTCACCACCCCGCCCAGGGTGGAATAATTTACGGCCTGCTGCATCACCAGCCGCTGCCGCAGCTGGATCTTCCAACCGAACAGAAGGGCGAAGAAGGTGGCAAAGGCCATCACGCCCAGACCGCCGATCTGGATCAGTATCATTATTACCAGATGTCCGAAGGTGGTCCAGTGGGTGGCGGTATCGACGACCACCAGCCCGGTTATGGAGGCAGCGGAAGTGGCCGTAAAAAGAGCGGTCAGGAAATCGATCTGCCCATCCCGGACCGCCCAGGGTGTGCATAAGAGCAGGGCCCCGGTAAGGATCAGGGCGGCAAAGCTTACCACCAGTAATCGTGAAGGACTCATCCGGGTTATGGCAATCACACCATCCTTTACCGATCAATCTATATCCGACAAGGCGTCCAGATCCTGGTTATGTCCCAGTACGACCAGAACATCCCCGGCAATGATATCCTGGTCGGGCCCCGGGACTACGATTATCTCGTCACCACGCCGGATGGCCAGTACAGTCACCTTCATTTTGGCGCGCACCCCGATCTGAACAAGGTTTTTGTTGACAAAACTATTAGGGGTGGTTATTTCGATGATGCTGTAGTCGGTAGACAGGGTGATCTGCTCCAGGAAGTTCTGGGACGCCAGGGAACGGGCCAATTTGATGGCCATGTCCCGCTCCGGATATATGACCACGTCGGCGCCTATCTTCTCCAATACCTTGCCATGCATGGCGTTCTTGGCCTTGGCTACCACTTTATTTACGCCAAGTTCTTTCAGGAGGATGGTGGTCAGGATATTGGACTGGATATTTTCCCCGATGGCTACGATAACGGCATCGAAGTTCTTGATGCCGAGAGCTTTTAGAACCTGCTCGTCCATCGTATCCGCCTGTACCGCATGGGTGGAATACTCGATCGCGTCCTCGACCAGATCTGCATCCAGATCGACCGCCAACACTTCGTAGTTCATACGGACCAACTCTTTGATAAGGTTCTCGCCGAATCTGCCTATGCCCAATACGGCAAACTGTTTAGGTTTCAATCCTGTCACCCCCTATCCTTACCAGGCTTGGGTACGCGGCCCGATTGCCCCGACCTGATTTATCCCGGCGCGGGCCGCAGTACTCATCCCCCATGATGGTATTGTACGTAATTATAGTACTTATTTAGGCGTTTGGGGCTTATATTTATCCCCAACCGGCCGGATACGGGCTGCAGATCAGACAAAAGTACCCATATCCCAGGTTTTGAGGTTAGAATTAATATGTCCATACATGAACGACGACTGAGAAGAGGGATGGATTATCATGGCTTGGCGCCAGGCGTCGGCTGGTGGAGCCGGGGGTGACGGGAAACATTCCAGCGGGAGTTACAAACTTAAGAATGTGACGAATATCCCTGCGAGAGACAGTTTGAGGGACGATTAAGGGAACGTTGGCGATCTATGAATGATCGAATGAAAGAGATCGGTGTTGTGGAATACTATGCGGAACAGATAAAGTTACCCAGATATTAAAATTGATATAGCTTTTTCGATCAGTATCCTATTGAGGAAAAACCTGGCCTAAAATATGGAACCAACCTTTCGGTAAAGAGAAAAATGCTTCTATTCAGAAAAGGGTTGGGTAAATCTTAGGGACGAGAAAATCGTTCCTTGATTAATATAGAAAAGATATGTGATGCACTCGAAATTAGGATGAGTTCGGCTTTTAAGAAGTTCGGCAAATAGCAACCATTGATAAATAAATAATAAATCTTGAAGAGCAGATTTTGATATCTGCTCTTTTTGTGCTTAATAGAAAGATAAGGAGAAAATGCAGGAATTGGTTGGAAATTGGTAGAAGACAATAGTATAAGCTTAGGAATTCGATTAGGGAGATGAATTTTAATGGGATTCAAAGAAGACATGCAAAAGTTATCAGTCCAAATCACGGAAAGAAAAGACCATATAGCAAACGAAGAAATGGCAAAACAATCATTAATTATTCCTTTTTTACAAACCCTAGGGTTTGATGTTTTTAACCCCTTAGAGGTTAGACCAGAATATGATTCTGACTTTGGCAAAAAGAAAGGGGAAAAGGTTGATTATGCAATATTTAAGGAAGGCAAGCCTATTATCTTCATTGAAGCAAAGACAGTTAGTGAAAAACTAGAAAACCATGATGCTCAACTCTCTAGGTATTTTAATGCTACTCCTGAGGTTAAAGTTGGAATTATAACTAACGGTATTGAGTACAAATTCTTCACGGACTTAAATACCTCTAATATCATGGATGAATCTCCCTTTCTTCAGGTAAATATCACTGCTCTATCAGACACAGACATTGAGACTTTGGCAAGGTTTAAGAAGGATAATTTTGATTCACAAGGAGCAGTCACAATTGCCGAGGAATTAATTTATACTTCAAACCTCAACCAAAAGTTGGAAGAGATATTTAAAAATCCTCCAGATGACTTTATACGGTATCTTATTAAAGATTTCAGCGACACTCGTATAACAGCCAATGTTCTTGACAAGTTCCGTCCCATAGTTAAAAAGTCCATTTCGCAGGCTCTTTTAAAGATGGTTAGTCAAAGCTTATCCTCCCAAGAACCGAATGTAGAGCAGACTATAGAGGAAAATCAGACAATTGCCAAAGATAATGAAGATAGCCCGAGCAAGAAAGCAGAGATTAATACCACAGAAGATGAAATGCAGGCATTTGAATTAATAACAGGTATTCTTTCTAAGGCTGGCTTAGATATTTCTACAGTTAACTACAAGGACACAACAAACTACTTCAGCGTATTTACGAGGAATCCTTCGAATTGGATTGTGAGACTAAATCTATCTGCAACAAAAAAGAGTATTACTACCAATTTACCTTTATCACAACTTCAGAACATAGTCTCAGGCTATGATTTAGAAGACGCTCCCAAGAGTATAGGAATCAGCAGGGTATTTATCAACGATGTTAGTGATATTCAAGCGTTATCAAATCTCATAGTTGCATGTTTCAAAGATATAGTAAGGGGTTAGTTTGGTTAGTAAGATGAACACGACGAAGGAGGGACTGAAGTGAAATTCAGAGTATTACCACTGGTGGTCATGATGGTTTTGGCTATGTTTGTGTCTGGGTGTTCCTTAAATAAAGATGCCGTTAATAAGCAGGAATCAAAACCTACAGGTGTACAGAGTGATGTTTCAAAGGCAGAACCCCAAATTGACACCAAAGTATTTCAATACGCCAGTAAAGTTGATATAACTGATGCTAGAAGTATTACAAAACATATTACGGCTGCAGTTTTTATGAGCGATGAATTGACCCAGGCTCTTGCTACCCAGCACGTAATCAACCAATCATATAGGTTTTTACAACAAGAAGATATCAAAGGCGCAAACACAGTGACCATTGGGGTAATGCACGGAGAACTGAGGGTATTTCAATATACTGTGGATATGACGAAATTTACGCCAAACAGTTCTGAGCCAATGACCAACGCGGTACTCCAAGCATCAAAAGTTGAAAAGATGTCTCAAGATGTGGAGACTTATGCTAAAGCTGCAGAATGGAAAATAAATCGATAAATTCGTCCTTTGGTCAAGGTTGAGTCGCCTATGGTTAAACAGAACATTAAATATAAATTTGTTACCGGGGAAAAATCATTAGCCGACAACCCACCTTGCCCAAAGTGTCAAACCGGCCACTTGGTAATCAGAGAGAATTCCCAAGATAACTCCAAATTCTTGGGGTGCGTGAATTACCCCTTCTGTGATAACACGTCCAAACAGATTGAGCTACTGAACAATTATGTGGTTTGCAGCCTATGTGGGGGATATATGGTTCGAAGGCTTGGCAGATAGCAGATATGGGCCGTTCTATGGATGTACCAACTATCCATGGTGTAGGAACACCATTGATATTATAGGAGACGAGACTGACCAAACTGAGATTGGAGTTAGCACACGCGCTCGTGCTAGCGTGGTGACTTAGTGCCCTGGAATCCAGAATTCGGCAAGGTGTTTTATTCCTGGCGTCCGCAAAAATAGGAGCGGGATATTTGGGCAGACCAAGATTTGGTAAGGGTGATAGTATTTGAATGATTTTAAAAACGAGTTTAATGGGTCCCAAACGAGTCATCCAATGAAATGTACAGTCAAACAAATTGACCAAGCCGGCATCGCTAAAAGCTTGATTGCGGCGCTTAAAGATAGAGGTATACCAATGGCAACACGTATTGAGGCGCTTAAAAAACTAAATGCTGTTCCCGGCAATTCGGCTTATGATGTAGAAGTTCAAAATATATTTTTCTGGGACGACGATTTAAATGACGCAGTAGTTGAAGACAAAGAACTGTGGGATGTAGACAAAGCATATAACGCATTATTAAACCCCGTTTTTAATATTGGAAAACAAGATTTGATTACTAGAGCTGTAAGTTCAAGGCTTCGACGGATCCATGGTATTAACCCTGGGCAGGATAAACTGCTTCCTCCGTATGAAATACAACAGGAAATTGTCAAACATCGATCAGTAAAACCATCAATTTACGATCATATCTTCACCAAAGTTGCAGGCGTTACTTTTAATGGCAGACAGTCTTTAATAAACCACCTGCAAAATGGTCAGATGTTAGAATTGAGAAGAGAACCATTGAATCCTTTTGACCCAAATGCAATTGCCATATTAACGAATGGAAACCAGATAGGCTATATCAATAAAGATCTGGCTCAACAATTATCTGCATCTATGGATGCGGGGATTAAATATAAATGCCAAATACGGAGCGTCACGGGCGGGGGTGATTTAAATTTCGGGATAAATATTGGAATCTTTAAGCTAAACGAAAGTAGAGGTATGTAACATGAAACCAGAAGATTACTATTATAAGGTTTGCAGTATATCAATGAAAACAAAATTCAGGATGCAACTAAAATGTTTAAAAATGGCTTTAGTATAGGACCTTCCGTAAAAAACGACGGTTACCACTTAATACGTGGATCCATGGCGCAGTACTTGTTGTTTGTTAAATCACAAATCATTAATGATTCCAAAATACTCCACCAATGTATGTTTGGTTTTATACTTGCATTTCTTAATGGTGTTAATGACCTAATTAGTATATACTGTCTTGCTGATACTGCGGAAAAGATTGGCCATCTTCATAAGGAACCTTTGTGCAAGCAATATACCGTGAATTGGCCATCGTACTATACACTGTTCTCCCGATGGATTCAAAAAGTATCCCTTTAATTGCTAAGTTCGATAGATCTTCGTTGATAGATAAAGCCAAAGATTTAGAATATTTGAAGTTGCAAGGTCTCAAATCTCTTGCCCAAGAAGAAAGAGATCAATTCAGTCTAATCGTTAGTGATGGCATTTTACCTCTGAATGGACCCATCCGTAGAATATTGAATCCTAATCAAATCCAGTTGATAAATGAAAGCAAAAACATACATAGGCTTAATGATGATATGCTTTAATGATAGCGTTGATAAACAATAATAGCTATTCATATTAGTTTAGAAGGCTCAAATTATATAATTGACGATAAAGACGAACACCATCAATCTTAACCAGCTATTAATAATTAAACCACCATATTGAAATAAAAGATCCTTTTAGCAGTTAATTAACCCACCATTGGGTGGGTTTTTTTATGCCATTAATAATTTGTCACACTGTTTAAATAAGCGGACAAATATTGCATATTTTCATCTAGAAAATACCAGAGAAGACCCTCTTTTCAGCCACCGAAGACTTCCAGAAAAGCGCTCCTTATTTACCTAAAAGGTACCAAATTTCTGTCAAAATTAAACTCAAATAAGAACCATTTTTTTACCAATGGGCATACTAAAATGAGGTTAGTAACCGATGTGATTTCCGCAACCATTTCGATGAGAGTGACAGTGTGAGCACAGCCGGTGGCGGGACCACAGCTGGAGTCCGGAATATGAGGAGGTAATGCAGATGGAGATAAATTTGGATAGGCATACCCGGCGTCCCAATCGTCTTGCCGGCCAGAAGAGCCCTTATCTGCTGCAGCACGCCTATAACCCAGTGGATTGGTATCCGTGGGGGGATGAAGCTTTTGACAAGGCTCGGGCCGAGGACAAGCCGATCTTTCTGAGCATCGGCTATTCGACCTGCCACTGGTGCCACGTCATGGAGAGGCAGTCGTTCGAAAATGAGCAGGTGGCCGCCTTGCTCAACCAGGATTTCATCTCCGTCAAAGTGGACCGGGAGGAACGCCCGGATATCGACCATATCTACATGCAGGTATGCCAAACACTGACCGGCAGCGGCGGTTGGCCCTTGACCGTGGTGATGACCCCAGCCGGCCGGCCCTTCTATGCGGCCACCTATATCCCTCCCTATAGCCAGGGCGGGACGATGGGGATGGCGGATCTATTGCCCCGTCTGGCCGGGTTGTGGAAGAAGGATAAGGATAAAGTCAGGCAGGCCGGAGACGAAATCAGCCAGTGGGTTCAAAAGGCGACCCGGGCCGATACCTCCGGGCAGCTGACCGAAGAAGCCCTGCACCAGGCCTTCGGGAACCTGGCCCGTAGCTATGACAGTGAATACGGGGGATTTGGTTCGGCTCCCAAATTCCCCACCCCCACCAATCTTATGTTCCTGCTCCAATATCACCGGCATTTCAAAAACGAGCCAGCCCTGGAGATGGCTGAGAAAACCCTCATTGGTATGTACCAGGGGGGGATCTATGATCACGTGGGCTTCGGCTTTGCCCGCTATTCTACCGACCGCCGCTGGCTGGTGCCCCATTTTGAAAAGATGCTCTACGACAACGCTTTGCTGGCTATGGCTTATCTTGAGGCTTATCAAGCCACCAGTCAGAAGTTCTACCAACAGGTGGCCGAGGATATATTCACATATGTATTGAGAGATATGAGGTCGCCCCAGGGCGGATTCTATTCGGCCGAGGATGCCGATTCGGAAGGGGAGGAAGGCCGTTATTACGTGTGGGATCGGGAAGAGGTGGTATCCATCCTGGGACCCCATGCAACCCGTTTCGGCGAGGCGTATGACATAACCGCCGGGGGCAACTTCGAGGGCCGCAACATCCCTAATCTGATCGGCCAACCCAATTGCCGGGAGGCCCGGGACCGGTTCGACCAGGAGCTCCGGCAGCTTTTGCAGGTCAGGGAGCGGCGGGTCAAACCTTTCAAGGACGATAAGATATTGACCGCCTGGAACGGATTGATGATCGCCGCCCTGGGGCTGGGAGGCCGGCTCCTCCGGGATGACCGGTATCTGGAGGCGGCCCGCCAGGCCGCCGATTTCATCCTGGTCAGCCTGCGGCGGGAGGATGGGCGTCTGCTGGCTGGCTACCGGGACGGAGAAGCCCTCTGCAAAGCCTATGCGGCTGATTATGCCTACCTGATCTGGGGTTTGCTGGAGCTGCATGAGGCCGCCCACCAACCTCGCTACCTGCAAGCCGCCCTGGAACTCAACCGGCAATTGCTGGATTTGTTTTGGGACCAGGAGCGCGGAGGGTTGTTCTTCTACGGGTCCGACAGCGAACCGTTGCTGACCCGCCCCAAGGAGTCCTATGACAGCGTGATGCCTTCCGACAATGCGGTGGCCGCTTATAATTTCCTCCGCCTGGGCAGATTGGCCGCCGTTCCCGAACTGGCCGAAAAGGGGCAGGCCCAGATAAAGGCCTTTGCCGGCTCCATCTCGGAAAGCCCTGGTGCGCACAGCTTTTGGCTGCAGGCCTTCATGTACCAGGAGCAACTGATCGATGCAGTTAATCCCCGTTAAGGAAACATTTGGCGGCGTTTGTAGTATGGCGGCGGTGATAACCTTCCCCGACTCGGGCATATCTATTAAAGATAAAAATTAAGGAGGTCATCGTATGCCGCCCAAGAAACATTTTCTGTTGGCATTGGCCCTGTGCCTGGCCCTGGCTTGCTGCGGATACAGTGCCGCCGGACAGGAAGAAGCGGCGCCCCCGCCCCCCAACCAGTCGATAGACCGCACCGATTTTCCCCACTTGTATCTGGCCGACCCTGTCCTCCAGGGGGAAGCGGTATGGATGGTGCAGGCGCGCCTGCGTGAGTTGGGTTACGATATCGAGCCCAACGGCTTTTACGACCAGGCCACCAGCGATCTGGTCAGGATGTTCCAGGTTGCCCATGGTTTGACTGCGGATGGGCAGGTGACTCCCGCGGTGTGGGAGGCGCTTATGGGTGAAGAAGAGGACCACCCGACTATGGCCGGCGGCGAGGATAAACCCAAACGGGTGATAGAAGTGGATATAGTCAAGCATAGGCTGACCCTTTATGAAGGGGAACAGGTATTGAAGACTTTCCCGATAGGGGTGGGCAAGAGTTCGACCCCCTCGCCGGTGGGGGAATTCAAAGTGATTCAGAAATCGGCGGGCTGGGGCGGCGGGTTCGGTACCCGCTGGATGGGCTTGAACGTACCCTGGGGAATATACGGCATCCACGGTACCAACAAACCATATTCGGTGGGACAGTCATTGTCTCACGGGTGCATCCGTATGCGCAACCGGGACGTGGAGGCCCTGTATCCCCTGGTATCCGTAGGGACTCCGGTGCGGATGGTGGCCAATGGCAAGATAACCCCTTCCTGGTTCAAAGGCCGCGAGTTGAAGATAAAAACCACCGGCCAGGATGTGGTTTACCTGCAGTACCGGTTGAAGGAAAAGGGCATCGTGTTCGACAACGCCGACGGCCGTTATGGCAATATGACCGAGCTGGCGGTCAAATACTATCAGATATGGCGTGGCCTGCCCGTGACCGGCAAGGGAGATGCCGCCACCTACCGGAGCCTGGGGTTACTGAAATAGCAATGCGGGATCGACACCCCGGTCAACCGGTCGATCGCGGCCCTGATAAGGGCCAAAGAGGCTATGCGCGGGTAATCCCGGCTTCGATATTGTTGATGTGTTCCAGCATATGAGCCCAGGCCTGGTCTGGGTTCTTGTCTTTTATCGCCTTGAGTATGGCCTCATGTTCGTGCAGCACCCGCCCCTTGGATTGGGCATAAAGGGTCTCCCGGTTCTGGCGGGAGGTGGTGTGCATCAGATCCGCCACCGTATTCATGATACGCAGCAGAACCGAGTTATTGGCGGCTTCGGCGATAGTGAAATGAAACCGCAGGTCGGCGTCTACCGCATCCCGGATAGAATCCGCATTCTTCATAACCTCCAGAGCCGTCTCGATCTTGGCCAGGTCGGCAGGGGTGGCTCTTTTGGCAGCCAAAGCCGCCGCCTCCGTCTCCAGTATCTTCCTGACTTCCATCAACTGGACCTCGGGGTTGCGTTCGATGGCCAGCAGTACGCCCAACGGTTCGAAGGTTTCGGAGTCATTGCTGCGGCGGATAAAGGTTCCCTCACCGGGCCTCACATCGATTATGCCCAAGGCCCCCAGGGCGGTGAGCGCTTCCCGCACTGAAGTGCGGCTGACCCCCAGGGTCTCGGCCAGTTCTCGTTCGGAGGGCAGTTTATCACCGGGCTGCAAGTCACCCTGGGATATCATCCGGCGTATCTGTTCCATGATCTCTTCGTAGATCTTTTTGGTTTTGATGGGCTGAAATGTCAAATCGGGTCCTCCTGTACGACATCCAGGGGCTTGGCTGCAGCCGGGTGGATTTGATCCCCTCATCGGTCGGCAGATCAGCGGTGAGCGGCTGTCGGCGCCAGGCCTGGGCAAGTGACAAATATTGGCTTTACTTAAATATTGCCGGGATGGCCTGGGTTTGTCAACTCGGGATTCGCCGGTGATAGTCCTGGGCCCGGGATGGCCGAAAATACCTGCTCTTTATATTTCTTATTATAGTCAGCCAGTCCTTGGTTATAAAGCGGGTGAAAAATTAATAGGTAATCTTGGCCCGCTCCCGCATAAAAGCGATCTCCCGATCGATGTCGCCCTGGATATCAGCGATGCGCTGCTGGGCGTCAGGTCCTTTAAGCAGGCGTTTGAATCGGCCCTGCTTCATCAGGTAATCATCCACCGGGACCGCCGCCTTCTTGCCGCTCATGATTTGGGAAGTGGGACTATTGAAGTTGACCTTACCATGCTCCGCTTCCCACAATAGCCAGGCGCCGCTGCGGACTGCCATGCGGCTGAGCTGTACCGTTTCCGGCATATCGAACTGCCAGCCCAGATAGCAGGGGGCCAGGATCTCGATATATTTCGTGCCGCGGATGTTTTTGGCCTTGACTACCTTGTCATACAGGTCACCGGGATAGGCCACGGTGGCGGTAGCTACATAGGGGATATGGTGCTCCAGCATCAGCAGGGCCATATTTTTCTTGGGTTGAGTCTTGCCGCTGGGGGTAGTGGTGGTGAAGCTGCCGCGCGGGGTGGCCCCGCTCCGTTGTACGCCGGTGTTGCTGTAGGCTTCGTTATTATAGCAAAAATGAATTAGGTTGTCGTTGCGCTCGGCGGCGGCGGAAAGCGCCTGGAAGCCGATGTCATAGGTGCCGCCGTCGCCTACCCAGCTGAATACCGTGGGCAGCTCGCCCTCCAATCGGCCCTTTTCCTTCATTATCTCCAACGCATGGCTGATGGCGGAGGACGAAGAGCCGGCGGAGGCAAAGGTGATATTGATGCAGGGCCAGTTGTAGCCCAGTTTCGGGGTCATACCCATGCTGGCCACCGAGCAGGATGGGGTCAGCAGCATGATGGCGTTGGGCCCCAGGGCTTTGCCCACGATACGCAGGGCCATGGTGGCGGGGCACCCGCCGCAGGCCCCGTTGCCGCTTAAAACCAGTTCGATGTCCGGTAATTTCTTGATATTGGTAGCCATATCTCATCCATTCCTTTCGTGGTCAATGCGTTTTATTCATCCATCATGGCCCGAATTTCGGCCGCCATGAAGCGGCGGGTCAGATCGATGCCACCGATGCCTACCACGCGGTTTTTAACCGTGATGTCATCGCGATGGCCGTAGAGCACGCTTTTCAGCTCGGCAGCCAAAATGCCGCCCGGATGGCCGTAGTTATAGTTGCGGTCCAATACCATAACCTGCGCATTTGGCGGCAGGGCCGCGATGATGTCCTCGGCCGGGAAGGGCAGATATAAACGGGGCCGCAACAGACCGGCCTTTATGCCCTGACCGCGCAGGATATCGACGGAGAGTTTCAATTCGGCCGCCATACTATTGACCGCAAAGGCTACCACTTCGGCGTCTTCCAGCTGATAGGTGTCGATGGTGTCGCCGTCCCACATCCCGGTGATGTCCTGATAATCCCGGGCCGCCTGCTTGACCAGCGGGATGGCCTCTAGCATATCGTTGGACAACATCTGGCGGAAGACCGAGTATTCAGGGGCATTGGTCACGTTGCAGAAAGAGGAGGGATGAGCCGGGTCGAGCCGCCACTCCGGTTGATGGGGGGGCAGGAAACGGTCGATATCCTCCTGGGCCGGCAGGGTGAGGGGCATAAGGCAATGGGAGATGGCAAAACCATCAAAGTTGACCATAACCGGGATATTTACCTGCTCGGCCACCCGGAAGGCCTGCAGGATGGTATTGAACACCTCCTGGTTGGAGGAGCAGTGATATTGGATCCAGCCGGTATCCCGCTGGGCGAAAGAATCCTGATGGTCGGCCCACAGGGTCCAGGGGGCGAAGATACCGCGGTTGACGTTGCACATCACCACCGGCAGACGCCCGCCGGAAGCCATATGTAAGACTTCGTGCATATAGAGTAAACCGTTGGCCGAGGTGGCGGTGAAGACGCGGGCCCCGACGGCGGATGCGGCTACCGCGGCGGCCATCGCGCTGTGTTCACCTTCCACTGGAATAAAGCGGGCGTGCAGTTCACCGTTTTCGACCATCGCCGCTACCGCTTCCATTATGCTGGTCTGAGGGGTGATGGGGTAACCGGGTACAACGTCCACTCGGGCACACTTTACCGCCAGCGCGGCGGCCTTGGCCCCGGTATCCATTATAATTTGCACTGTTCCCATAGCGCTACTCCTCCTGTTCCATGCTGATTGCGCCAGTGGGGCATTCCAAGGCGCATACGCCGCAGCCTTTGCAGTAGCGGTAATCGATAACAGGCTCATTGCGGTCGATGACCGCTTCCGGGCAATATACCCAGCAGATCTGACACTGGTTGCATTTCTCGATGTCGACTACCGGACGATGAGACCGCCAGGAACCGGTGTCACCGCCGGCTCCCTTCATCGGCCAGGAAATAGGCCGGTAGGCCTTCGTGACTGATCTCATTTATTCCATTCCTTTCGCTGATGCAAATATAAGGCGTGCTAAAATCCGAGCCGGGTTACGCTATTATAAGCACGACCGGCTGCCCCTAGATTGCGTTCGCCGTTCTGGCCCGGCCATTTGGTCAGGATAGTCTGTTCCATGATATCCTGGGGGATGTCCAATACCCGGCACACCGCGCCAAACAGCGGGATATTGATCATCGGTCCGTCGGTGGAGAACAATTCCGCTTCGCGGGCGATAGTCTCGGCATCCACGTGCCAGGTGGGATGCTGCTCGACGGGGACGGCGAAAGGAGCGTTGATGATAACGGTTCCGGCATCATTGATGCCTTCGTTGACTGCGGCAGCGGTGAGCTTCTCGCTCATCACCACTACGAAATCCGGCAGTTCGCATTGACTGTGGGCGTGAATAGTGGTGGGGGACATACGTACGGCTGCCCGTACCGGGGCCCCGCGGCGTTCCACTCCGAAGAAAGGCAGGGCCTGACCCTGCTGACCGTTTTCCAGCGCCGCCTGCGCCAGCAGATGAGCCAGGGTGACCGAGCCCTGCCCGCCAAAACCGTTGATCCGTAATTCTAACATATTATTCCTCCATTCTTCATAAGTGGTGCCCAACCTATATATGAAGCCTTTCTAACGAGACAGGACGTTCATCTGCGAGTTGGCAGCTGATTCAATATCCATCTCCATGCACATAATAATTTCACCCGGTTGGCGGTGGGAAGATAAGAATTTGCGGCTATTATTGGTACCGTCAGATTACCCCCTGACCGTCTGCTGTCCTGATGGTCAGACCAGTTATTTAGTAGACATTATATTACATTTGCCAGTTAAAATACCAGCACAAATTATAGCAGGAGGTGGTTTAAAGGTTGGCTCCGACCGGGATTGTGTCATATACTGGGAGTGGGTCAAACCAAGACCGGTGAAATTTTTAAGGAATGAGGGCTTGATATGAAACAGACGATTGATGCCCGTGGCCTGAATTGCCCGGAACCAGTGCTGATGACCAAGAAGGCATTGGACAGCCAGGAGGTCAGCGAGGTAGTGGCGATAGTCGATAACCGGGCCGCCCTGGAGAACATATCCAGGCTGATCAAGACCATGAACCTGGGCAGCATGGTGGAAGAACAGGATGGGCTGTTTTATATAAACATCACCAAGGGAGAGGCCGTCCCCCAGAAAGAGAGGCTGAAGGCCGGGGCGACGGTGGTAGTGGGCAGCAATGTGCTGGGCCAGGGGGACGACTTGCTGGGCAGCGTACTGATGAAAAGTTTTATGTACACCCTGACCCAGATGGAAGGGGAGCTGGAAACCCTGATATTTCTGAATGGCGGGGTATTGCTGACCACCGCCGGTTCCGAGATGCTGGACCATATCAAGAACCTGGCCAAGAGCGGGGTTGAAGTACTATCCTGCGGCACCTGCCTGGACTTTTACGGCCTGACCGACAAGCTGGAGGTCGGTTCCATCGGCAATATGTATACCATTGCGGAAGAAATGTTTCATGCCGGCAAGTTAATAGTATTATAATAAAATCTGGATTGGCCGCCCTGGCCGCAGGCCGGGAAGATTACGGAGGGATAACATGCTGGTGGGCATCGACATCGTGGACATAGACCGGATAAGGGCTGCCGCCGCCCGGACGCCGCGTTTCCTGGCGCGGGTATTTACCCCCGGGGAACTGGATCATTGCCGGGGCAAGGCCGATCCTTTTCCTTCCCTGGCCGCCCGCTTTGCCGCCCGCGAAGCGGTGCGCAAACTGGACCCGGCATTTATCACCGGGGTGTCGTTCCATGATACCGAGGTAGTGGTCGATTCCAACGGCAAACCCCTGCTGGTACTGCATGGCAGGGCATTGGAAGGGGCCCGCCAAGCGGGGATAAAAGATTTGGCCATCAGTCTTTCTCATAGCCGCGGGCAGGCCATCGCGGTAGTTATAGCCGATAAGGAGTGAGCACTGATGAAGCTGGTTAAGGCAGATGAAATGAAGGCTATCGACAGGCGGGCCAGCCAGGAGTATATGATACCCAGCCTGTTGTTGATGGAGAATGCCGGTCTGCGCGTAATCGAAGCCATCCGGACCATACTGGGTGAGTTGAGCCGGAGCCGGGTGGTGATACTGGCGGGCAAAGGCAATAACGGCGGGGATGGTCTGGTTACGGGGCGCCACCTGGTCAACAGCGGCGCGGTGGTCGACCTTTTCCTGTTGGGGGACTCCGCCGCCCTGACCCCGGATGCCCGGGTAAATTATGATATCGTAAACAAGATGGGGATCCCGGTCCAACCTTTGACCAAGGACCAGCATCTCCCCGCCCTGACGGCAGCACTATTGCAAGCGGACCTGGTGGTAGATGCGATATATGGGATCGGCTTCCGGGGGACTCTGGATGATTTTGAAACCGCGGTAGTCGACCTGCTCAACCACAGCCGGATACCGGTATTGGCGGTAGACATCGCCTCCGGAGTGGAGGCCGACACCGGCAGGGTTCATGGAGCCGCGGTCCAAGCCGATTATACGGTGGCCCTGGCCTTGCCCAAATTGGGCCAGATAACCGCGCCGGGCAGCCAATATACGGGCCAATTATCGGTGGCTGACATATCTATCCCCGGGCAACTGCTGGAGGATGCGGCCCTCAAAATGAACCTGACCGATGCAGCCATGGTCAAAAGATGGCTGACACCCCGAGCGGCGGATACCCACAAGGGTACTTATGGGCATGTGCTGGTGGTAGGAGGCTCGGCCGGGATGACCGGGGCAGTAACCATGACCGCCTGTGCCGCCCTGCGTTCGGGGGCGGGACTGGTCACCGCCGCCCTGCCCAAAACCTTGGTGCCGATCCTGGATGTTACGGTTATGGAGGTTATGAGCCGGGCCTTACCGGAGACCAGTCAGTGCAGTATATCCATCGAGGCCCTGCCGGCCATCGAAAACCTCTTGGGGACCTGCTCGGTGTGCGCGGTTGGACCCGGCATGTCCAGGTATCGGGAAGCCAATGCCATCGTCCGCTATATCCTGGAAAACTCCGGGGTTCCGGTGCTCATCGATGCCGACGGGATAAATGCCCTTGAATCTGACCCCGAGGTTCTCCGGGACCGGCAGGTGCCGGTAGTTATCACCCCGCACCCGAGGGAACTGGCGCGGCTGACGGGATTATCCGTGGAGGAGATCCAGCACAACCGGATCGAAATCGCTTCCCGTTACGCCGCCAAGTGGGGAATAACCATAGTCTTGAAGGGACACCATACCGTGGTAGCCTGCCCGGCGGGGGAGATATACATCAATGGCAGCGGAAACCCGGGTATGGCCACCGCCGGCAGCGGTGACGTTTTGAGCGGCATCATCGCCGGCCTTATCGCCCAGGGTCTGAAGACCCAGCGAGCGGCGGCCGCCGGGGTCTACATCCATGGCCGGGCCGGCGATCAGGCCGCGGCGGAACTGGGCCAGAGAGGCATGATCGCGGGCGATCTGATCGATTACTTGCCCGATGCCCTTCTGGAGATAGCAGGACAATAGAAAGAAAGCGGGTGCGTATATGCTGGTAAAGAATGTGATGACCAAAGACGTGCTGACAGTCCGTCCCGACGAAAAGGTGGAAAAGGTAGCCCGGCTGCTGCTGGATAACCAGATCAGCGGGGTGCCGGTGGTGGATGAAGACCATCACGTCGTGGGGATAATCACTGAAAAGGACCTGATGATCAAAGCCAGTGAGCTGAAGATCCCTTTCTATCTCACATTATTTGACAGTATTATTTTCCTGGAGAACCCAATAAGATTTAACAATGATCTCAAGAAATACACCGCCACCTATGTCAGAGAGGCCATGACCAGCAAGGTAGTGACGGTGCCCGAGGATTGTCCCGTCAGCGAGGTGGTGGCCCTGATGCAGAAGAAGAAGATCAACCGCATCCCGATAGTACGGCATGGCAAGCTGATCGGCATCGTCACCCGCAATGATATTCTCAAAGCAATTGTAGAAAGAGATGGATAATCACACCATGAGCTGGGCAGAAATAGATTTAGGAGCGATCCGCGGCAATATCGCCGGGATAAAGCGATTACTGAAGCCGGAAACAGGGTTGATGGCCATCGTCAAGGCCAATGCTTATGGCCACGGGATGCTGGAGGTATCGAGAGTCTGTATCGAGCAGGGGGCCGCCTACCTGGCGGTTGCCAACCCAGAGGAAGCCTTGACCCTCCGGGAAAACGACATCGAGGTACCGATACTGGTTTTGGGGTGGATGCCCCCCGAATATGCGGCCGCCATGATCGAGAATCATGTGGATGTAACCGTTTTTGAGCCGGAAACCGCCCAAGTGCTGTCACGGGCAGCGGTGGCGGCAGGACAGGCGGCGCGGATACATCTGAAGATCGACACCGGTATGGGACGGCTGGGCTTCGATCCTAATCCCCAAGCACTGGAGGCTATCCAAGCCATCGCTGCTCTGCCGGGGATCGAGGTCCTGGGTATATTCAGCCACCTGGCTACCTCCGACGAGAATGACAAAACTTTTGCTTACCACCAATTGGAAGTGTTTAAGAAGTTCGTGGCCGGACTGGAGCAGAGGGGGATAAGGATACCGATCAAGCATCTGGCCAACAGCGGGGCGATAATGGAGATGCCGGAAGCCCAACTGGATATGGTCCGGGCCGGCATAATCATCTACGGCTTGTATCCTTCCGATGAGGTGGATCATTCTATCATCCAGCTGGTTCCGGCCATGACCTTGAAGAGCCGGGTCAGCTTCATCAAAACCCTGCCGGCTGGTCAATCGGTCAGTTATGGCCGTACCTATACCAGTAAAAAGGAGATCAGGGTGGCCACGGTACCGATCGGCTACGCCGATGGTTACAACCGTTTGCTTTCCAACCGGGGCTGGGCGGTGATCCGGGGTCAGCGGGTACCCCTGATCGGAAGAGTATGCATGGACCAGGTTATGTTCGACGTGACTGCCCTCGATGAGGTCAAGGCCGGGGACGAGGTTATCCTGTTCGGCAAACCTGAAGACGGGGTGACCGCCGATGATCTGGCGGCAGTGATAGGTACCATCAATTATGAGATAGTATGTTCGCCCCACAGCCGGGTGGCCAGAATATTCAACGACTGAGCCAAATTGTCGAAGGCTGTAATCGGTCATTTTGTTCCTTATCCATCACCTTTTGGCCGTTTATTCGGAGGTTTCATGCAATTATTGGATTTGCCGGCCTGACACCTTGTCTATATAATAAATATATATTTGCGTATATTTATTTTTGGGGGTGCTATTGTGCCAGCCTCGAGACGTATCATCGTTACCATCTCCGACAACCTCCTATCTGAAGTAGATGATTTTATGGTAAGGGAAAAGAGGAACCGCAGTGAAATAGTACGTGAAGCCATAGTCTTTTACCTGCAGTGCCGCAAAAAAGAACTTATGGTTGAACATATGAAAAGGGGATACATGGAGATGGCCCCTATCAATTTGCATATAGCCTGTGAGTTGACTAGTCTGGAGGAGGATTTTTAGGTAAGTTGGGAATTCTTATTCCTGGAGTTGATAAAAAATGATAAAAAGAGGGGAAATCTATTTCGCCCAGTTAAACCCGGTGGTGGGCTCGGAGCAGGGGGGTATCCGACCCGTGCTGGTGGTTCAGAACGACGTCGGCAACCAGTATAGTCCGACCACCATCGTGTTGGCCATCACCTCCCAGATCAACAAGGCCAAATTACCGACCCATGTCGAGCTCAAAGCTCACACCTATGGAATGGAACGCGACTCGGTTATCCTCACCGAACAGATCCGGACGATCGATAAGACCCGTTTGAAACAGAGGATCGCGGTTCTGGACGAGACGACGATGGCCAAAGTCAACGAGGCCCTGGCGATAAGCCTGGAACTCAAGGAGATCTAAATACATATCGCGACAGCACCCTAATGAGCCCGCACTAGACGTACCACCGTACGCTTTCGGTCCGGGCTATTTTCATGCCTGCGGATGCGTGGGTCCCGGGATGCGGCAGCGTTGCCGCCGCCGGACCAACCAGCCCGGCGGTTGTGGACAAAGATCGGGGAGGGATGACATTGCGGCCGATAGTGGGGATTACCGGGAGCAGCCAACCCGGTGATCATGCTTTGCTGTTCAAGGATTATTATGTCAAGGCGGTGCAGCGGGCGGGGGGGCTGGCCATACTGCTGCCCCCGGCCCGGGCGGAAAGCGAATTGGAACAATACCTGGATCTCTGCCAGGCCTTACTGTTCACCGGGGGCGGGGATTTCGACCCGGTCCTGTGGGGAGAGTCCCTGTCGCCCCGGTGCGGCCAGATCGACCCCCAACGGGACCAATTCGAATTGGAGCTGGCCGGCCGGGCCCTGCGTAGCAAGCGGCCGGTACTGGGGATCTGCCGGGGTTGCCAGTTGCTCAACGTAGCCGCCGGGGGCAGCCTGTGGCAGGACATCCAGTCCCCCCAGGGTCACAACCAAAAAGCCCCCCGGGATTACCCGATCCATGCTATATTTATAGAACCGGGGAGCCGGTTGGCGGATATAATAAAGGCCGAACAGATAAGGGTCAACAGCTTCCACCACCAGGCCGTCAAACGTTTGGGTGAGGGCTTTGCCATAACCGCCCTGGCTGAGGACGGAACCGTGGAAGCGATAGAGAGACCGGGGGCCGATTTCTGTGTCGGGGTGCAATGGCACCCGGAATGCATGCGCGACCGTTATTCCACCCGTTTGTTCACCGCACTGGTGGCCAGCGCCGCGATTTAAAGCCGGTCCGGGAACGCTGCGATTAAAAAACCTACTTTGGGCCGGGCAGATAATGGCAGAGGGGATGAGAGAACCATCCATTGGCGGCATTCATAAGATACTATGGCAGGGGAGGAACTACTTTTATGATAGCAATCCAAGGCGGCCGGATATTCACCATGGAAGGCGGGGTCATACCCGGCGGGGTAATATTGGTGGAGGGTCAGTTCATCCAGGCGGTCGGGCCAGACCTGGATATACCAGCCGGTACTACAGTAGTGGATGCCCAGGGTAAATATATCCTGCCCGGGTTCATCGACGCCCATACCCATATCGGGCTGGAGGAGGAGATCTACCGCATCGAAGGTGACGACGTCAACGAGACCAGCGACCCTATCACCCCGCAGCTGCAGGCGGTGGATGGCATAAATTTTATGGATCTGGCCTTTGCCGATGCCCTGCGGGGGGGTGTGACCAGGACCATGTGTATGCCCGGCAGTGCCAACATACTGGGCGGGCAGGCGGTATTTCTGAAGACCCTGGCACCCCATCCGGCGGAGATGGTATGCCGCAATCCCTGGGGATTGAAAGCGGCGCTGGGCGAGAACCCCAAGCGGGTCTATGCGGCCCAGAAGAAAGCGCCCAAGACCCGCATGGCCAGCGCCAGCCTGCTGAGGGAGGCGCTCGCCAATGCCCGCGGTCTGATGGATAAACCAGACATCAAAGCCGCTGAACTGTATCGCAATGCGGCCCTATTCAAGGTCCTGCGCAGGGAGATGCCCCTCTTGCTCCATGTCCACCGGGCCGACGATATCCTGACCGCCCTGCGCATCATGGATGAATTCGGCATCGAGATGCAGCTCCAGCATGGCACCGAGGCGGCCCTGGTGGCCGATGAACTGGTCAAAAGAGATGTGCCGGTGGCCTTGGGACCCCTGTTTTCCAACCGGGCCAAGGTGGAGATGAAGGAAGTGGCTTTCCGCAATGCCGCCCTGCTGGCGGAACGGGGAGTCAGGTTCAGTTTCATAACCGATCATCCGGTTATACCGATCGAACACCTGCGGGTGTGCTCCGCTCTGGCAGTGCGGGAGGGTTTGGCGGAGGAGGCGGCCCTGGCTGCTATCACCAGCACCCCGGCCCGGATGCTCAAGGTAGATCATGAATTGGGAACCATAACGGCGGGTAAACGGGCCGACCTGGCAGTATATTCCGGGCATCCGCTGGATTTCCGGTCCCGGGTGGAAAGGGTAATGGTGGATGGTTACTGGTGGGGGGAAAAGGTTGAATAAAGGAGATCTGTTTACCGTCTATATGGACGGCAACCCGATGACTATCTGTGTTTTAGGTTCATACCAGGAGGAATTGAGCGGCGAAGAGATGGTCATCCTGGCGGTGATCAGCCAGGAAAACATGGTCCATGTCCCCGCCGAAGACCTCAACAACCTATTTTTGCGCGCCAAGCACACGCACTGAAGCGATCCCGTGGTGAACCGCAGCCGTCCTGATACCGACCCGGCCGGGAGGAACAGGGCGGTTTTTTAATACCATAATTTACATCAAGGAGATTCCCATCCATCTGCGAATTAAACTAGTAATTGTTAAATGAGGGGATGGGGAATTGAGGAAGATAATTACCGCCATTTTTGCCTTTTTACTATTTATTGTGCCGTCCAGCGTGGCTCTGGGCAATTGGTCCCCGGCCATCCGGATCAATGGTCAGGTCAGGGATCTAACGCCCCCGGCCCAGATCGTCAATCAGCGGATCATGGTGCCCTTGCGGTTTGTCGCCGAAGATGGAGCCTTGCAGGGATCGGTGCTCTGGAACGGCGCTGCCCGCCAGGTCGATGTTACCTGTATGGGCCGTAGTTTTCAATTCCAGATCGGCAGTACCGGAGTGCTGGTCGATGGCCGGCTGTACCAATTGGACAGCGCCCCATACATATACCAAAACCGCACCTATCTGCCCCTGCGCTTCTTCGCCGAAAACCTGGGCGGGGTGGTCACCTGGAACGGGGCCCGGGGTGAAGTGGCCATCGAATTCAAGAATGACCGGCAGCCGGCCCCCAAAGTCTTCGCCTATTACTATTGGGGCGGTTTCCCGGAACTGAAGGAAAAAGCCGCTTTGTTCACCGATGTGGCCTTGCGCTGGTTTGAGACCGACAGCCAGGGGGACCTCTTTTACGAATTTGAGGACAACTATGGTCAGGTGCTGTCCTTCCTGCGTCAGCAGGGTATCAAGACCCATGCCAGCGTGGTGTTCATGGACAAGGAAGGCCTGCACGCCTTGCTCTCCAGCCCCCAGCGGCGGGCCAACCTGATCGCCCAGCTGGGCAGCCGGGTGAAGCAGGATGGTTATGACGGGGTAAATATCGATTTCGAATTTATACCGGCGGCGGATGGCGCCAATTTCACTCTGTTCCTTAAGGAACTTAAGTCGCAGCTGGGTCCCGGCAAGGAGCTCTCGGCAGCGGTGTTCGCCCGGACCGCCCAGGATAATTGGGCCACCGCCTATGATTACCCCCGCATCGGGGAGATAGTCGACGATGTGGTCGTAATGACCTACGATTACCATTACCAGACTTCCGCGGCCGGAGCGGTTGCCCCCCTGTGGTGGGTGGAGGATGTCATCCAGTATATGCGTACCCAGGCCCGCATCCCGGCCGGCAAATTGCTGATCGGCATGGCCACCTACGGGTACGACTGGGGA
>JBEHWJ010000010.1:0-42740 GCA_040217755.1 Syntrophomonadaceae bacterium | reverse complement strand
GATGGTACTGCAGTTTCCTGTGGGAGAGTAGGTCGTCGCCAGGATTTTTTGTTTTTCTGAAATAAATATTTCGTAGTCTCTTCGAGTGAAGGGTGCCTTACGCAACCATGATATAATGGGATAATTCATCCCAATAAGTCTAAAGGCAGATCGGAGTGGGTATCCCAAAGGAGGTATATTGGATGCCGAAAATGTGGATGCAGGACAAAACAGAGATGGACGAATTCCTGGCGGAGATGGCCTTCGGTTTTCTCGGACTGTCCCAGGGAGAAAAGCCGTATGTCGTGCCCATGAATTATGCCTACCATAATGATAGAATATACTTGCATGCCGCTCTTAAGGGACTTAAGCTGGAATACCTGAACAATAATCCGTCTGTATGTTTTACGGTGGCGGCGATGGACCAATTGATACCGGATCACGGTGACCCCTGTAATTATTCCGTCCGTTACCGCAGTGTCATGGCCAGGGGGAAAGCCAGGCTTCTGCTCGACCCGGATGAGAAGATAAATGCCCTGGCCGTCTTGGCCGCCAAGTATGCCAAGGGGCCTGCCAGCTCCCCCATAGATCCCAAGAAGGCCCAGGTCACATCGGTGATCGTTATCGATATCGAAGAGATGACCGGAAAATATAACCAGGCGGTACCGCCGGTTACCTCGGGCGGTCGTTTTGTTTAAGGAGCATCTCCTGTTTGGATAGCTGGAAGAAACACATAATACTGTTCTTGCTGAGCCAGACCATATCGTTGTTCGGATCATCTTTAGTCCAGTACGCCATACTTTGGTACATAACCCTGCAGACAAAATCGGGGGTGATGATGACCATCTCCATCATCTGCGGGTTTCTGCCCACCTTATTCCTGTCCCCATTTGCCGGGGTATGGGCAGATCGTTATAACCGCAAGGTTCTGATCATGGTCTCCGACGCGATGATCGCCGCGGCAACACTCACCGTCGCCATCATTTTCCTGTCCGGCTATGACCACCTTTGGCTATTGTTTGCGGTGTTAGCGGTAAGATCGCTGGGGACGGCTGTCCAGATGCCGTCGGTAGGTGCGTTCATACCGCAGTTGGTACCGGTAGAAAAGCTGACCCGGGTCAACGCGGCCAACTCCAGCATTCAATCGACCGTCTTCCTCGTTTCTCCCATGATCGCCGCCGCCCTGCTCACCGTTTCCACCATCGAGATGATATTCATGATCGATGTAGTGACGGCCATCCTGGCGATCATGGTCCTGCTCTTGTTTTTACATGTACCAGCTCATACCAAAGCCCTGCAACAAAAGACTATGAGTTATTTCATGGACCTGAAAGAAGGCTTCTCGTACATCAACCACCATCGGTACATAAAGGGGCTGTTCATTTTCTGCGGGGTATTTTTCCTCCTGGTGGCACCAGCCTCTTTTCTAACCCCCTTGCAGGTGACCCGGACCTTTGGGGCCGACGTCTGGCGCCTGACCGCCATAGAAGTGCTTTTTTCCACCGGTATGATAGTGGGCGGAATATTGATGGCCTCCTGGGGAGGATTCCGGAACCGGGTTTATACCATGACCGCCGCCACCCTGGCATTTGGGGGCTGCACTATGGCCCTGGGATTGGTCCCCAATTTCTGGGTCTACCTGGCCTTCATGGGTTTGGCCGGCATATCCATCCCTTTCTACAACACTCCTTTTACGGTTCTGTTGCAGGAAAGGGTAGATACCGACATCCTGGGCCGGGTGTTCGGGGTGCTGACTATGATATCCAGTTCCATGATGCCGCTGGGCATGCTGGTATTCGGTCCCCTGGCCGACACCGTGGTTATAGAAAGGCTGCTGGTGGTAACCGGGGGGCTCATATGCGCAGAAGGATTATTTCTTGGTTTAAGCCGGGTATTGGTCGAGGCGGGCGAACCGCTGGTTCAGGACCATGCCGGACAATAAAAAAGTACGCCGGCCGGGTTTGGCCTGCATAACAAATACTATATCCCCGTGGAGGCTGAACTGTGGCCATCTGTATATATGAACCAATGCCATGAATTAAGACCGGCCTCTCATCAAGGCCGGTTCATTACGGTGCCGATTATCGCAACTGGGCGATTATCATCCTTATAATATCGGGATACTCTTCACCCCAATAGTCATTGGCATCTTCTTCGCTGTTGAGGTCCAGTTTGCTACCGTCCTTGAAATTGATGCTCAGGGTTGGCATTACCTCCTGGCTGGTTTCGGCCAGGTAACCGCTGACTTGCAGGTTGCAGATCTCGGTTTTGTTGGTAATCACCAGTTCAAATCTATCTCCCGGCAGCACACTGGCCACCAGTATACGCCCATCCACAGCAAATACGACCAGCTCCAGGGCGGCGCCATTTTCCGGGGCGTATTCCGGATCAACCAGGGAAATCCGAGGGTACACCACCGCAATCTCGTCTTCGCTGATAAAATCTTTCAACACCGCCAGCAGGATCTGCAGTTCCCGGTGGGCTGTCCCTCCCCGCGCCTCGGCGATCTTCATAATATCCTTGAGGTTACCCCCGTAGGCCATCCTTCACTCCTCCTTTTTTAGTAAATCAATCATTTTTATCTATCAGATATAAATTCTACCATATTTAATTCGCAGCATAAAAGCGGCGGCACGAACTATGTAGAAAGCAACCCGCAATCATGCGCGGCTCACCGGACCTTAACCCGCAACATAAAAAAGGGAGACCGTCTGGAGCAGACCGCCTCCCCCGGGTAATATGCCCTTATTTAGGTACGAATTGAGTCGTGACTACCTTATCGTAAGGCGCTATTTTATTTAGTTCGCCGGCATCGCTTATGACCTGCTGCAACAGGTAGAAGTCTTTTTCCAGGAGCAGGGGATCTTTTTTCCAGGTATTCTGGTCTTTATAGTTCCGGATGGCATTGGCCAAAATCTCTTCCGGTTCATCGGGGAAACTGGGCTTGATGGCCCTGGCTATCTCCACCGGGGTATGACTGTCGACCCATTGCTGACCTTTATAGATGGCCCGGGTGAATTTCTGAATCAGCTGGGGATTATTGTCTATGACACTCTTCTTGGTGAAATAGGCGGTGTAGGGAACCTCGCCGCTTTCAGCTCCCAACGAGGCTACTATGTGGGCTTTGCCTTGCTGCTGCATAATCGAGGCGGTGGGCTCGAAGATGATGACGTAGTCGCCCTGGCCGCCCAGAAAAGCGCCGGGCATGGCTGCAAATTGCATAGTGGTGTCGATGAATACGTCTTTACCCACCGTCATGCCGTTCTTCTCCAGCACATACTCCAGGATTATTGCCGGCATGCCGCCTTTGCGTCCCCCGATTATGGTCTTGCCTTTTAGATCCGTCCATTTGAAATCCGGGTCGGGTTGGCGGCCCATCAGGAAGGTGCCGTCACCGTTGGTCAACTGGGCAAATACCACACTGTAATCCGCTTTGCCTTCATTGTAAACATACACACTGGCTTCCGGCCCTGCCAACCCTATATCTGCCTGGCCGGTCAAAACCGCGGTCATCACCTTGTCAGCGCCCTGCCCGTTGGTCAGTTCAATGTCCAGGCCCTCCTCCTCGAAGAAACCCTCGTGCAAGGCTACATATTGAGGTGCATAGAATATGGAATGGGTGACCTCCGATAAAGAAACTTTGGTGAGCGTTGGGGGCCCGGATTTTCCGCAACCGGTCACCACCAAGGCCGCCCCCGCCATAACGGTAATAAGTAGAACCCATACTTTCCTCATATAAGATTCTTCTCCTCTCTTTGCTTTAACCCATTTCTGCTCAGCACCAATCGCTCGAACCACACCACTCCTTTGTACATAACCGTCGCGGCTATCCCGAGGATAACCACGCTGGTCATGACCAGGTCCAGTTTAAACACTTGCCCGCCATAAACGATGAGATATCCCAGTCCAGCCCTGGAGACCAGGAACTCGCCCACTATGACTCCCACCCAGGAGAGCCCTACATTGACCTTCAAGGCATTGATTATATTGGGGAAGGAGGCCGGCAACAAGACTTTGGTCAGGATTTGAAACTTGCTGCCGCCGAATATCTGCACCAGTTTGGTCTTTTCCTGGTCTACCCCCAGGAATCCGTTCAGCACCTCCAGGATGGTCACGATCAATGAGATGGCCAGGGTCATGACGATAATGGCCGCCGGCCCGGCACCGATCCATACAATAAAAACCGGCCCCAGGGCTATTTTGGGCAGGCTGTTGAGGACCACCAGGTAAGGTTCAGATACCTGTGATAGGAACTTCGACCACCATAAGGATATGGCACACATGACCCCCAGTATGGTTCCCAGCATAAACCCGACGATGGTCTCCAGACAAGTAACGCCAATATGAGTGAACAGCACCCCTTCCTGGAATAAGGTTCGAATCGTTTGCAGGATTCGGGAAGGTTGGCTGGTTATAAAGGGATCGATTATCGATAACCGGGCTAAAATCTCCCATAAGGCAAATATCAGCACCAGGAGTATCAACTGGGTGGTACGGACCATTATCCGGTGACGCCTCAGCCCATTCAGGTAGCGGAGATGTTCGGCGGAGATGGACTCGGTCTGCCCTTGGGGCGGCGATATCGCCAGGGATGGATCATACATGAATATCCAACTCCCTCCATATCTCCTGGAAATAATACCGGAATTCGGGAGCTTCCCGGCAGTGAAGCGGCGTCCTCAAGGTACAGGACAGATGAATAGGGTATATCTTTTTGACGGTACCGGGCCGCTGGGAAAGGACGATCACCCGGTCGGCCATGCTGATGGCCTCCGCGATGTCGTGGGTGACCAGGATGGCAGTCTTATTCTCTTTCTTGATAATCCCATAGATATCTTCATTGACCACCAGGCGGGTTTGATAATCCAGAGCTGAGAAGGCTTCGTCGAGCAAGAGTATCTGCGGATCGGTTACCAGGGTGCGGATCAGGGCTGCCCTCTGCCTCATGCCCCCGGATAATTGTTCGGGGTACTTATTGCGGAACTCATACAGACCATAGGTCTGCAGAAATTCGCAGGCTCTTTGCACCACTCCTGGCGTGATGGCCTTCTGAACCTCTACCCCCAGCAGCACGTTATTAAGAATGGTCCTCCATTCGAAGAGATGGTCCTTCTGCAGCATATAACCAGCCTTTTTGGAGGGCCCGTTCAACTGCTCTCCGTAAAGCAATACCTGACCGGAGGTAGGCTGCAGCAGGCCGGAGATTATGGACAACAGAGTAGATTTGCCACATCCGCTGGGGCCTACTATGGCTATGAATTCGCCATCACTGACGGAGAAACTGACATCCTCCAAAGCGTGGATCTCACCATTGGGAGATTGATAGGTCATGGCCACATGGCTGATCTCAACGACGGAGTCCAAAAGATCACCTTCAAGTATCTATTTCTAATATATTATTCCGAGGGAGGGCATTCAGTGAGTGGGCCCGGTCTCACTGTCCTGGCCAAAATCTGGCACTGGAATAGATCCGGGGGCTGTGAATACCCTAACGGTTTTAAGTTGTCCCAAATACCAAGGCCCCCGCGCTTAACCGCAGAGGCCTTTTTCGGATCCTTCCATGTCGGGTGATTTATCCGCTGTCGTAAAGTGTAGTCCCGCCTATTGTGCCTACTCACTCGTGCCAGAAGGAGGGCAGGAGCAAAACCAGCATCGGGTATATCTCCAGGCGGCCGATCAGCATCAGGATGCTAAGGGTGAATTTGCCGACATCGGGAATAAAGCTGAAATTTGACATCGGGCCCACCAGTCCCAAACCAGGACCGCAGTTGCCCAGGCAGGTAGCCGTGGCAGAGAGACTGCTCAGGAAATCCAGACCCAGAGCGGCCATAATCAAGGTGCCGAGCAGGGCAAAACCCATATAGAGGAAGAAGAACTGCAGCACATTGATGAGCAGGTCCTCTTTGACCATCATCCCGCCGAAGCGCAGGGGGAATACCGCTTTGGGGTGGACCATCTTCTTTAGCTCTATAAAGGTGCGGTTGATGATGATAAGATAGCGTCCCGGTTTGATGCTGCCGGCGGTGGAACCTGAGCACCCGCCTACAAACATCATCATCAGCAGCAAGGCCAGGGAGAGGGGAGGCCAAAGGCTGAAATCGGTGGTGGCGAAACCGGTGGTGGTGATAAGGGATACAATCTGAAAGAAGGCGGCCCGCAGGGTTCCCTCGATACCAGCCACCGCCCACTTATCCCGGAGGTTCAGAAAAACCAGCAGGGAGGCCACGACGATGATAAGGCCATATAACCGGAACTCGGCATTCCTCAGGTAGACCAGGGGGCTGCGCTTTTTGAAGCAGAAGAAGTGGAGGGCGAAATTGACCCCGCCCAGGAACATAAACAGGGTAACCGACCATTGCAGCATAGGATTGGGGTAGAAAGTTATGCTGACATTTTTGGTGGAAAACCCGCCGGTAGACAAGGTGGCAAAAGTGTGGCAAATGGCATCGAAGGTGTCCATGCCGAAGATGTAGAATGTGATGGCACATAATATGCTCAGGACCAGGTAGGTGATCCATAATATCCGGGCGTTCTCACTTATCCGCGGGCTCAACAGGTCAGAGACCGGCCCCGGCACCTCGGCTTTAAACAGTTGTTTAGCACGTGAGCCAAGGGTATTGATGACCGCTACAAAAAGCGCTATTATGCCTATCCCGCCCAGCCATTGGGTCAGGCAGCGCCAGAACACCAGACCTTTCGGCCAGGATTCTATATCGCTGACCACGCTGGCACCGGTGGTGGTAAATCCGGAGACGGTCTCAAAAAAAGCATCAAAAAAAGAGGGCAGGTAACCGGAAAACATGTAGGGCAGGGAGCCAAACAGAGAGGCGACGATCCAGGCCGTGCTTACCAGCAAAAAACCTTCCCGGAAGTTGATGGTGTCTTTTTGAGAGGTGGAGAGGTGGAAAAACAAGCCACACCCTATGGTGACCGCCGCCGCCTCCAAAATCGGGATGGTCACCGCTTCGTGATAGGGTACCGTCCAGGCCAGGCAAGTAAGCATGGCTATCCCGATTATCAGGATTATCCGCCCCAGGTTGCCGAGGACCACCGCTGGCCGGATCACTTTCTGCCTCCGCCCCGGAAAAGTTTTTCTATCTTATGAATGCCTTTCTCGAGTGAAAAGACCAAGAGGCGATCATTGACAGCGATCCGGAAATTGCCGTCGGGGATGAGGACCTGATCATCCCGAAGAACTGCACCGATCATGGAACCCTCGGGGAAGCTGATATCCTTGAGCGGTTTGCTCAACACGATTGCCCCGGGTTGAGCGCCTAACTCCAACATCTCGGCCCGCTCCCCAAACAAGGTCACCGAGATGATGTTGCCCACCCGCATATATTTGAGTATCGCCCCGGCGGTTAGCAGACGAGGATTCAAAATGGTATCCAGCCCGATTTGCTCGGCCAGGGGGAGCACTTCGTTGCGTTTTATCTGGCAAACGGTTTTTTTAACGCCCAGGTTCCTGGCGATCAACGCACACAGCAGGTTGACCTTGTCGTCATCGGTAATAGCCGCGACCACGTCTGAAGCGCCGATGTTTTCTTCATGCAGCAGCTCCGAATCACTGCCGTCCCCATGGATGACCAGGGTGCGCTTCAACTGCTGCGATATCTTCTGGGCCCGGGCCAGGTCCTTTTCGATTATCTTGATATGGACTGACGGCATATGGTCTTCCAGGATGCGGGCCAGGTAGAAACCGGTCCTGCCGCCCCCCAATATGGTCACATGTTCTACCTTGCGGGAATGGAAACCCAGCATTTTTTCCACCGCTTTCATATCCAGGGAGCGGGCCATCAGGTGAATGCGGTCGCCGGGCAGCAGCAGATCTTCACCGCTGGGCACCAGGAGGGTGTGGCTGCGTACGATGGCTACTATATTATAAGGAAGAGATGTGTCCAAATCGCGCAGCTTCTTGTTGGCGAGCAGGGAATCAGGCTTTATTTCCAGTTCCAGCAATTGGATCTTGTAATCGGCATAGAACTCGACGTTCAGCGCCTCGGGATTGCGGATGATGGCGGCTATCTCACGGGCAGTTACCCGCTCGGGGTTTATTATCAGGTCGATACCCATCATCTGATTGAACGACAGGTCTTTGATCTCCAGGTATTCCGGATTGCGCACCCGGGCGACGGTGGTCCTGGTACCATACTGTTTGGCCAGCATGCAGGATACCATGTTGAGTTCATCCATTTCGGTGACCGCCAGCAACATGTCGGCCTGGTCCACGCCGGCCTCTTTGAGGATGGCTGAGGAGGAACCGCTGCCGGTGATAACCTGTATATCCAGGGCGTTCTCCATGATCTGGGCCCGTTCCGGGGATGGTTCGATAACGGTCACATCGTGATTCTCCGCCGATAACAGTTGGGCCATGCTGAATCCCACTTTGCCGGCCCCTACTATGATCACTTTCATAATTTCATCCCGCCTGCTTGTTTAATCAGATTTCCCGGTTATGAAATGTGGAAACTGGATGATAGTTCGTATTTATACAGTATACAATTCGCTTATCTTATTTTCTACATGATTATGTACGTGACCGGGGCACCTCTCCCCTCTCATCAGTGGACGCCGGGGAATCGTATAAAACTCCAGGGTGGTGCCCCGGTTGATACATGAGGCATAATTAGATATATTTGGAATATGGGCCCTGGTACGAAATATTTCGAAAAAAATAAAGTTTAACCCGGATTGGAACCAAGCGCCCATTAGCCATATAGAAAGACGGTGATATTACGTTAGAACAAGACATACAGGAACTTATCTCCCGACAGCGGGCGTTCTTTGCTAGCGGGCAAACCCAGGAGTTTGATTTCCGGCTCCAGGCATTGCGGCGTCTCAAAAAAGTAATACTGGAATATGAGCAGGAGATCATCGATTCCATGACGGCCGACAATGAGAAGCCGCTGTTTGAAAGTTACATGACCGAATTGGTGTTTACTATCAATGAAATCAATATAGCCATCAAGAACCTGAAAAATTGGATGAAACCATCCAAAATCGGGACAAGTATTTTTGTATTTCCGTCCCGGAGTTACATAGTCAAAGAGCCATATGGGGTGGCCTTGATCATGGGTTCATGGAATTTTCCGTTTTTGCTGGTGTTTTCTCCCCTGGTCGGGGCAATCGCGGCCGGTAATTGCTGCATAGTCCAGACGTCGGGCAACTCCCTGGCGGCCGGGGTCATCGAAAAAATGATCGCGGCCGCATTCGCAGCTGACCATGTGGCCATGGTCGACCCCGAGCTGGAAACTTCCCAGCGCCTGGTCGAGCAGCGCTTCGATAAGATTTTCTTCACCGGCGGCGCCGAGGTAGGGAAGATAATCATGGCCAAAGCTGCCCGGAACCTGACCCCGGTCACCTTGGAATTGGGCGGTAAGAGCCCGTGCATTGTCGATAAGAATATCGACGTGGACGTAACCACCCGGAGGATCCTCCATGGTAAATTGCTCAATGCCGGCCAGGCTTGCATCGCCCCCGACTATTTGCTGGTTCACCGTGAGATCAAGGACACGCTTTACAGGTCACTGTCCAAGTGGCTGCAAGTATTCTACCCGGAAAGATCCGACCAATATCAGGACATGGCGACGATCATCAATGGGAAGCACTATACGCGGGTCAAAGATTATCTGCAGCAAGGCAAGATCGTAATCGGGGGAAGATTTGACGATGAGCGCTTGATGATCGAACCCACCGTCATGGAAATAACCGATCTGGACCTGCCGGTGATGCAGGAGGAAATTTATGGGCCGGTACTGCCGGTGATAGAATATGCCAGTCTCGGTCAGGCCGCGGATATAATTGCCCGCAATCCGAACCCGCTAGGATTGTACGTATTTTCAAAAGACAAACAGGTGGTGCGGTGGGTGATCAAAAATATCCCCTTTGGGGGCGGATGCGTCAATGACACCGAATATCATTTCGCCCATTTCGGTCTGCCTTTTGGAGGCCGGGGCAACAGCGGCATGGGTAATTACCACGGTCGATTCGGTTTCGATGCCTTTTCCCACCAAAAAGCGGTGCTGTATAAGGGGTTCGCCTTCGATCTGCCCATATATCCACCCTACAAAGATAAGCACAAGTATTGGAAAATGCTTATGCGCTAGGGCCCATGTCAGGCATCCCGAGGTCCGGCCGGCATTGACATCGCTGTTCCCGGCAGGAGGGATACCCGCAGGCCTGATAGTACTGATGAATTCGAAAAAACAGATGTTTATGTAAAGCCCCGAGCAGTCCATCAAAGGATAGTGCCGCTCACATTTGACGTGGTATATTGTAAGCAGACGATTAAACATGAAAGGCAGGGATTGTCATGTTGTTTAAGGTTGCGACGGTGGGCCGGACAGAGGTCATCGCCAAGAAATTGGAACGGGATATTCTGGTAACCAAAACCGTATTTATACCATCTAAAACCGTACTCGAAGTATATGGATATGCTTATGCCGAGGAAGCCCGGCGCTTTATAGTATGGAACGAACAGGTATCGGCCACGTTTTTCACAGTAGGGATAAATGAATGCCGCCCGGTGGAATAGTAAGGCGGGCACTGTGTACATTCAACCGTGAATAGAAAAACCGCGCTCATCGCGCGGTTTTTGCATGCAAACCAAACTGACGCCAGGACCTTTAGCGCAGAGCACTGCCGCCAATTACCATCCGCATCGCCTCGGATGTGCCTTCATAGATCTCGGTTATCTTGGCGTCACGATACAAGCGTTCAACCTTTATGCCCTTGCAGTAACCGTATCCGCCGTGGATCTGCACCGCCTTGTTGGCTACCCGTACCGCCAGTTCCGAGGCATACAGCTTGGCCATGGCCGCTTCTTTGGAGAAAGGCTTGCCCTGGTCCTTGAGCCAGGCCGCCTGCAGGGTGAGTAAACGGGCCGCCTGGACCTCGGTCACCATGTCGGCGATCCAGAACTGGATCTGCTGCTGTTTGGCGATAGGCTTGTTGAACTGGACCCTCTGCTTGGAGTAGGCGACGGCTTCATCCAGAGCGGCCTGGGCGATGCCCACCGCCTGGGCAGCGATACCCACCCGGCCATGGTCGAACCCGTTCATGGCAATCTTCAATCCCTGGCCTTCTTTGCCGATGATATTTTCTTTGGGAATCCGGCAGTCTTTGAAGTAGAGATCGGAGGTCTGGGAGGAGCGCATCCCCATCTTCTCTATCTTGGTGCCGATCTGCATCCCGGGGGTGTCCCGGGGGATGATGAAGCAGCTCATCTCGCCCTTCTCCTTGTTGGTCCAGGCGAACACCACATAGGTATCAGCTACCGGGCCGTTGGTACAGAAGGTCTTGCTGCCGTTGATAACATATTCCTCGCCGTCCAGGATGGCGTTGGTGAGGGCCCCGCCCACATCGGTGCCGGCGGACGGTTCGGTTATGGCAAAGGCGCCGATCTTGCCTTTGGCCAGGGGAGTCAGATATTTCCTTTTTTGTTCGTCGGTGCCGAAGTTATTGATGCACATGCATGCCACACCGGTATGTACCGAAACGTTGAAAGCGGTCGCCGCGCAGACCTGGGCCAACTCCTCGATGGCTCCTGCATAACTGACATAGTCGGCGCCTGAACCTCCGTACTCCTCGGGGAAGGGCATACCCATCCAACCTTTTTCTCCCAACCTGACATACAGATCGGCCGGCCAACGGCTGGATTCGTCGATTTCCTGAGCGATCGGGGCCACATACTCCTGGGCAAACTCCCGCATGGCGCTGCGGATCAGTTCCTGCTCTTCGCTGAGGTAAAAATCCATTCCTATCCCTCCTAATAAATAGTCCGGTGGGTCGATAGGTTACTAAGTTAATTGTATTGGGTGCACTGATTAACAGTCAACGGGGGAATCGAAAAGGGATACCGGTGACAATCGCAACCCCTGCGGTGTGTTGTTTAGCAACAGGGTGAGTTAGAATATAGTGAATATGCGATTCTATTTGCAACAGGAGGTCTACTCATGTCTACATCCAGAGATAATTTCAATTTCGACAGAGTGGCGCAAGCCATCCTTGACAATCCCCTCATGGCCTGCGTCGTAGTCGACCATCGCGGCATCATTGTGCATATCAATCAAGCCTATATGGAGTGGATAGGCAAGAGCAGAGACGAAGTGATGGATAGACACATTTTGGAGATTACTCCTCATTCCAAATTACCTGAGGTGCTGCGTACCGGGAAATCAGACCCGATCGACCTGTGGTCGGTCAATGACCGTGAGACTATCATAACACGCTATCCATTGATCAGGGATGGCGAAGTCTTTGGGGCAGTAGGACAGACAATTTTCCTGGACAAAACCGGGGCGAAATTACTCATGAAGAGACTGCAGACGATGGAAAAAGAGTATGAAACGGTATCGGAAGTACTTGTGCAAAGTCCATACCTGATATATGTGATCGTCGATAAAGCCGGCATCGTCACTTTTATGAACCAAACCTACCTGCACCTGCTGGGGATGAAGAAAGAGGATGTGGTGGGCAAACATATCCTGGAGATAACTCCCCATTCCAAGCTGCCGAGTATTTTAAGGACCGGGGAGATACATGAGATCGACAACTGGACCGTCAATGGCCGCGACACCATCATCACCAGGACCCCGATCATAAAGAATGGTGAGATTACCGGAGCAGTGGGCAGGAGTCTGTTTTTGGATATGTCCCAGACCAAGGCGCTTATCAATAAGCTGCAGGAGATGGCGAAAGAGCTTAATTACTATAAAGAGGAGTTCCGTGAGCATTATCAAGCCCGCTGGCAGTTTGATGACCTCATCGGCGGCAGTCACGAGTTCACCATGATCAAATCGATGGCCCAGCAATTGGCTCATACCCGATCCAACATCCTGATAACCGGGGAAAGCGGAACCGGCAAAGAATTATTTGCTCAGTCAATTCATAACCAGGGTAACCACGAGGGCCCTTTCGTACGCGTGAATTGTGCAGCTTTGCCGGAATCACTGCTGGAATCCGAGCTGTTTGGTTACGAAGAAGGCGCTTTCACCGGTGCCAAAAAAGGCGGCAAACCAGGAAAATTCGAGTTGGCCAAGGGGGGTACCATCTTTCTGGATGAGATCGGCGATATGCCCCTCAATATGCAGACCAAACTTCTCACGGTCCTCCAGGAAAGGGTGATCGAAAGGGTGGGCGGCACCAATCCCATTCCCATCAAAGTAAGAGTCATCGCGGCCAGCAATCGTGACCTGGAGCAGATGGTGGCCGACCACGAATTCCGCAAGGATCTCTACTACCGTTTGAATGTTGTCCGTCTGCATCTCCCGCCGCTAAGAGAGCGCAGGGAGGATATTCCTGCGCTGGTCCATTACCTGATGCCTGCCATCAACGCCAACCTCAAGACGCACGTCACCGATATCTCTGATGAAGCCTTGCATATGCTGCAAAACTACCACTGGCCCGGTAATGTGCGGGAGTTGCAAAACCTGCTGGAGCGGGCTATAAATATGACTTCAACCCAACCGACGGTTCGCTTGGAGGTGCAGCATTTTCCCTCGTTGGGTGATGCCGCTTTTCGCCGCATAGTCAATGAAGCAGGACAGAATAACCTGAACGCTTCAGTGCAGCGGTTGGAAAAAGAACTGATAGAGAAGATGCTTCAATCGACCGATTATAACAAGACGAAGACAGCCAAGGAATTAGGGCTGAACAAATCGGTCTTATATAGTAAAATGCGAAAATACGGGTTGTAGGAGCGAGCCGCCACCAGGCCATTGAACCAAGCCGATATGATGGGCAGAGACAGCTGAGTGCTGACTCCGCCCATCGCATTTGTTTTTAGGGGTTGCAAAACCGGTCACATGGTCGGTAATCCATTCAGGTCTGCAAAGGCGCGATATAAGTCGTCCCGTTTAAGATGCATGGTCGGCAACCGTTGTAATATCAGTCGCAGGACGATGAACGGTCCGGATGCGGAGCAAACCAAAAGGCCGATATATTGGCTATTTCGGATATGAGCGATAGTTGGCAGGGATATTGCTTAATAAAACTAATGAAATCATTCAGACTGTTTTTGCCGGCCAATATTTTGGTGATGTCAGTCTATTCGTAAGGAAGGGGGGCGGAGTTGTCAACTCGAGGGTCTGCGGCATCTATCCCGAAGCCGTAGACAGGTGTATCGCCGATGGTAAAAAAGGTGCGGCCAGAAAACGAAAACAAACATAGGGGAGGAGATTATTAATAATGATGAAAGAAATTCAGGATGTAGTGATAGTCAGTGCGTGCAGAACTCCGATCGGCAGATTTTTGGGCAGCTTAAAGGACTTTCAGGCGGTAGATTTGGCAGCCGTCGTAGCCAAGGAGGCCGTAAAGCGGGCGGCTATAGATCCGGAAATCATAGACGAAATCGTTATGGGCAACGTCTATCAGCATATGCAGGGATCGCTGCCGGCCCGCCAGGTCGGTTTGGCAGCCGGTTTACCGGTTAGAAGTGACGCGTGTGTAGTCAATCAGAACTGTGCATCCGGGATGCGGGCCCTCGATGTGGCCTGCAACCATATTCAATTAGGCAAAACTGAGGCAGCCCTCGTAGTTGGCGTTGAAAGCATGACCAATGCCCCCTACATGATCCCCAAAGGTCGTACAGGCTATCGTATGGGACCGGGGACTATTGAAGATGCCATGCTGCATGATGCCCTGTTCGACCGCCTGGTACAAGGACATATGGGGGTCACTGCTGAGAATGTTGCTGAGAAATACGGCATCACCCGCGAAGAATGTGACAGACTCGCTCTGCGCAGTCACCAGAATGCTACCAAAGCTAACCAGGAAGGAATATTCGATCGGGAAATCGTTCCGGTCGAAATCAAATCCAAGAAAGGCAGCACTTTTTTCTCCAAGGATGAGCACATGATACCCGATGCTAATTTGGAGTCCATGGCCAAACTGCAGCCAGCCTTCAGAAAAGGAGGAGTGGTAACAGCTGCCAATGCCTCGGGAATCAATGACGCCGCCGCTGCTGTAGTCATCATGTCCAAGAGCAAGGCCCTGGAGATGGGAATTAAGCCGTTAATGAAACTGATCAATATCTGCGCCGAAGGGGTGGCTCCTGAAGTAATGGGATTGGGACCAGCCGTGGCCATCCCCAAATGCCTTAAACAAGCGGGCATGAAATTCGAGGATGTCGATTACTGGGAGATCAATGAAGCATTTGCCGCCCAGTGGCTTGGTGTAGGCAGGAAGCTCAAGGAAGATTATGGTATCGAGCTCGATATGGATAAGGTCAACACCCATGGTTCCGGAATCGGCCTGGGACATCCTATCGGTGCCACGGCGCTGCGCATTATCGTCACCCTATACTATGAATTAGAGAGAATCGGCAAGACCGTGGGAGGAGCATCCCTCTGTGTCGGCACCGGTCCCGCCATGTGTTCATTGTGGACCAGAGACATTTAGAATCCTCTCCCCAAATGGTAGGTGATGGTATACCCAACCATCACCTACCATTTCTTTGATAAATCAAAATACCAGTTCCAAGCGGAGGGATTTTAAAAGGTGGCAATATGGTCATCGATGTATCGACGTTGATCGGTGGCGGCCAATGCTGACCAAAAGGATATCGATGTCACGGTCGATGTTTATGAACATCATGATGTAAAGGAGGTCAAACCTTAGTGGACTATAGTGTAGAATACCAGCGCAAACTAACCCCGGTGGAAGAAGCTGTGAAAGTTGTAAAATCGGGAGATGTTATCAACTATGGCGAATTCGTAATGAATTCAAGCTATCTGGATGCCGCTCTGGCCAGGCGGGTTGACGAATTGTACGATGTGTTCATCATAACGACGACCTGCCCCTTTCCCCCCCAAACGGTGCTGGCAGACCCGGAGAGAAAACACTTCATCTATAATGATGTGCATATGAGTGCCGCCAGCCGTAAACTCCATGACCAAAATCTCTGCAACTACGTGCCTATAACCTACCACGAGGTGCCTAGTTTCTATGAACGTAGCTATGTGCAGCCAGCGGTAGCCATGATCAAGGTGGCTCCTATGGATAAGCACGGTTTCTTTAATTTCGGGACCTCAAATTCCTTCACGCCCTTAATCTGTGACGCAGCCCAAACCGTTATCGTCGAAGTGAACCAATCAGTTCCGATATGCCTGGGAGGCCAGCGGGAATCCATCCACATATCGGAAGTGGATTACATAGTCGAAGGCGACGACCAACCCATGATTCAACTGCCCGAAGCACCTATATCGGATGTCGACAAAAAGATAGCCGCCCTGGTTTTGGACGAAATTGAGGACGGAGCCTGTTTGCAGTTAGGTATAGGAGCGATGCCCAATGCGGTAGGAGCAATGATCGCCCAATCCGACCTTAAGGACCTGGGGGTCCATACCGAGATGCTGGTAGATTCCTTTGTGGACATGTATGAGGCCGGCCGGCTCACAGGACGCCGCAAACAGATCGACCCCCGCAAAATGGTTTATACATTTGCGATGGGTACCGACAAACTGTATGACTTCCTGGATAACAACACTTCCTGCGCCTCCTATCCGGTGGATTACACCAACGACCCTTACATGATCGGCCGCAATGATAATGTCATAGGCATAAACAATGCTATTGAAGTAGATCTGTATGGCCAGGTGGCCTCAGAGTCTTCCGGAACACGGCATATCTCCGGAACCGGCGGGCAGCTGGATTTTATAACCGGCTCCTACTATTCCAGGGGCGGTAAAGGCCTTATCTGTTTGACTTCCACCTTCAAAGAGAAAGACGGCAGCCTCGTATCCAGAATCAGGCCGGTGCTGACCCCCGGCTCTATCGTAACCGTGCCACGCAGCATCAATTACTATGTAGTGACCGAGTACGGTAAGGCTATGCTCAAGGGCAAATCCACCTGGCAAAGGGCGGAGGCGCTTATCAACATCGCTCACCCCAACCTGCGCGACGAATTGATCGGGGAAGCCCAACTGATGAATATCTGGACCAGAAGCAACAAGATAGTGCAGTAATGAAAAGTGACCCCTCACCTCCGATAAAAAAACCGCGTTGATACGCGGAGCCAATCATGAATTTACCTCGCCCCTCCGGTAATTCTTTTAATAGAGAGTTGCGGAGGGGAACATTTTTTAATAATGAAAATATTTCACACATCACTACGCCTCTGCGCAACGGAATTGGTATTGTTTTTAATCCAGTTCGAAAGTTGGCTGCTTCGCGGGTGCTAGACTTTGTTCCGGTTATGGGCAATGATTGTAGTGAGATCCTCTATAAATTTGCCGATGTCTTTGTAGTAGCGTGTACTCCTCCCGATAGCTCAGGGCCGCGGCCCGCAAGATTTTCTACGCATAGTAAACCATCACTGATTTTACCGGCAAATCGTCACCGAGACCGTTAATTGAAGGAGAATAGCTTATGGCAGACAATGAGAAGGATATTGTGATTGTAGGTTATGCCCGGACTCCTTTTGACAAATTTGGGGGAGTCCTCCGCGACATTCCGAGTGCCCAACTGGCGGAATGGACTATAAGGGAATTGATGAGAAGGACCGGACTAACCGCAGAATCGATCGATGACGTTAATCTCGGTATGACCGTTCTATTGGAAGCTGGTACCCAAACAGATGTAATCGCCAGACAGTCACTCTTACGGGCTGGACTAAGACCCGAAACCCTTTCCAACACCCTGGACCGGGCCTGTTGCTCGTCTACCAGTGCCCTGCAGCAGTCAATGAAAAATATCCAAGTTGGGGAAGCTGAAGTGAGCATTGCCCTTGGGGTTGACAATATGAGCCGGGTCCCCTTGTATATGCCTCCGAAAGCCCGTTGGGAAGGATCAAGGCTTGGAAATTTGGTGTTGATAGATATGCTCAACGAATTGGGTATTCCGGGATTCGGAGTTTTGGCGGTGGATGCCGGTGAAGTAGCCGTGGATTATGGGATCACCAGGGAGTTGCAGGATGAATGGGCCGTCTGCAGCCATCAGTTATATTGTGCCGCCAGGGACAAAGGTTATGTTGACGAAGAGATATTTGCACTGGAAATTCCTCAGGGAAAGAAAAAGCCTGCCCTTGTCTTTGACAAAGATGCCAGTCCGCGCTCCGATGTATCGCCCGAAGCCATGGCTAAGCTGCCGACTATTTATGGAAGCCCAACAGTGACCCCTGGAAATGCACCTGGCTTGAGTACCGGTGCAGCTGGAGTGGTTGTGACCACCAGGAAGAAAGCCGGTGAATTAGGACTGGAGCCTCTGGCTACGGTACTGAAGGTCACCAGCCATGCAATTGAGCCGCGGGGAATTGCAGTTGTTCCGGCTCCTACCATTCAAAAGGCTTTAAGAGAGACAGGGTTGACATTGGACGATATGAATGCCATTGAGATCAACGAAGCCTTTGCCGCCATGCCTCTGGTTACCATCAAACTGCTGGCTGACGGGGATTCCGGTAAAATCGAAAAAATCAGGGCAATTACCAACATTGATGGCGGAGCAATAGCTATTGGGCATCCCGTAGGAGCCAGCGGACTGAGGATAACCATGCACCTCATGCAGATACTTCGTCGCCGGGGCGGGGGATATGGAGTGGCTGCCATCTGCGGTGGACTGGCCCAAGGGGATGCAGTTATACTGAAAGTCGATTAACCTTCAGTTTCAAACAAGCAAGCCTGGTTTAAGGGTTAAACAGGAGGCGGTGCCTGAATGCGCGACCAAAGCCCAGGTTTGCCGGACCTGTACTGACACCCTGGCGGTCAACTACATAAATGGCCAGGATATAACCAATGAAGTAAGCATGGGAAAATATTGGGTGTGCGAAATGGCAATCGAAGTAGTCTCCAAGTGTTTGCAGATATTCGGGGGCTATGGTTTCTGTGGGGAATATGAAATTTCCCGGCTCTACGACGACAGCCGGGTTTTCACAATTCTGGCCGGCTCGACTGAAGTTATGAAATTGATCGTCAGCCGTGTAATCGGTGCAAAATAGCAGCCAAGATAGCTAAATAGTGAAAATGATAAACATTTATATCCTAAGTTATATTGAGCCTGCACTATGATTAGAAAAACCCTACTTTATACTCTATCCGGCAGTGTTTGACCAATACGGGGTTGGATGTGCCTGTGAGGCGCGTGCCAAACCCTAGCTTGCCAATGGCCGAATCGGGGGAGGCGTTCAATATGACCTGGCCGTCTCCTAAAAAGTGGGTGATACACTTCACATGGGCCGCCGATTCCCTCACTCCGTATTGGCGGTAGAGCCGATGGCTGCCGGTAATGATATCTGGTTCCGGATAAAGTTGACTGGTCTCCGTCCAACTGTAACTTGTCTCAGGAGAATAGCTTTCGATAACCTTTCCAGACCGGGAACCACCGGGATCACCGCCATGGGAAATCTCCCGTATCGACTGAGTGGCTATCCCGGCCACACGGACAAACAAGTTAGCCAATTGGCTATCGAATTGGTGTGGAAGGGTGTACCAATACCAGGTGGGCAGAGCGCGATCAGTTCCCGGAAAGGGTGTGATCACTTCCGGAGGTCCATCAAGCTCTATCCAGATGTGAGACATGCCAACCGGGCCCATATTAAATATTTTGTCTAAAACCATTCTTTGACTCTTCTGAATCAGTACATACAGGTATGCCATACCGTTTTCATGAATCTTGACTTTCCATTTGGGCGGAACATGCTGCTGGGCGATAACAGGATCAACGTAGTATCTGGAAAACATTTCGGCAACTTCGTAAATATCCATCACACTCGGTATGGTAATATGTCCGCCGGCCATCTCATTCATCTCCTTTCGAATTATGAATCGAACTACACCTGTGATTCCAATATACAAGACGGGTATCTGCTGGCTATAATTCCTACAGTACTTAGACACGAATACATTGAACTGTTGGAGAGGGCGCATAAAGATGACGAACCCTTTGAACAGTTTATTGCCGAGCGGGTTATCGAGTCCGAAAAGGAGATCATGCGACTTTTGCACATTTCAATACCAAAGCTTGAAAACCATATGGAGATGTAAGTATAGTCTGATTTCAATTCCCCCCGGCCGGACCTTTTCAGTAGTGTCTGCCGGTCTACTTCAATCCTATCTTGTAGCGACCTATTTTGCGGTAGACGCTGCTGCGGGAGATACCCATTTCTTTGGCTACTTCACTGATATTGCCGCCGTGCTTCAATATCAGCCCGGCAATCTCGCTGCGCTCGATTTCCTCTATCTTTTGCTTTCTCTGTTCTCGGGCGACGTTGACTCCACCGTTTTGGGCAACTACGACCGGATGGGGTTGTGCATCGGGGCGGTGGGGATGATAGATAGAATCCGGCAAGTATTCCAACTGGATTCGGTTGCCTTGGGACATACCGATCAACCGTTCCACCACATTTTGCAGTTCCCGGACATTACCCGGCCAGGAATATTGTTTGAGGCGTTCGATTATCTGGTCATCGATCTCAATCTCATTCCATATCTGGTCGCCGCCAGTAGCCTTCATAAAATGGTCAAACAACATGGGTATATCCTGGGGATGAATCCGTAGACTGGGAATATTGATTGACACCACATTTATCCGATAATACAGATCCTGACGGAAGTTGCCCTTCTCCACCTCATCCCACAGGCTTTTATTGGTAGCGCAGATAATCCGGAAATCCACCGGGATGGTCTTATCATCTCCAATACGGGTAATCGTTTTGTCCTGCAAAACTCTAAGCAAAGCTACCTGCTGCTCCAGGGGCATATCGCCGATTTCATCCAGGAATAAAGTTCCGCCGGCGGCTAGTTCGAATTTTCCCGGCCGTCCCCCGCGTTTGGCCCCGGTAAAGGCTCCTTCCGAATATCCAAATAATTCACTGGCTATCAATTCACGGGGAATCGCCCCGCAGTTAACCGCTACAAATGGGCCTTTACGGCGGCTGCTGCGGTTATGAATAGCCTGGGCTATCACTTCTTTACCAGTGCCGCTCTCCCCCTCCAGCAACACATTGGAGTTACCGGCTGCAGCCAGGGCGGCCAATCTTTTCACTTCAGCCATTTCCGGGCTTTCGCCAATAATATCTTTAAAGTGAAATACAGCCTGAGCACCGCTGATACGATTGACAAGTTTTTGCACTTTCTCCATAGGCCGGAAGGTTATAACCGCCCCGGAGAGCATCCCTTCATTATCCATAATAGGCACCCCGGAACTTAGACAATGGACCCGCCCATCGGCAGTGTCAACCATAACCTCGATATCGCTATAGGAGTCATGGCGCTGCAATGCCCGCTCAAAGGAAGGGATGCCGCGCCCCAGAATATCAGAAATGGAGAGGCCGGTAAGCTCCCGGTGGGGTTTCCCCAGAATATCCTCGGCGGCCGGATTGATGTGAGTAATTATTCCGGCTGAATTTATGATCACTACTCCGTCGGAAATGGTTCTGAAAATGCCGTCCATGCGCTCATTGGCCTGCTCCAATTGCCAGTTTTTCTTCTGGACCCTCATTTGATCCACAATAGCCTGTCCAGCTGCCACCACCATACCCAGGGTATGCAAATGAGTTCCATCCACAGGGCCAGACATATCCAGTATTCCGATCATCTCCCGGTTCTTATCGAAAATCGGGGTCGCCGAACAGGTCCAGGATTGGTGCTTCCGGCAATAATGTTCAGCTCCGGCAGTTTGGATAGGTTTTCCCAGCACTATGGCGGTGCCGATAGCATTGGTGCCAACCGATTCCTCACTCCAATCCGCACCCGGGATAAAATTCAACTTGCGGGCTTGAATCATGGTATCCGGATCCCCCAGGCATTCCATAATATAGCCGCGCTCATCAGTGAGTAAAACAATGAAACCGGAATTTTTTACAAACTCGTACAGATTGGCCATGATCGGCCGGGCAGTTTCAACCAGGTGTTTCCTCTTATTCAGCAGATCCTTCAGTTGAGAAGGGGTCAGAAAACGGTAACATACCCCGTCGTAAGGATCAACCCCGCTTATATAACATCTCTGCCAAGCCTCGAGTATGTCCGGGGATATTGCCGCTTCACTGGTATGCCCAGTAGTAACGAAATCCTGCCATCCTCGTTCAATCAAGTCTGCTGATTTTACGCCTGCGCCCATAGCTTTTTTTCTCCTTTAGATTCTAATGACCATATCTTATATTTTTTTCATCAATGTTGCAACGTTGAAACACGGGTGCGACACTGTTGGGAAACATGATTCCATTCGGTACATTGGTTAGTTTTATTAAAACCCTTGTAAATGGGTGGTTTAAGCTATTAGGACGGATCGCCAAAATAACGAAAAGAAGTTGGCACAGTAATTGCTTCTTTGATCTGTCAGAGAGATTTAGATCTAATTTTGGCGGGTAAAAGTCGAGGCCGGGCAGAGAGAACGAGTAGAAAGGAGGATATTGGATTGAATCTGCAGCGTTTCATTGTAGAAATTGGGACCGGCGCTGATCTGCATGGTGGTGACGTTACCAAAGCAGCTCAGAAGGCTATCAAAGATGCTGTTTCTCACAGTTGCCTGTGCGGCTTGTTCGACATAGTGGGGATTCAAGATCCCAACCAGATGCATATTCAGGTCAAAATTGCCTGCCCTTATCCTGAGAGATTAGATCATGAGGAGGTTCTGAAAGCGGTACCCTTTGGTTCATGCCAGCTGGAGGCAGTAGCTGGAGGCTTATCTGTGCGCGGGTTGGACATACCGGCTCTTGGCGAGGGAGATACGATTGTCGTGGCCTTGGCGGCCTTGACTGTTTATATCGATATCGATAGGTAGCCAGCCTGAGCGCAGATAATCTAATTGACCGGCATAACTACAGCACTTAAGTGAGGATTTCCAAAAATTAAAGGAGGGAATTTGAATGGACCTTAACAAAGAGCAATTACTGGACATGTACAAAAAGATGTCTACCATTAGGGCATTCGAGTCGAAAGCAGTTGAGTTGTTTGCTGCCGGTCAGATACCCGGTTTCGTGCATCTTTACCTGGGGGAAGAGGCTGTCGCCTGCGGGGTATGCGCCTGTCTGACCGACAAGGATTATATTGCCAGTACCCACCGTGGCCACGGACATCTGATCGCCAAAGGCGGAAACATCAAACTGATGATGGCTGAGTTGTTTGGACGCTCTACTGGTTACTGCCGGGGCAAGGGAGGATCAATGCATATCGCCGACGTTAACCTGGGAATCCTGGGTGCTAACGGTATAGTAGGCGCCGGCATGCCGATCGCAACCGGCGCTGCCTTTGCCTGCAAATATAAGGATACTGATGCGGTTGCAGTAGCTTTCTTTGGTGATGGCGCTTCTGACCGGGCTACCTTCCATGAATCTTTGAATATGGCTTCCATATGGAAACTGCCGGTAATATTCGTATGTGAGAATAACGGCTGGGCTATTTCCAACTCCCAGGAAACTCATCAGAATATAACCGATATTTCCGATCGTGCCAGTGCTTACGGAATCCCCGGGGTATCCGTAGATGGAAACGATGTGGTTGCAGTTTATGAGGCTACCCAGGCCGCGGTAGCACGGGCACGGCAGGGTGACGGCCCTACCTTGATCGAGTGTAAGACCTGGAGATGGCGGGGACATTTCGAAGGTGATCCCGGAGCCTATAAAGACCCCAAGGACCAGGCTGATTGGATAGCCAAAGATCCGATTCCCAGGCTGGAAAAGAACCTGATCAAGCTTAAATATGCCGCCCAGGCTGATCTGGATGCCATTAAAGCAGGTGTCGAAGGCGAAATTGCCGTGGCCATCAAGTTTGCCGAAGAGAGCCCAGTGCCGGATCCCAAAGAACTCTTTACCGACGTTTATGCCGATTAGATTAAGGGAGGGTGAATTGTAATGAAACAAATGACTTATGCTGAGGCCGTTAGAGATGGCATGCGGGTAGAAATGCAAAGAGATCCCAACGTTTATCTGGCCGGTGAGGACGTAGCCCAGTTCGGCGGCTGTTTTGGGGTAACCGCGGGTTTATATGATGAATTTGGACCCAAACGGGTCATGAACACACCTATAAGTGAAGCTGCTATCGTCGGTCATGGCGTAGGAGCTGCGGCAGCTGGACTTAGGCCGATAGTTGAGATCATGTTTGTGGATTTTATGGGTTGCTGTATGGACGAACTGTTCAACCAGGCGGCCAAAATGAGATATATGTTTGGCGGTAAGGCCAAGGTTCCGATGGTTGTACGTACTCCGTGCGGAGCTGGACAAGGTGCAGCCGCCCAGCACTCCCAGAGTATTGAATCCTGGTTTACCCATATCCCGGGCGTTAAGACTGTAATGCCTGGAACTCCTGCCGATGCCAAAGGCTTGATGGCAGCTGCTATCCGTGATGATAACCCGGTTATGTACATTGAACATAAGCAATTATTAGGAATGTCTGGCGAGGTTCCGGAAGGTGAATATGTAGTGCCCCTGGGCAAAGCCGACATCAAGCGGGAAGGATCCGATATCACTATTGTAGCCTGGTCCTGGATGCTGCAGAAGGCTATAGCGGCAGCTGAAGAACTGGCCAAGAAGGGCATCAGTGCCGAGATCGTAGACCCCCGTACATTAATACCCCTTGATAAGGATGCTATATTAAAATCAGTAGCCAAGACCGGCAAATTGCTGATCGTTCATGAAGAAGTCATTACCAGTGGCTTCGGCGGAGAAATTGCCGCCATAGTAGGTGAAGAAGGCTTCGATTACCTGGATGCGCCCATCAAGAGACTGGCGGCACCGTTTACCCCGATTCCTTTTGCACCTATTCTTGAGAATGCCTTTATCCCCAGTGAGGAGAAAATCATCGCTGCGGTAGAATCAATGTTTTAAATATTGAAGATGATGGGCGGGTGATTGACCCGCCCTCCGTCGGACCAATTTCCCGGAGGGAGGCAGCAACATGGCTTCAGTAGGAATTATAGCTAATCCGGCCTCTGGCAAGGACATACGCCGCTTGGTGGCCTATGGTACCTGCTTCGATAATCAGGAAAAAATCAATATCGTCCAGAGATGCCTCTTGGCCATGTCGGCTGCAGGGGTCGAACGGGTCATGTATATGCCGGATTATTACGGGTTGGTACCCCGGGCCATAGAGGGATTATCAAAAAGTAACCGGCTGCCGTTTCAAATAATCGAAGCCAACATCGAAATGACCGCTACTCAAATAGACTCGGCTTATGCTGCCCTGGAGATGGAGAAAGCCGGCATGGATTGTATTATTACTCTGGGAGGAGACGGGACCAACCGCATGGTAGCCAAGCATTGTGGGCAGGTACCTCTCGTCCCCATATCTACAGGTACCAATAATGTGTTTCCGAAGATGATCGAGGGTACCATTGCTGGTCTGGCCGCCGGGGTGGTGGCGCGGGGCCTAACCGAATACCCGGCCGTTCACCCCACTAAAAAGCTGGTCGTACATAAAAACGGCCAGCCAATCGATATCGCCTTAATCGATGCCGTGATAGTTTCCGATATATTTATAGGCTCCCGGGCGATCTGGGATGAGCAGCGTATCCGGCAGGTGGTAGTCACCCAAGGTGAACCCGATACGATAGGGATATCTTCGATAGCCGGCAACCTGGAACCGATCAATGCCTTGGAGCCCAGGGGCATGGTGATAGATATCGGTGCGGGAAATACCAGTGTAATCGTACCGATTGCGCCGGGATTGATCAAGGCAGTGGAAGTTAAGGATTACCAAATATTGAATATCGGTGATGAAGTCAAGATAGCCGGCGGGCCTTTTGTGATGGCCCTGGATGGGGAACGGGAAATAGAGGTGGCGGAGGGAGAAGAGGTCTCCCTTAAACTGACCTTTGATGGCCCCAGAGTAGTTGACCCCCGCCTGGCCTTAAGTCAAGCCGTTGCTAAAGGATATTCACGTTGTAGGCAGGATATAAAAATCTCGGTTGGTTAAAGGAGGAAAACTTAGATGGCTACACCTATTGTAATGCCTAAACTGGGCCTGGCTATGAAGACAGGCACCGTAGGCAAATGGCTTAAAAACGAGGGTGATAAGGTAAAAAAATCGGAACCTCTGGTCGAGGTTATGACCGATAAGATTACCAATAAAGTAGAATCCCCGGCTGACGGAATTCTATTGAAGATCATATCCGCTAGGGGCGCTTCACTTCCCATCGGTGGATTGATGGGCGTTATAGGCGAGGAAGGCGAAGATATCTCCACTATTTTAGCTTCAGCTTCGACTCCGGCAGCAGGGCCAGCATCACCAGCAAAGGGTGCACCCTCGGGTGGGAAGGTTAAAATTTCCCCGGCCGCCCGCAAATTGGCGGAGGAGGCCGGCATCGATTATACCCGTATCGCAGGTACCGGCCCGGAAGGGCGCATCACCAAGGAGGATGTGGAAAAAGCGATCGAATCAGGTGTAGGTCCAGCTGATGATCGTCCCACTATCAATGTAACCCCCTATGAAGGTATAAGGAAAGCCATAGGCGACAACATGTTGGCCAGCTGGACCAGCAATGCCAAAATCACTGAACACGTTAGTGTTGATATGTCAGGTATCCTGGCCCTGCGCAGCACCCTCAACCAAGGCGCCAAGGACAAAGACAAAATCTCGGTTACAGCTATTCTCACCAAGGCCGTCGCCAAGGCCATCGAGATCAACCCGGTGGTGAACATGACCCTGGACGGCGACCAGGTCAAAACCCTTAAGGACATCAATATCGGTATGGCGGTAGCGGTTCCCGACGGCTTGATTGTACCGGTGGTCAGAAATGCCAACGAGAAGACCCTGGCCGCAGTAAATGCGGAGATCAACGACCTGGCCAAACGGGGCCGGAGGAACAAGTTAGTACCGGACGAGATGTCGGGCGCAACCTTTACCATTACCAACCTGGGCGGCTATGGCTCGGTAGACTGGTTTACACCCATCATTAATCCCCCTGAGTCAGCTATATTGGGAGTGGGCCGGACGATCGACAAACCGGTGGTTATCAACAAGGAAATAGTAATCCGGCCGATGATGGGCCTGTCCCTTTCCGTTGACCACCGTATTATCGACGGGGCGCCGGCAGCCGAATGGCTGGCTACCCTGATGGCACTGATAGAAAATCCTTATAAAATCTTCATTTAAGGGAGGAATTAGTAATGTCTAAAGATCCCAACGAATTACTCAATGAAATGTTTTTGGGCAAAGCCGAGATATTAGAAGATGCCCCCGAATTGGATGCAGCCTTCCTGCAGATGGACCAGGCCGCATACGTAGAAGGGGAACTGGAACGCAAATATAAAGAACTGATCGGCTTGGCGATAGCCCTTTATACCCGTTGTGATTATTGTTTGACCCAGCATGTCAAACAAGCTCTGAATGAAGGCGCCAACCGGGACGAGATTCTGGAAGCAGCGGCAGTGGCTGTGGCATTCGGCGGATCGCCGGCCATGTCTTGCTTATCAACTACTCTAAAGAGAGCCCTGGATGAATTCGAATAGAAGTGATATTGGCATTGGAGGGATCATCAGATGAACCGCCAGGGATATTGTTTGGAACTGGGAACCGTGGAATATAGCCAGGCTTTCGAGCTGCAGAAGAAGCTTTCCGATGCCCGCCGGCAGGGAAGCATAGGGGATACAGTGATTTTTATCGAACACCCGCCTTGTTTTACCGTCGGGCGGCACGGGGGTTTCAACCATATCCTGGCCAGCCCTGAATTCCTGGAAGCCCAGGGCATCAAGGTATATGAGACCGACCGGGGTGGGGATATAACCTACCATGGGCCGGGCCAAATCGTATGTTATCCGATTCTCGACCTGAATGGCTTTGACCGCGATGTTCACCAATATGCCCGGCTGATGGAAGAAACCCTGATAAGAACTTTAGGGGCCTTTGGTATCAAGGCCGGACGTCACCCGGATCATCCGGGAGTTTGGGTCGGAACCGCCAAGATTGCGGCTGAAGGTATAGCCATACAGCAATGGGTGACCATGCACGGTGTAGCACTGAATGTGTGCCCCAACATGATGCATTTTACATTTATCATTCCCTGTGGAATTTCCACCCTGGGGGTAACCTCGATGGCCCAGCTGCTGGGTCATGATGTGGATATCAAGTTGGTTCAAAAGGAGATGCGCAAGCAATTCTGCGAAGTCTTCGCGATTGAATTGCAGTCTGTAACCCTGGATCAAGTAATGCAGTTAGTGGAGGGAGCCAAAAATGAACCGGCCAGACTGGTTAACTGTTGACGTGCCCAATGCAGAAAGCCTGGACAATATGAAAAAGTTATTGGAGGTCGGCCGTTTGCACACCGTGTGTGAGGGGGCTGACTGCCCCAACATAGGCGAGTGCTTTGCCAGTAAAACCTGTACTTTTATGATCCTGGGCAACGTTTGCACCCGCAATTGCCGGTTCTGTGCCGTACCCCACGGGCGTCCGCAGCCAGTTGATCCCAGCGAACCGGAAGCAGTGGCACTGACGGCATTACAACTGGGATTACGACATGTAGTGGTGACCTCGGTAACCCGGGATGATCTCGATGACGGCGGGGCAGATCATTTTGCGGCCACCGTGCGATCCATACGGGCAACTGTACCCGGTGTATCCATCGAGGTTCTTATCCCGGATTTCAAGGGATCGGGGGATGCCCTCCGTAAGGTCATCGCCGCTGGACCGGATATTATCAACCACAATGTCGAAACGGTTCCTCGCTTATATCCCAGCGTACGCCCCCAGGCCCGCTACGATCGCTCCTTGCAGTTGCTGGAGCGGGTCAGTCGGGCTGGAATACTGGCCAAATCCGGTTTGATGCTGGGGTTGGGAGAGAATATCGAAGAAATAGTTCAGGTCTTTAAGGATTTAAGGCAGGTTGACTGCGATATCCTTACCCTGGGCCAATACCTCAGCCCTTCTCCTGAACATCACCCGGTGATTGCTTACATTCATCCCGAAACCTTTGTGATGCTACAACAGAAGGCGTACAGCCTGGGATTTCCGGAGGTCAGCGCTGGTCCACTGGTGCGCAGTTCTTACCATGCCGCGCAATCTCTGGCCAGCATTAAAGTTAAGAAAACAGGAAAGGGGAGAATAATTGATGGCCAAGGTAGACAAATATGATATGCCGGATGACCTCTACTATACCACCGATCATGCCTGGGTCAAGGTAGAGGGCAGCCAGATTAGAATAGGGGTCACCGATTTCATGCAGCAGCTGGCCGGGGAAATTACCTTCATACGCTTGCCGAGAGCCGGCAAAATCATGGAAGAAGGCAAGAATCTGGTTTCTCTGCAGTCCGGCAAATGGGCCGGCAAAGTGGCGGTGCCGGTAACCGGGACCGTGATCGATGTCAATAAGGGCCTGGCTGCCGCACCACAGCCCTTAAACAATGATCCTTACGGTCAGGGCTGGATCACGGTTATGGAACCAGCTAATATGGCCGATGTAGAAGCCAAGCTGCTCAAGGGCGAGAAGGCGATCGAATTCGTCAAAACGGAGATAGCCAAACATGCCTAAGAATCACAGGTTAGGGGGGATAACCGGTGCGTAATGAAGTGATTCAAGCCCTGCTCGAGAAATATGGCGGACGGGCTACAGATTCCATCTATGAAAGATCTCTATATAGCCGTGATTTGGCGCCGGTACCGTCTTTGCTGGTCGACCCGTTGTTCAGTACCCTGCCCGATATAGTGGTGCGGCCGGCGAATTCCGGTGAGGTTGCCGATATCATGAAAACCGCCTTCCAAAATAATATCCCGGTGACCCCGCGGGCAGGGGGCTCAACCGTATATTTTGATTCGGTGCCGATCAAAAGAGGTATATTACTGGATCTGAACCTGATCAAAGGCGTAGCCGGGATCGATGCGGCCAATATGACGGTTACGGTTAAAGCCGGCACCACCTGGAGTGAATTGGAAGAATACCTGCGTCCGCATCAATTGGCAGCCAAATCATATCCCAGCAGTGCGCCGGCTGCAACCATCGGCGGGTGGTTCTGCATGATGGGCTACGGGATCGGCAGCCTGAAATACGGCAGCCTGCCCACTCAGGTCCGTTCCATCGAGGTTGTATCCCCGGAGGGCAAGATTCTTACTCTGACTCATGACAGCAAACCATCCCTTGACCGCTACGCTCAATCGGAAGGTACCCTGGGGATAATAACTCAGCTGGAAGTAGAAGTCCGCCGGCTAACGGAAATGAAGCATTTTCTCCTCCATGTGCCGACCAGTATCAAGATGCTGGAGATCATGCACAGCCTTATGAAAGGGCCGGTTGTTCCCTATAATATGCATTTTACCGATCAGGCTTGTCTTAAGACCTTGAAGGGGTTGGGCATAGCCCCGGCCAATCTTGACAACGGCTGCTTGGTGGGAGTGGACTACGAGGGGTCGGAGGCAGAACTGCATCAGGCCCTGGCATTCATAGACCAGCTGGCCGCCGACCGCACCGTCCGGCCACTGGACGAGTCGACCGCCGATCACGAATGGCAGGAAAGATTCCTGGCCATGAAATTAAAAAGGGGCGGTCCGTCGATATTGGGGGCGGAGATATGGCTGCCCATTAAACATTTGCCCCAGTACCTGGCCGGGGTGGAGCAAATGTCCCAGGCTTATAAACTGAACCTGTTTTCCTATGGCCATGTCGTGACACCTGAGTATGCCACGGTTATGACTACTTTCTATGCCGACGAAACCCATACCATAAAATATATTATCAACCTCAGCCTGGTTAAGAAGATCCATGATATAGGTTACCGCTTCGGCGGTCGTCCCTACGGAGTAGGTCTGTGGAATTCACCTATGATCGGACGTATTCATGACGCATCCCAGCTGGAAAATCTAAGAGCCCGCAAAAAGAGCGCAGACCCGGCCGGGATTATGAACCCGGGCAAAGTATATCAGGCCCCGTTAATGCTAAATCCCTTCAATTATGCGGTAGGCATGTCAGCTTTAGCGGTGGTAAGAAAATTATTTGGGAAGGGGTGGTAGCTGATGAGCAAAGAGACCAGCCCGTACACCAATCTCGAAAAGGAAGCTTTGATATGTGCCCGCTGCGGTTACTGCCGCAGTGAGTGTCCCATTTACAAGGTAATCGGTTGGGAATCGGCTACCCCGCGGGGCAAGATCAGTATGGCCCGGGAGTTGTTTTCCAAGCAGCAGGGGGCGGAGATACCTGACGAATTTGTCAATCGTATCGCCCAGTGTACCCTCTGCGGCGCCTGTGCCAACGAATGCTCCACCGACATCGATACCCGCCGGTTGTGGCTGGACCTGCGCCGCCGCATCGCCGAGCTGGGCAGGGAGCCCAAAGCATATGACGCCATCCGCGACAACCTGATGTCCAACCGCAACATTACTACGTTGGATAATGAAGGACGGTTGGAATGGGCTCAGGATCTTGACAATCCTGAAGATTTGGAACCGCGGGCGGGGGCCGAAGTCGCCTATTTTGTCGGCTGCGTTTCTTCATTTTTCCCCCAGGCCTCCGAGGTGGCCCTGGCGGTAGCCGAAATATTGACCGCAGCCGAGGTAGATTTCACTACCATGGGCGGGGATGAATGGTGCTGCGGATTCCCCTTGATAGGATCCGGCTTCACCGAAACTGCCGATGAATTTATCCGCCATAACGTCAACCGTATCAAGGAACTCGGTATTCATACCCTGATCGCCAGCTGTCCTTCCTGCTATCACGTCTGGAAGCATGATGCGGCAGATGCCCTGCAAGGTTATGACTTGAAGGTGATGCATACCACCGAATATCTGGCCGAACTGATCAAGGACGGTAAAATTGAACTGAATGACCTGGATGAAGTGGTGACCTACCATGATCCCTGCGATCTGGGCCGGAACAGCGGGGTATATGATGCACCGCGGGAGATTATCAAAAGTATTCCCGGAGTGGAATTTATCGAACTGCAGCATAATCGCCAGGATGCGCTGTGCTGCGGCGGAGGCGGCAACCTCCAGAGTGTCGCCCCGGAGGTGGCTCTGCAAATAGCCCGCCTGCGGCTGGAAGAAATAAAGGCAACCGGTGCCACTATCGTGGTTTCGGCCTGCCAGCAATGTGAGACGATGTTAACCAATGCTATCCGGGAAGCCAAATCACCTATCCGGGTTATGGACATCAGTCAGCTGATTCTCGAAGCAATGGGTTAATAGAAAGGAGTTGGACATAATGGCAGATTTAAAAGCAGGTTTTATATTTGTTGCCCCGGAAGCCGATTGCCGCAGAGACCGGGCGGTGGTAGAAACCCCGATAGTGGAGCTGACCGTAGTGGGGGTCAAGGATTATGCCATGGCGGTTACAGCCGCTAAGGAACTTGTGGCGGAGGGGATAGGGGCCATTGAATTATGCGGCGGGTTTGGGATCGAAGGCACTGCCCTGGTTAAAAAGGCAGTAGCCGGTAAGGCGGTGATCGGGGTAGTTCGGTTCGATAATCACCCCGGCCTTGGTTTCAAGAGCGGAGACGAAATGTTTTAATCAGCTGCGGGGGGAGGTTGGCCAGCCATGGATTTGTATGACCTGGGGCCCATTAACTGGTGGGAAACGCAATGCTATTATCATGCCCTGGCCTACCTGGGCCGGGAAGGATTGATCATCTGCTGTCCAACTTCCCCTTATGTTTGCCTGGGTCTGCATGACGACTATGACCAGGAGATCGACCACGAATTTTGTACTCAAACCGGGATCCCGGTATTTCGCCGTGAGACCGGCGGGGGAGTGGTATATCTCGACCAGCGGCAGGTGTTTTTCCAGCTGGTACTGAAACGCGATAACCCGCGCCTGCCACTGCACCGGCAGCGTTATTACCAGCATTTCCTGCAGCCCGCCGTGTCAGTATGTAAGGATTACGGGCTGCCGGCCCAGGTTAAAGAACCCGCTGATATCGTAGCGGCCGGAAAGAAATGTTCCGGTAATGCCTGTGGTGATATTGGCAGGGGTGTGGCCTATGTGGGCAATATCCTGCTCGATTTTGATTACCGTACTATGAGCCGGGTCATGCGCGTTCCCCATCAATCATTCCGGGAGCATTTCCGGTTGGCCATGCAGGCCAATATGACCACGCTGAAGGATTGGATTGAGGAACCAGTCGACTATGATCAGGTAGCCGCCCGCCTGGTAGATCGGTATTCCCAGCAATGGGGAGATCTGCAGCCGCTGCCGGCGGATCAGGAGTTGATCGATAAGGCCAGGGAAATCTTTAACCGGGTCAACTCGGAGGAATGGCTGAGAATGCCCGGGCGCCGTTACAGCCAGAGAAGGATCAAAGTGGCTGAAGGGGTAATGCTCTTGGAACAGAGACTTGGTCCGGAGCTGATGGCAGCGGTACTGGTACGGGGAGGCAGGGTCGAGGAGCTGAAGATGGTTGGATCCCCGCCTAGTCATTCCGAGTTTTTTCCGGAAATAGTCGGGCAGCCCTGGCGGGAGGATTTGCTGGCAGCTTTCCAGGCAGTTTAAAAAGGAGGAAATATTATGAGTTGCAAATATTACGACATACCCGCGGATCTCCTCTATAACGCCAACGATTTCTGGGTAAGGTTAGGCGGCGACGAGGCAATCATCGGGATGAGTGATTGGGGGCAGGGCAACATCGGCGATGTGCTGTATCTGGAACTGGCGGCCAGGGGGACCATATGCAAAAAAGGCGATAGATTAGGGTCGATCGAATCGGGAAAATGGGTGGGTAATCTGGTCGCCCCATTGTCAGGAATAATTCTGGCAAGCAATCCGGAAGTGGAGACGAATCCACGCCAGGTCAATACTGACGCTTACGGGGCCGGCTGGTTATTCAAAATCCATCCGAGCGATATAAACGAGCTCACCGACTTGATGAATGCTGAACAATATCGGGATTGGGTGACCGAACAAGCAGCCCGGGAAGAGATGCTGGGGTAGTTATATGACGACGAAATGGCGTCTACTGGATACCGGATCATTGCCAGCGGCGGCCAACATGGCCCTGGACAAGGTGATTCTCAATGCCCGCAGTGCCGGCCTGGTGCCGAATACGGTCCGCTTTCTCCAGTTTTCCCCGCACTGCGTACTGGTGGGCTATCACCAGGCAGTCGAACTGGAAGTGGAAGAGGCCTATTGCCGCCAGAATGGGATTGATATCAACCGGCGCATAACCGGGGGCGGCAATCTTTACTGGGATGAATCGCAGTTGGGCTGGGAACTGTATGCGCCCAAAGATACCCCTGGAATTCCGAAGAAACTCGAGGACATGTACCGGCTGATGTGCGAAAGCGTAGTGGCGGGTTTAGCTCGTCTGGGGGTTGAGGCTAAATACAGACCGGCCAATGATATCGAAGTGGGGGGCCGTAAAATATCCGGGACCGGGGGAACCGAACTGGGCGGGGCCTTTCTATACCAGGGAACCCTGTTAACCGATTTTGATGTTGATACCATGATAAATGCTCTCAAACTGCCCATTAAAAAGTTGGCAGACAAACAGATCGATTCCTTTCGGCAGCGGGTAATTTGTTTGCAAGAGGTCCTGGGTTACCTGCCCCCGATGCACGAGATCAAGGCAGCCCTGGCGGAAGGTATGTCCGAAGTCCTCGGCATAACCTTGGAACCGGGCGGGCTGACCGAGGCCGAAAAAGAAGATCTGCAGCGCGAATTACCTCTATTTGAATCCGAGACCTGGATCAGGGGACAGAGAGTCTTGCCCCAGGCTAATGACTTGAAAATTGCGGAGTTGAAAACCCCGGGCGGGCTGATTAGGGCATCCGTGCGGGTCGACCAGGGACGGCAGTGTATCAAGAGTGCTTTTATAACCGGGGATTTCTTTGTTTACCCGGAGCGGAGCATTCTCGACCTGGAGGCCGTACTGAAGAATTCCTCCAGCCTTCCGGCTGAAGTTACAAACACTGTAAAGGGATTTTTTGACCAAAACGCAGTCCAGATCCCTGGAGTAAATGCCGATGATTTTAGTCAGGTCATTAACCTGGCGCTGGAACAGGATCGGTGATCACCATGCACAGCGACACCTATGATTTAGTGGTGGTAGGAGCGGGACCAGCCGGGGCCAGTGCAGCCCGGGCAGCCGGCCACAACGGAGTGCAGGTATTGCTGATCGACGCCCGCACCAATCCCGGGAGTCCGGTCCAATGCGCTGAATATGTCCCCAACCAGGTACGGGGCTACGTACCTCTGGTTAAAGGAGCAGTGGTGCAGAAAATCGACACCCTGTTAACCTTTATAAATGATGAATTGGCTTCAACCCTGGCAGGACCTGGTTATATGCTGGACCGCCGGGTATTCGATGCCGGCCTGGTGGATGCGGCCCGGGAGGCGGGGGCGGAGGTTTGCTCCAGTACCAAAGCCATCGCTAAAACTGAACACGGCTTGATTGTCAGCCATAATTGCCAAGAACCGGTTGCAGTCAAATGCCGGGTCATAATCGGCGCCGACGGCCCGCGTTCGACGGTGGGCGAATGGATGAACAGCCGCAACCAAAATTTCATGGTCGGGCTGCAATACAATCTGCCCTTGAGCCAACCGCAATACTCGACCGATATCTATTTTAAGCCGGAATACCATGGCGGCTATGCCTGGCTTTTCCCTAAAGGCTGGCATGCCAATGTAGGGGTGGGAGTAAGCCTGTCCCATAAAGAGCGGTTACCGCGGTTATTAGACGAATTTATTACCCGCCTGGTATGGGAGGATAAAATCAGGGGCACTCGACCTGCGGCTAAGACCTCCGGGCTAATTCCGGTGGGCGGCCCCATTCCTATTACCCAGACCGGGAATATGCTCTTGGCGGGAGATGCGGCCGGGCTGGCCCACCCGGTTACCGGCGGCGGAATCATGAATGCTATTGTGAGCGGGCAAATCGCCGGGCAAACGGCTGCCCAGGCTATTGAACAGAACGATCTGAAAGTACTATCCCAGTATCCGCAGCGCTGGCAGGAAGTGCTGGGAAGGTTTCTGGACCGGGGAGTGCAGCAGCGCCTGAAAATGGATCGTGGCTGGACTGAAGATCGAGCCGGGTTTGAAAGATTAATAAAACGAACCTGGATAAGTTTTAACTAAACCTGATCTTAAATTATACCGAAGGGTAGGGATGAAAATGCTGACTGCCCAGGAAAGTCCTCAATATGTGCAAACCAGCCTGGCAGGAGCCATCTGCCTGGGCATGGAAAAAGGCAGATTTATGCCCCAGTCCAAATGCAAATGCCTGAATCTTTTGCTGACTTATAAAAATGGCTGCGCAGCATCCTGCAGCTATTGCGGGCTGTCCCGGAACCGCTGTGCAGATTCTTCCAAGACCTTTATCCGGGTCAAGTGGCCCACTTATGCGCTGGAAGATATCTTGGCCCGGGTAGAAGCGGGTAACCACCCGTTTAAACGGGTGTGTGTCTCCATGATTACCCACCGGCACTCGGTCGATGATACCTGCCAGGTGATCGAGCCGGTGAGAGCCAGAACCGGCTTGCCGGTCAGCGCCCTGGTGGCTCCAACCGTTATGAAGATCCCGGATGACCTTTACCGTCTCAAAGCCGCTGGCGCCGATCGTATCGGGGTAGCTATCGATGCAGCTACCAGACCATTATTTGAAGAGCATCGCGGAGCCGGGGTCCGGGGGCCACACCGCTGGGAGGTTTTCTGGAACACTCTGGCCGCCGCAGCCGAGATATTTGGACCCTACCGGGCCGGAATCCATCTGATTGTAGGCCTGGGCGAGACGGAAGAGGAAATGGTGGCGGCGATCAACCTGGCTTACCGGATGGGAGCTCTGACTCATCTGTTTTCTTTCTACCCGGAGGATGGCAGTGTTTTATATGGACATCCCCAACCGCCCCTGGGCCAATATCGCCGCATTCAGATGGCGCGCCACCTGATTAATGAAGGTATAACCGGGATTGAAGCTATGAATTTTTCGCCGGCAGGACGTATCATTGATTTCGGCGTCGATATCCAGCCTTACCTGGGCAAGGGGGAGGCCTTTATGACCTCGGGCTGTCCTGGTGAAGATGGCCAGGTGGCCTGCAACCGGCCCTTCGGCAATGAAAGAGCTAGTGAACCTATGCGCAATTACCCATTCGTTCCGGGGACGGAAGGGTTGGGCATTATTATTCCCCAGTTATGGGATGGAGTTGAATAGGATGACATTAACAGAAGACCAAGTAACCCGGGCGTGGCAGATCCGGCAGCAGTTTCCCCCGCGGATATGGTTTTCTGCTCCGGGGGCCAAACACTACCAGAATCAATACTATGAAAATCATGTCAACTCTTTTGTAAATGTGAGCGTTACCGGTTCAGCCTGTGCCTGCCGCTGTGAACATTGTGACGCCCGCCTGCTGCAGACTATGATCGCCGTGCCAACTCCCGGTATGTTCAGGCAGGTAACTGAGCAGCTGGTGAACATGGGCTGCCAGGGGGTCCTGGTCAGCGGCGGAGCTAATCAAAAGGGCGAAGTGCCGTTACTGCCGTTCATGGATGCCATAGCAGATGCCAGCCGGCAGGGTTTGCAGATTTTAGTGCACAGTGGTCTTGTGAACCGGGAGACGGCCATACAATTAAAGGATGCCGGGGTGCAGCAGGTATTGATGGATATCATCGGCGATACTGAAACTATCCAAAGGGTTTATCACCTGGACCGCCGCCCCCGGGATTATCTGCAGTCCATGCTTTATTGCCGCGAAGCCGGTTTGAACATTGCTCCCCACATAGTCATCGGGCTTAATTACGGACAGATCCGGGGTGAAAGGCACGCCCTGCAGATGATCAAGCAGGCTGATCCCGAGACCATAGTCCTGGTTGTTCTGACCCCTGCCCATGGTACGGCAATGGCGACAGTGTCACCGCCTAACATCAGCGAGGTGGGTGAGATCATCGCTGAAGCCCGGGAAGCATTGCCCCGGACACCTATCGCCCTGGGTTGTGCCCGGCCGGCCGGAAACTATAAACGGATACTGGAGCTGGAAGCGGTGGTTTGCGGGGTCAACGGCATCGCCTACCCGGATGAAGCCACCATAGTTCATGCCCAAAACATGGGCTTGGAGGCCGTATTCAGCGAAGCGTGCTGCAGTTTGATCGGGCGGCAGGTCAGAGCAGCCATGGGTAAAGGATAGATTTACCTTGCAACCAGTCCGATTACGGTTGATAATAGAACCATGCATCGGGGAGCCGATCCGTCGGCTGAGAAAGATTTAAGATCTGACCCGTAAACCTGATCTGGGTAATGCCAGCGTAGGAATTGCTTAAATCCAAACGCACAATGGCCTTTTACCTATGATGGGTAAAAGGCTTTTTATATTACCGGGTAACTATAGAAAAGAGGTTTAATATGACAATTTTTGATAACGAAAAAGCAGGTTCTTACGATGCTTGGTATGAGACCCCCCTGGGCAGGTTCGTTGATGAAGTGGAGACCCAACTGGCTATGTCCATGTTTACACCGCAACCGGGCATGAAGGTGCTGGATGTCGGCTGCGGAACCGGCAATTTCAGCCTCAAATTGGCCCGGCGGGGGGTTGCGGTAACCGGGATAGACATATCCGCCGAGATGCTCAAGGTAGCCCGCAGTAAAGCCGCTCAAAACCCGGAGCTGAAGATGGAATTCAAGTCAATGGATTTCAACCAGCTGGATTTCGCGGATGAATCCTTCGATGGGGTTATATCCATGACAGCGCTGGAATTCGCTCCAGACCTGGCCCATGTTTACACGGAAATGTACCGGGTTTTGAAACCGGGCGGGCAGTTATTGATCGGGGTTATAACCAGTGAAGGTGATTGGGGCCGCTATTACCTGGAAAAGGCCAAGGCTGATCCAAAATCGGTATACAACTATTTCAACCTGAAGAGCCGGGCAGAGATGGAGAACCTGGACCGGGAGCACCTGGCCGCCAGCGAAGAATGCCTTTTTGTTCCCCATGATGCGGATGAGTCCGAGATGAGTTGTTGGGGGGAGCAAAGGATGGCCCGTACCGAGAAGGGCAGCTTTGTGTGTGTATTATTCGTAAAGCCCGGGCGGCAAAGCTGAGCCGGGTATAATCGAGGTGCTAGATGCAGGTTACCGACATTATGACCCAGGCAGACGATATCGATAATATAATCGTGCGTCATATACCGGTCAGTTCCACCCTGATTGAGTACGGGGATGGTCACCTGGCTATCATCGATACCGGGATGGTGGATAATCCCCAGTTGGTACAGGAACTGGCCGAGTGGGGCTGCCGGCCGGAGGATTTTGAACTGGTGATAAATACTCACCTGCATTGTGACCATGCCGGGGGCAATCGACTTTTCAGAAATGCCCGTATTATCACCAGCCGCCGGGGATTGGAATATACCCAGGACTTGGACCGAAAACTGCGGGAGTGTCACGATCCGGTCAATTTACTGAAGAGGCTGGGGCGGGACCTGGATAGCAGTGCGGCAGCCCTGGTCGCGGATATAAAGAGATTGGCGGAGAGTTTCCCGGTGGAATCATTTATCGGTGCACCCGGGCAATTGGAATTCATCGAGGATGATCCAGTTTTACCGCCCGGATTTGAGTTGATCCCGGCTCCCGGCCATACCATCGCCGATTATGCAGTAGTGCTGACCGGCCGCCATGAAAAAGTCCTGGTGGCAGGGGATGCCCTTTACCATCGAGATTTATGGAGAACCGCCTATTTACCTGGAATCAATTATAACGAAACCATGTTTAAAGCGAGCGCGGGCAGGTTATCCAAATTCAATGGCTTGATAGTACCAGGTCATGACCGGGCCTTCGATAACAATACCGGAATTTATTTGCCGGAAGAAAGCTTTGGTATTTAAAACGCCGGAGGGGAGGTGAAGTATATGGCAGAGGCCAATTTGAGTTTACAGATACTGCCGGTGGTCAGCGAAGAGGAGATCTATCCGGCCGTAGATAAGGTTATTGCCTTGATTGCCCAGTCAGGTCTGAAGTATGTAGTCGGTCCCATGGAAACCACCATTGAAGGTGATATTAAAACTTTGCTGGAACTGGTGGAAAAATCACTGGACTTGTGTAAGGAAGCCGGGATTCCCCGGGTGGCGGCGATGGTCAAGATCGACTATAAGCCGACGGGAGTGACGATGGATGAAAAAGTGGGGAAGTATCGCCAATAAAATAATCCCGGGTACCGCCCTGTTAGTCTTATTGGTTGTCTGGGAACTGGCGGTCCGGTGGACCCATGTGCCGGTGTATATCCTGCCCGGTCCGGTGCAGATCGTGAAAACTCTGGGGTCCAACTGGAGACTGCTCATGAATCATACCGGCAGCACCTTATTGGAAGCGCTACTGGGTTTTGCCCTGGCGGTGGCGGTAGCCTTCATGGTGGCTTTCGTCCTGAACCAGGTTTACTGGCTTAATCAAGCCCTGCTGCCGCTGTTGGTGGTATCGCAGACCATACCCATCATTACCCTGGCCCCGCTTTTTTTGATCTGGTTCGGTTGGGGCATGCTGCCCAAGGTGCTGGTGGTGATCCTGGTATGTTTTTTCCCGGTGGTCATTAATCTTTTAAATGGATTTAATTCAGTTGATCCCGATTTGATAAATCTGTTCCGCTCCATGGGAGCCGGGCGGATGGCCATCTTTAAAATGGTCAAACTGCCTTCCGCCCTGCCGGGATTTTTTGCCGGCATGAAGATTTCAGCCTCTTATGCGATCATGGCGGCGGTGATCGGGGAATGGCTGGGGGCTCAGCAGGGCCTGGGTTACTATATGACCATCGCCCAGAAATCCTTCCGGGTGGACCGGGTTTTGGCCGCGGTAATGATAATCGCAGTTTTAAGCCTGCTGTGGGTGAAGCTGATCGAGTGGATCGAGAGCCATGCCATGCCTTGGACCACCCATGAGCAGAAATGGGAACTGGATTGATAACATAGATTTAGGGCGCACTTTGTAACCGTCGATGAAAAGTATTGTAAACGAGGAAGGATGTAAAAAATGAGACGATTTATAGCCCTTACCCTGTCCATCTGCCTGCTGGCTGCCATGATGAGCGGTTGTGCCAAGAAGAGTAGTGAACCGCCTAAACCTGAACCCCAGAAGGTCACCGTAATGCTGGACTGGTTCCCCAACACCAACCATACCGGGTTATATGTGGCCAAAGATCTAGGTTACTATACCGAAGAAGGACTTGATGTAGATATTGTACAGCCTTCCCAGGGCAGTAATCCGCAGCTTATTGCCACCGACAAAGCTGATTTCGCGGTCAGCTATCAGGAAGAGGTCACAATAGCCCGGTCTGAAGGCATACCCGTAGTGGCCCTGGCAGCAGTTATCCAGCATGATACTTCCGGGTTTGCCTCGCCGGTCGCCAAGAACATAAAGACCCCCAAAGATTTTGAGGGCAAAACCTATGGGGGATGGGGAGCGCCCTCCGAAACTGCGGTTTTAAAAGCGCTCATGGCCAAATATAATGCCGATTTCAACAAGATCAAGATGGTAAACATCGGTGACGCCGATTTCTTTGCCAGTATAGAAAAGGGCATAGATTTCGCCTGGATCTACCAGGGTTGGACCGGCATCGAAGCCCAGACCAGGAACATACCCCTGAATTTCATCAACCTTAAGGATGAAGACAAGGTATTCGATTTTTATACCCCGGTTTTGATCACCAGTGAGAATAAAATTGCTCAAAATCCCGAACTGGTCGAGAGATTCATCCGGGCCACAACTAAAGGCTACCAGTACGCTATAGACAATCCGGACCAGGCGGCGGCAATCCTGATTAAATCGGTTCCGGAACTAAACCAGACCCTGGTGGTCACCAGCCAGAAATACCTGGCCGGACAATATCAAGCCGATGCACCACGCTGGGGGGAAATGAAAGCGGAGGTATGGAAGAACTACGCTGATTTCATGTTCAATAATGGTCTCATAGCCAAGAGTATCGATACTCAGAAGGCCTTTACCAACGACTTCTTACCAAAATAGGAGGAGCGACCGTGTCGGCAATCAAGGTCATAGGTGTAAATAAGACTCTGGAACGGGTGCAAACCCTTAATAATATTTCTATGGCCATCGAATGCCGCGAATTCGCCGTAATCCTCGGTCCCAGCGGCTGCGGCAAGAGCACCCTGCTGAATATCATGGCCGGACTGCTCAAGCCTGACCAGGGCCGTATCGAACTGGGCGGGGTAGACTGGACCGGCAAGACCGGGCGGGTCAGCTATATGCAGCAAAAGGATTTGCTGCTACCCTGGCAGAATATCCTGGATAATGTCTGCATCCCCCTGCTGCTCAGAGGAGTAAAGCGAAAAGATGCTTATGCAACCGCCCGAGGTTATCTCCAGGACTTTGGGCTGGAAGGTTTCGAGAACTATTACCCCCGCCAGTTGTCGGGAGGGATGCGCCAGCGAGCCGCACTGCTGCGGACCTATTTGTTTACCAGTGATATTATGTTGCTGGATGAGCCCTTTGCTACCCTGGATGCGATTACCCGGCATAAGATGCAGGAATGGCTGAAGGAATTGGCTGCCAAGTACAAGCCCACTGTCGTATTGGTGACCCATGATATCGAGGAAGCCCTGCTCCTGGCCGACGTCGTGTATGTTTTGTCGGCCCGCCCCGCTCAGGTCAAATTCCGGGCTGAATTGGCCGGAACTTCGTTGGAGGAGAAAAACCAGCTGAGACAGGATATCCTAGCATTTCTCGAAACTCCCCAACCGGTTCAGGAATTTACATCATCTCCAAGATTATAGGGCATTCATCCATTAGCACTACAATGGACATATATTGGTACCTGACAAAGGCCATGCAAGATCAAGCAGCTGCCAAGTGTTTCAGCCAATCTAAAATGGCCGAAAGCTGATGGGATTGCCTGACCAAAACTAGCTGGATATAATGACCATATCTAAGGGAAAGGAAAAGACGCCTCTGTTAAATGTGCAACTGCTCCAACAGAAGCACCAGAAGCGTC
>JBEHWJ010000009.1:0-43226 GCA_040217755.1 Syntrophomonadaceae bacterium | reverse complement strand
GCGTGAATTTATGATAACCATCGAGACTTCCCCGTTGGCATCAAAAATGGGTGTACCGGTACATAGGACTTTGTCGCCATGCCTGTTCCTGAGCAACCCGGTAACCACTTCGCGTTTTTCGATGACTTGCCAGGCAATGGATGGACTGTATATCCCTTCCTTAACTAAATTCATCACGTTTCTCCCAACCAATTCCTGGGGATTTACATCCAGTAGTTTTCCCGTGGCCGGATTACATAGGATTACATTACCTTTTCCATCAATTACAAAAATAGCATCATATGAATTCGCAAATACCTGTCTCAAATCATCACGGGAGCAGTATTTTTTCCCTGTAGCCAACTGTTCGGATCCCATTATATCCCTCCTGTATGTTCGTCCATCGGCTTGAGGCAAAAACCTGATTTCAGTGAATACTTGTCTGATGCTATAATATATAGTGTCTGAAGATCTTCTAGAACCAAGCCCTCCGCTTAACCAAACATACTACTGTTCCGGCAGGATAAAGAAGACTTGCTTCAGGAGGAGTTTTAACTCCATCTGAAGCTTAGCCGCACTTATCCAGGGACTTAGTCGCTCTTACTCCTGCCTATGGAGGCGGGAGTCTTAGAGCGAGTTAGTCATCGGATAAAAACCGGTACGCTTGCTTCTATTGTTATCCTTCCAACTCCAACTCACCCAAGCATAAAATTAGTTGACCGAAAAATAACCACATTGACTCTATCGCCTCATAGCACCTATCAGCTATTCCCAGTGGCCTAGTTCAATTTCATTACTGAGGGATCATAGCCAAAATCTTGAGCTATAGCCAGGCTGGTACGAACCATGGTGCCTGAATCGACAACGCAGTACACTATATTCTCCTCAATCCCAATATAAAATACGGGGGTCCGGGTTTCGGGTATAAATTTTATCCAAAATTTTGGTTCGTCATCAAGTGCCAGAAGAACCTTTGAATATTCCATTATCAATCCTCCCCTAATAAACTTTCGCTTTCTCGTAATTGCTCTTGTTATGGCAGTATTTAAATTTCTTTGATGAAGCCAAATCCTCTTGGATGCTCTCCTCACCAAAGATACCGACTTTTAATATTGGTTACATTATTTCGATACTGCCGGTCTATCCATCAGAGCATCATCATCCTTGATTGATTCAATTTCCTACCCTCACCCCATTTCAGTAATTCCGAGCCCAGCGAGGAATCTCACCCCAGTGAATAGACTCTTCACTGCGTTCAGAGTGACACTACTGTTAGTTCCGTTCAGAGTGACACCTATTTGTCATCCTGAGGAGTTAATAGACTCTTCGCTGCGCTCTGAGTGACACCCGTGGCAGAAAGACTCTTCGCTGCGCTCTGAGTGACACCCGTGGCAGAAAGACCCTTCGTTGCGCTCTGAGTGACACCTATTTGTCATCCTGAGGAGCCGCAGGCGATGCATTTGTCATCCTGAGGAGCCGAAGACGACGAAGGATCTCGTCGGCAATACCATGTTATTGGCCTTTATGTGTTACAAGATGCTTCGCTAGCGCTCAGCATGACACGTGTTGCAGGATTCTTCAATTCGTTCAGAGTGACATAGGGCCGTTCGGAGTGACACTATTGTTATCCTGGGCGGGGCCAAGCCGATTTGTTAGAAAAACTAGTTATGCAAAACCCTCATTTAAAAACAATGCAAGATCAGTCAGGCATCATTACTCACTGTATTTAAATGATATCATAAAAGTGGACACTGGTTTGCGGACAAAATCTTGCGGACACAGGGGTGCGGTTTTTCCGTGTCAATGTCTGAGCCTTTCGGGCAATGTGGAATGGCAAGCTAGGTATCCTGCATATTTGCCGCAGGCTTATACTTGAAAAAGAGTGGTGATAGAAATAAAGAAGGCATTGATAATAATATCTATTCCCATATTGGCGCTATTAATATTTGCGTATATTAAGTCAGGAATTGCCTTAGTAGATGATATTCCATCCGTATTTGATAAATCCAAGTTTACCGTCAAAATCGAAAATGGAGGTACATGGCTATATCAAGGCAATAAACTTACATTTCCAATAGCCCACGATGAGAAGCGTACTCTGTATATCTTAAACGGGACAGGTCAGGATTTTATAAGATTTGGTATTTTTAACACATATAAAATTGATCGGGCTAAGAAGGAAATAGTCATAGTATATGATCTGGTGAATTATACTCCCCAGGAAAAGGCCCAGTTTCAGGTTATAGAGGTGCCGCACTACAGATATAGTGCGCTGGTGATAAACAATAAAATACGGGTACGGATTAAATGTGGCAGCGCATTTGATTTAATCGAATATGATTTTCAAACCAAAACTTATACAAATATAGATTCTAATCCATATGCCAAGTAGAATTGTTGAGAACGGGCAATCAAGATGAATCATTTTCGCGCGTATACTATTGGAGTCCAAACCGGAGAAAAGCCCTGTTGCATCGGTTTTTTTATGGGAACCATTTACAGATTGCGATTGAGTGACAAAAAGTTCGTTCTTAACTAGACTATATACAACTGGGAAGTAAAGAAGAGGAGCAATAACTTGGGGACAGGCACCAAGTTATTTGGTGTGAAGATGAAAAGGAAATCGGTTGCTTCGAAAATCCTATACTTGGTAGGGGCTATAGTTATCGTTGGGCTGCTGTATAACTTGGTTTCAAGCTATCAAGAGAATCAGCCCAAGCTGCAGTATGTTTTCAACCAGAACGGTCGAGAGCAAATCGTCTATCCTGATTCAAGCTTCGCCGTTATCAGTGATCTTCATTATTACGATCCTTCTTTGGGCACTACCGGCCCTGCTTTTGAAGCCTGCCTCTACTCGGACCGAAAACTCCTCCGAGACGGCCCCGACCTATTAAAGCTGACCATCGATGAAATTATCAAGTCAAAGGTTGACTTTGTATTGATACCCGGCGACCTTTCCAAGGACGGCGAGTTGGTTTGCCATCAGAAGGTAGCCGAAGAGTTGGCCAAGCTGACCCAAAACGGGATAAAAGTATATGTTATTCCCGGCAATCATGACATAAATAATCCTCTTGCCTATCAGTATCAGGGAGACCAAACCATCCCGGTGGCTGCCATTAACGCCGAACAATTTGCCGATATATATAAGGATTACGGTTACGCCAGCGCCATCTACCGTGATTCGGATTCCCTAAGTTACGTAGCCGAGCCGGTAAACAACCTGTGGATCATCGCCCTGGATGTCTGCCGTTACCGGGAGAATGTACCCGGTAAAGAAGAAACGATTGGCGGAAGATTAACCCAGAGCCAGGAAAAATGGCTGGAGAGCATGCTGGCAAAGGCCAACGCGAGCGGCAAGGCGGTTCTTTTCATGGAACACCACGGCGTGGTGGAACATTGGACCGGGCAAAGCAAATTGCACCCGGATTATTTGCTGGAGGACTATAAGAATTTTGGGAGGCTGCTGGCCTCTTACCATGTCCCGGTGGTTTTTACCGGCCATTACCACGCCCAGGATATTACCCTGGCTCAATTTGACGGAGGCCATCAACTATATGATATTGAGACCGGCTCGCTCCTCACTGATCCCTGCCCGATCAGATTTTGTGCAATAGCGGATAACAAGCTTGAGATAACATCAAAAAAACTGGTGGGAGAATTGCACCCGGGCACGGATTTTAAGAAGAACGCTGACCAGTTTTTATTCGATACCATCGAACGCGAAGCGTACGATACCCTGCGGGGCTACCATGTTCCTGAAAAAGATGCTCATACCATCGCCAACTTCGTTACCGCCGGATTTGTCGCCCATTACCAGGGCGACGAAGACATATCTGAGAAGCCCGGTTTCGATGAAAGTAGATTAGGGCTATTGAGCCGCGTGGTCTATTCCACGCAAAAATATGTGGTCGATGGAATATGGCAGGACCTCCCCCCCGCCGACAACCATTTGACCATTGCGCTATAGACTGACTGAGGACACAAGGGGAAGGTTCGAGACCACTGATAAAGTGCCGGTTTTGTCATCCTGAGGAGCCAATAGACTCTTCACTGCGTTCAGAGTGACACTTATTTGTCATCCTGAGGAGCCGAAGGCAACATTTTGTCATCCTGAGGAGCAGAAGGCAACGAAGGATCTCATCAACAATATTGTATTATGAATAACTTGGGGACAGGCACCAAGTTATTATGATGAAAGATGCTGTCCGGGAAGTGCTAATTGTATAATCCGAAACAAGAGACATATAATGGAGAATAAATTCGGGGGAAATTATAAGGAATAATGGAAGTCCCAGAAGGCAGGGGTGAAAATGAGAATAGAGATAGATGAAGACAAACTCCATCAAATTGCGAAAACATACCAGTTGCGGCTCCTGGTGTACTACGGCAGTTACGCCCGGCAGGACGACTATAATCCCGAGCGCAGCGACATTGATATCGCGTTTATCAGTCGCTATCCCTTGAGCCCACAGCAAACCTATGATTTGATGACAGATCTGATTGTATTGCATAAGAAGAGTAATCTCCATCTGGTAAATCTGCAGACTGCCTCCGGGCTGCTGAAAGAAGCCATCGCTAATGACGGGAAGGTACTTTATGAAGATGTAAAGGGCTATTTTGAATCGCTCTGCCCTTATCTGTACAAATGTTATTATGAAAGCAAGAAATTTAGGCAAATACAACGTGAAATCTTTCAAAAGAAATTATCGGAGGAACTGAGCAATGTCCGACAAAGATAGGATTTGCGCCAAATTGGATAAACTCTACACTTATTATGAGGAACTAAAAAGCTTCTCCGCCATTTCCATGGAAGAGTATAAGGGCAACTTCATATATCGCCGGGCTATTGAACGGGCGATGCAGTTGATTGTAGAATGTGCGACGGATATCAATAACCTGATATTGCGGATGAATGGATCTAAAGGAGCGACCGACTATTTCAATTCTTTTATTGACATCGCCGAATTAAACATAATTCCAACCGAATTTGCCCTGCAGATAGCCCCTTCTACCGGTTTGAGAAATATTCTGGTACACGAATACGAAGAGATTGATGATACCATAGTATATCGTTCCATTGATCTGTGCTTAAAACACTACCTGAAATATATGGAGCTTGTTAATAAACATTTGGGCTGTTAAAGGGGCAGAAAAAACTGTCCCCAAGTTATTTAGTCGGGGTGGCGGCGGAAGAAGTAGTGCTTGATGATCTCGGTGGCCAGGATATACAACCCGACGATGGCCAACAGGGATACTATTATCCCCGGCGGCAGGGGTTCGATGCTCAACAATTGGTGCAGGGGCAGATACGGCAGGAATAAGGTGATGATGGCCACCACTATGGAGGAATACAGCAGTATCGGCGCCGGTCGGCTGCGGTAGAAAGGCCGGCGGGTGCGCATCACCATCAAAATCAGCAGCTCCGTCAATATCGAAAATACGAACCAGCCGCTCTGGAAACCCGTTTCCTGAACATGAAAACCGAGGAACAGGACCGCAAAGGTCAGGTAATCGAAAAACGAGCTGATGAGGCCGAAGGTGAACATGAAATTGCGGATAAACCTGATATCCCACCGGTGCGATCTCTCCAGCAGCTCATCATCGACCGCATCGTTGGCGATGGTGATGGCGGGGAAATCGGTCAGGAAATTGATCAGCAGGATCTGTTTTGGCAGCAGGGGCAGGAAAGGCAGGAACATCGAGGCCCCGGCCATACTGAACATATTGCCGAAATTGGCACTGGTGGTGAAGAGGATATATTTGAGGGTGTTGCCGAAGGTGGTCCGGCCCAGTTCGATGCCGCGATTGAGGACCTCCAGGGTCTTCTCCATCAGGACCAGGTCGGCCGATTCTTTGGCCACGTCGACGGCATTATCGACCGAAATACTGACGTCGGCGGCATGGAGGGCAGGCACATCGTTGATGCCGTCGCCCATGTAACCGACCACATGATTGTTCTTCTTCAAGGCCAGGATGATCCGTTCCTTCTGGTTGGGGTCCACTTCCGCGAACAGGGTGGTGGTCTCGATCCGGTTCCACAGCGATTCATCACTGAGCTTCATCAGTTCCGGACCGGTCAGCACCCCCTCCACCTCCAGCCCCACCGCTTCGGCCGTGTGCAGGGCGATCAATTTGTTGTCCCCGGTGATTATCCGCAGGCTGACCCCTTTATGGTCCAGATCGGCGATGGTCTTTGATACATCCGGCTTGGGGTGGTCGAACAGGAGCAGAAAACCCATGAAAATCATGTCCGTTTCGTCCGCTACCTTATAGTCATCCTGGGCCGGCACCGGCTTTTGCGCCACCCCCAGGACCCGTATCCCCTGGCTGCTCCAGGTGGCATAACGCTCCTGGATGGCATCGAGGAGCCCGGTCTCTTTCTCCCTATCAATCCCCTGCACCTGAATCCGGCTGCAGATACTGAGTATATTGTTCAGGGCCCCTTTGGTGATCATGGTGGGCCCGCCCTCATCGCGGACGATCACGCTCAGTCGCTCGCGGGTAAAATCGAAGGGGACCTCGCCTTGTTTCTTGACCCGGCTGACGTCGATCTGCTGGGACCGGATAATCGTCTCGTCCAGGGCATTGGGCATCCCGGACTGGAGGCTGGCGTTGAGGAAGGCCAATCGGAAAACCAGCTCGGAATCCTGCCCTTCGACATCCACCGCGCCGTCCAGCCGAATCTGACCCTCGGTCAAGGTGCCGGTCTTGTCGGTGCACAATACATCCATGCTGCCGAAGTTCTCGATGGCGGCCAGGGTCTGCACGATGACCCCGGCATGGGCCATGATGTGGGAACCCTTGGACAGGGTGATGCTGATGATGGCCGGCAGCAGCTGGGGAGTTATCCCCACCGCCAGGGCGACCGAAAAGAGCAGGGAGTCGATGGGCGGCCGGTCGAGGATGACGTTGACCGCAAAGACCGCCAGGGTGAGGACAAACATTATCTGGGTCAACAGATACCCGAAGCGGCGGACCCCCCGCTCGAACTCGGTCTCCGGGGGGCGCAGGCGCAGCTGCGACGCTATCCCGCCGAATTCGGTGTTTTCACCGGTCCGGGTGACCAGGATGACGGCATGGCCGCTCTGGACGTTGGACCCCATGAAAACGCAGTTGGTGCGTTCTTCGGTACTGGCCTCCTGCGCAAGGACGGCGGGCTTTTTTTCAACCGGCAGGGATTCACCGGTGAGTATGGATTGATTTACAAAGAAGGCCAGGCTCTCCAGGATCAGGCCATCGGCGGGCACCAGGCTCCCGGTGGTCAGCCGGACGATGTCGCCCACCACCAATTCCCGGGAAGGGACCTCCACCATTTGCCCGTCGCGCAGAACGTCGGACTTGACCTGCACCCGGGCCCTCAGTTCTTCGACCGCGTTGCTGGCGCGGTATTCCTGGAAAAAGCTCAAGATGGCACTGGCCAATATGATCAGCAGGATGATGGTCGCGTCGATCCACTCCCCGGTCAGGCCGGAGATTATGGTGGCGATTATGAGGATGAGGATGATGGGATTGGTGAATTGACCGATAAATAGTCTCAATTGCGAGGTCTTGCGCTGGGCCTTGATGACATTTTCCCCGTACTGACTCAACCGGGCATCCGCTTCCTGGCTGGAAAGCCCGGCCCGGGATGATTCGAAATGTTTTAACGCGGTGTCGGCGGGCATACTCCAGTAGCTGCCGCCCTCCTGTTTGGGCATGACCATCCTTCCCTCGCTCGCACCATGGGTGCCGATGCCCTCTAAACAACTCTATCATAAACGGGACGACGATTTAAATGGGTACCGGTTTCATGCTCTGGTCACCGCTCCCGGGGGCTTCTGGAAATAAAACATCACTATAAATCCCAACAGGCTGGGGATCCAAAAAGACAGCAGCCGGTAACCCAGCACCGCGATGAATCCGATACTGCCCGGAACCCCCAGGTTGCCGTAGATAGCCACCATACCGGCTTCGATGACCCCCGCTCCCCCGGGTACGAAGAAGGCCGTCTTGCCCAGCAGGAATGCGATGCTGTATCCGGCTAGCAGCACACTGGGTTTGACCGCATAACCGGCGGCCAAAAAGAAGAAGTACAGGGTCAGCAGATCCAAAACCACATTCACAAACGCACCCAGGCCCGGTTTGGTCCAACCCCCGTGACGCAGCGGCTGGAGTGCCTCGTAGAAACGGTCGATGCGGGCCGAGGCCTTGGTCAAAAGGGCATCTTTCTGGAAAAAAACGGCGGCTGGACTCAAGAGTCCCAATAACAGGCGCTTGACGCGCTCCCAGTTCAGCAGGCCCAGGATGATGATCACGATGACCACGATGGTGATCGCCATCACCGTGCCGTAAAAAGCGGCCTGCCCGGTGGTCAGTGTATGATTGAGCAGCAGGTAGACGGTACCGAGGAAGGAAACCAGGATAAGCATGACCGTATTATAGACCGCCGGTAAAACCGCGGCGATGTCGGCTCCCCCCGGGGTCTTGGCGTCCCTGGATATCCAATAGGAGGTCGCCACCGCCGCACTCACCCAACCGCCGGCGACCATCCCCAGGCTGGCGGCGGCCATGGTGATCAAGGCCCCCCGGCCGATGCTGAGGGGGATTTTCCCGTATCGCATCATGGCGCTGAGCATATATCCGCTGCCCAGATAACTGCCCACCTGAGCCAGGACCGCCAGCAGCACCAGTCCCCTATCGGCTTGGCGGAGGACGGCGGCGACCTCCGGGAGCGACAGTCGCGGCAGGAATATGGCGGCAAATATGCCCAGGCACAGCAAAGGGAACAGGTAGCGCAGAAACTTGAACCGGGCCAGCAGTCTGCCCCTATCCATAGTTTGCCCAAGCCCTGAAGAGTCCAGCGTAATCCATCATCGGCCTCCCTCCATATTCTTATTTTACCAGACTCTTCGCTGCACTCTGAGTGACACTTAGTTATCATCCTGAGGAGCCGTAGGCGACGAAGGATCTCGTCAACTGTTCGTCTAAAAATCGGTGGGAACGGCTATCAGAAATCCAGGCATGAATTGGTACCAGCGCCAAGGGGCGGTTCCCGAGCAGCACAAAAGGGCAGCATTGGCACAAATAGACGGTTCCCGCGTGCCTTGGCACACAAGAACCGCCCGTCTGAGACCATTGAAAAGACTCTTCGCTGCGCTCAGAGTGACACGTGTTGTGAGACTCTTCGCAGTTGACAGTATTGTAAATAACTACGCCGCTACCAAATTCTGCTGGGCTATATATTTAATGTTTCATTAGGAAGCAACCTTTGTAATGGTTCTTTAATTTCTGCCAGATTACGAGATACTACATTCCATACTATTTTTAGGTCAACTCCCAGATAATCATGGATCAATACATCCCGCATACCTGCCATTTCCCTCCATGGGATTTCCGGATGTTGCTCACGCAATCCAGGAGAGACTCGTTTGGTGGCCTCACCTATGACTTCTATGTTTCGAATTACTGCATCTTGAATTAACCGAGATTTCATAAATTCTTCCCGGCCATTAATCGTATACTCTTCAATTTGCCGAATACATTCAAGGACATGGATAAGATACACCTTATCATCTTTCATAAGGGGACTGCCTCCTTCATTATCCTTGAAGACATCAAACGATGAATACCACCTTCAGTAACCAGATCAACTTTATACCCCAGTAATTCTTCCAGTTCCAACTTAAGCCCGACTAAATCAAAAAGACTGCGATCCGCTTCAAAATCCACCAAAAAATCAATATCGCTGTCCGGTCCTTCTTCTCCCCTGGAAATAGACCCGAATACTCGTATATTACCAGCCCCATATTTCTGGGCAATTTCTTTAATATGCTCGCTGTTTTTCCTCAAATCATTTAAGGTCATACTCATGTTTACCACCTCATTCTTCATGACCGCTCGATCATTGCAAGTATTCACTTTCAATATAAATTCATTTTAACATTTATTTGAATCCGGATTAAATCGGCTCTCGGTTAACTTTTTCCTACGGCTTTTTTTACTAAGCTTATTATTTATCTATTCAACTTTCGCAGTTGACAGTATTGTAATAGATAGGTATTAGGCTAATGATCGAGCCATAGACTCTTCGCTGCGCTCTGAGTGACACTTATCTGTCATCCTGAGCAGCCGCATTTTGTCATCCAGAGGAGCCGGAGGTGACGAAGGATCTCATCAACTGTTTGCCTAAAAATCGGTGGGAACGACTGTTAGCACCTGGCGTCTCAATCTGACTGCCCCAGGTACTCCTCCCACTTCTGCAGGGCCTCGGGGAAATTGGCGCGGCCGAATCCGATGCGGAAATGGCGGTCGTCGTAATCATAACAGCTGCCCGGCAAAATCAGAATGCCGCTTTGGGCAGCCATGCGCTCGGCATAAGCGGAAGCCGAAACCGCGTCCCGGAAGGCTGGAAAAGCGATCGGCCCTCCGCCGGGACGCAGCCATTCAAACCGATCCCGGTGCCGGGCAAAAAACTGTTCCAACCGCTGCAGATTCTCCTTGACCAGCCGGCGATTGCGCTCCAGGATACCGGAACGGTTACGCAGGGCCAGGGTAGCCAGGAATTCGGAAGGGGCGCTGTTGCATATCGTGGTGTAGTCTTTATAAGCTGCCATGGCCTTCAATATGCCGGTATTATTGGTGGCGATCCAGCCGATCCTCAGACCGGGCAGGCCAAAGGATTTGGACATCACCCCCAGGGATACCGCGTTTTCATAAACATCGCAGGCCCAGGGCAGTGGCTCGTCCGTATGTTCCATGTATTTGTAAACCTCATCCGCAAACAGGATGATACCGTGCTGGGCGGCCAGGTCGAGTATTTGCACCCATTTCTCCCGGCTGAACAGGTGGCCGGTGGGATTATGAGGGCTGTTGACGATTATCAAGCGGGTCCGGGGGGTTATCAAGGCCTGGAGCTCATACAGGTCCGCCTGCCAGCCCCCCGACTGGGGACGGAGATACCAGCCGCTGACCTGACATCCGATAGACGTGGGCAGTTCACTTAGCGACTGGTAGCAGGGCATCTGTACGATAACATGATCGCCAGGTTGGAGCAGAGCGGCCGCCATGTTGTGAATGGCTTCCTCCGCCCCGCTATGGACCAATATCTGCTGGGGAGCAATAGTCCGGTACAGCGAAGCAATCTCCTCACGCAGCACCTGGTCCCCCTGGGACTCGGTATAATCCAGCCACAGATCGTGAAACTCATCCTGGCTGCCGGCTTGCATATCGAGCAAATCCCTGACAGTAAGGGACTCGCAGTCGGAACAGCACAGCAGATAAGGGGCATTAAATTCATGGCGGGCAAAGTATCTCTCCAGTTTGAAGTCACTCGGTCTCATATCCGCCCTCCCTAATCGGTAATGTTCCCGAGGCTGCTTTAACTTACGGTTTCCTGATACTTCTTGTTGGTGACCAGGATATAGATGATCTCGAATATGCCCACGGTGTTGACGACCAGCAAAGCTATGAACCAAAACAGGTGGGTCAACCGCGCCGCTCGCCACAGAGCCCAGCCTTTCCAGAAAAATGACCATACCAAAAGCGGATACAGTATCATCGGGTTACGCAGCCACTCCATAATTATGGTGTTCACAATCATCGCCCCTTCCATTTAACCTTTACTCCCTCTTATATTTCATCGCTCCTAATAACTTGGTGCCTGTCCCCAAGTTATTATACTATTTTTATTATGCCCCGAACCGGGCCACCATTAACGCCATCGAAAAAGGGAGGGCAGTACAACCCCTCCCTTAGACTGGCCTTCAAAATGGCCCATTTTATTGAAGTAACGATTGAAACCCTTTTTATTGAAGAAAATCTATAGTGTCACCTTTCGCAGCGCCGGGTGCGGATCACCATTCTTAATCATCTGTTTTATCATCTCTGAAGGGCTTGTTTGCCAAAGGTCCAACCACTGGAGAAAACACCTTTCCGAAAGTTAGATCGCCCTCCTGCCACATCTGATAAAGGTAGATGGCAATAAATTGCGGGATGGCCGGCAGATAGGCCAAGAAATTGGTGACATTGATCCTTACCCATATCCCCAGGTTGCTCAACCAGGGTTGCACTATCAATATAAAACCGAACGTCAGCACAACTTCAACAGCCACGAACAGCCACCATTTACCATAGGTATATTTCAATATCCAAATTTCAATTGCCAAAAAGGCAAATGCCAGGGGCAAAATCTCGTTTAAGGGATAAATGCTCTCTCTGATAGTCCACCAGTTCCAGGAAACACCCATATCCACAATCATTATATATGTGAGCGCCGTGAACAGTGCGGCGGGCATATACCGTCTGATATCTCTTTGGGGTAAAAATATCAGCGACCCTACGGGTATAATCAACATCGACCATAATATAAGTTGGTTACTCACAGCGAACCTCCCATCGATGGCTTTTTTGTATTATCCGCACCTTCCAAATCATTTATGTATTTTTTTTGTAAGAAGATGGCCAGGCGACGCATTGGTGAGAATTGGGTTTGCGTGTCATGCCCTGGTCTTAATTTGGGGCCAGCCCCAGTAAACGGTTATAATTTAAACAAAAAGGCGGGGTGCGATCAGTGGAGGATCGCCCCAGGCAAAGCCAGCTCAAATGGCAACTATGACCCAGCCTGATTTATTTGGTTTGGAGGAATTTCAATGATAATTTGTACGATTGGATTTTCGAAAAAGAGCCTGCGCGAGTTTGTATCCAAGTTGCAGGGTGCCGGAGTGAAAAAGATAATAGATATCAGGCTCAACAATACATCTCAACTGGCTGGCTATGCCAAGAAGCAGGATCTGGAGTATGTACTGGAACTGGTTGGGATCGAATATGAGCACCGCCCGGAATTTGCCCCTACAGCAGAACTCATGAAGGATTATCAGCAAAAGCAAGTTGACTGGGATGCTTTTGAGCAAATATTCAAATCCCTTCTCGACCAAAGGAATCCGCTGGAATCATTTGATTTAAGACAGCAGCCAGATATCATTTGCCTGTTATGTGCGGAGGACAAGCCCGTCCGCTGCCACCGGAGATTGGTGGCCGAGTATATGCAGGGCCATGGTGAGGGGATAGATGTAAAACACTTATAGACATAACACTGTAATATGAGAGGGGGAGGTCTTGTTCCAGCACTTCTTTGGCCTCCCCCTAGCTTTCTTACACGTGCTCTTTCAACCATTAAATCAATTCCGGTTTCGTCAACTCGCCGGCTGCCAGCCGATTACGCCTTCCGCACTTTTTTCATCCCCACGAGGCATTTCGTAACATTTTGCAGGATTTATGGAAAATATTGCTGAATATTGAAGGTGCAGTATGGCATGCAAGGGTTCAAGATGATATTAGTGATTTTACTGCAGACTACAGCCTGTTGATAAATGACTATTTGTTTTGGGGGAGGTAATCATTTATGTGCGAATTGTTAGGGATATCGTCAAACAGAAAATCTAATATTCAGTTTAGTTCACAGGCAATGCAAGCTAATTCTCGAACACATTCGCATGGATGGGGTGTGGCATTTTATCCAGAAGAATCGGGATTCTGCCAGGTTATTAAGGAACCAAGGGCTATGAAAAATTCTCACCTGTTTGAATATCTTCGTAAAGAGGATGTGATTAGCTCCAACATAATCCTTAATCATATCCGTCTTGCAGCTGGAGGAAGTAAAACATACGAGAATACCCATCCGTTTACCCGTGAACTGTTTGGACAAGACTGGGTTTTAATACATAACGGTGCAGAAGGAATGGACAACTACTATCGTCAATACATCAAACGCACGAAAAAACAGGATTTCACCCCAATAGGAACAACAGGTTCGGATAAAGCTTTATGCATTGTTTTGAATGAATTGAAGAACCGCTTGCCTATAGATAGAAACCTAGTTGAAGAGGGGAGTAGTCTTCGGGTAAAAATTACGTACGATTTTGAGCAAGCCCAAAGGGTTATTTATAATGTTTGTCGCCAGATTCAGAACTCTGGTGCTAATCTAAATATCTTATTAAGTAATGGTGAATATTTGGTTGCGTTTCATAGTGGTTATAACCATTTGCACTATGTTCTTCGCGATGGACGCGTTTTCAATTCCGGGAATGTTACGATTAATGCAGAGGCAAAGCGATATTTTAATAATATTGGCCAGGCTGCTTCCAGCTTGCAGAAACCATCCAACGAGAAAGCAGCGATAGTAGCTACCGAGATCTTAACTGTCGGCGAAGAATGGCAAGCGTTTACCAAAGGTGATTTCCTGGTTTTTAAAAATGGGTGTTTAGCATTCATAAATGGCAAAAAAGAATCTGGGTCGGACGCACAATTCTGTATTGAGAAGGTTGAAGTCTATGATACATCGGTGAGAATGGATTCATTAGGCGCTGATGTTATCGGTGTATCCAAGCAGCTGCGGGACAAGTTGGCTATTCGGGTTGGGGACAATGTCCAAGTCCGAAAGCACGGTGCAGATATATCCGTTGTATTAAGTGTTCATCAGACAGATAGGCGTTTACTGAAAGGGGCATCCTGCGCAGCCGATAATGTTAATAGTCATGTATGCATCCCGCGACAGGTTCGAAATACTCTGGGATTAGTGGCTGAACAATCATCCCATAGGCGTGGATTAGATGCATACTCTTCCAAATATTCACCTGTGGATTTATTTAAGATATAGCAACTTTTTGTAAATCCGTTCCATTACTTATAAGTTATATATTCTGGAATATGTATTGATATAATTACTTATGGGGGTAATATACTGATACTGTTTCAGCCAAACCTATTGCACAGAAAAGGCTACAGGAGGTTTTAAGAGATGATTGATGTTAGAACTTTACCCGATGCATGGGAAACCATTGATCGATTAACCGGTTCGGAGGCAAGCGAAAAGGATAGCCTGTACGATATTTATTATAAGATATCCATGGCTCTATTCGACTATCGCGAGGAACACAAATTGTCTCAAAAGAAACTGGCTGAAATACTGGGCGTTACTCAGCCAATGGTAGCAAAATTGGAAAGCGGTGATTACAATTATACGGTTGAGCAACTCTGGAAAATAGCTACAAAACTGAACTTTAAGTTCAATATTGATTTTGAAATGGCACCGGAATATACGGTTAGACAGGAAAATAAAGATAATGATTGTGCCCAATCGGGAATAAATCCTCCCGTTAGGGTACCAATGATAAATCTTCTAAAATTAAAAGAAAAGAAGCAACAGTCTCAAGGTAAATCCAAAACTGAATAGACTTTATCAGCCCCGTTGCTGATGCGATATTGGACCGTATCAGGAAATCGGCGATTCAGGACCGTGACGGTGTCTGGATAAAAGTATGTCCAGCACAGCGTCAATGGTTTCCGGGGTCAATGGCCAGGCAATGGTTAGTACTTAGTCTCGCTTCAGCATTCTGACTGCGCGAGCGGCCAGATTCAGCGATTGCTCGCTGGCTAACCCCCTGGCTGTAAAACCTGAGGATCGCTCGATACTCGGTCATTTGGCGCCCCCTCAAAATTATCAATCACTTACACCGACACGGCCTCTTGCAGCACAAATCCCGGCATGGGCTGGTGCATCTTCCATACGATGCTGATCGGCGCCGAGCCGTAATGACTCACATAATCGGCTAGGCCGATACAGGTGTAGGGTGCCGCTACCTGCCCCTGTTTTTTATAATCGCGAACGAAAATCAGCACCTGGCTGCCATTGCGCGGCTGGTGGATGTACCTCTGCCCGGTAGCGGACTCAACACTGGTATTGCTCTGCGATTGCCAGTGGAACTGCTCCTCGTTGATGGCGTAATCCCGGTACATGGTAGATGGCGAATAGTCTTTATCCGATTTATTCAGGGTGACAAAAAACACATCCAGCCCCGCTTCCTTCAGATACAGCACCCCTTCCTGGAAATGCTTACGCTGCCTCTCCGTGTGCCGACCCAGGGCGACCAAAATCTGGTCCAGGGTATAACTGCAATACAAGTCCAGCGGGCATTCAAAGCCCAGATCCAAGGGCTTGTCCACGAATTCAATGCAATCATACTGAAACTGGAGCAGGCCCAAGAGTTCGTTATAAATTGAATCATCGGAGATCACCGCATAAATGGCCTCTTCAATACTGTTAAAGGCATTCTCCAGATCATCCAGCCCCTTGCTGTAAACGGTATAATGGAACATGGTCAACATGGTCCGTTCCAGTTGGGAATGGCCGGCCTCAGCACGACCCCGGTTGGCTCTGATCCGGGGCAGAACCTCCAGCAAATACTTGATCCAGCGCCGTGAATTGGCAGCGGTCAGCCTCATCAACGCCTTGGCCATAAACTTATCCTGCCGGTCATCCCTACTAGTCGCGTAGGATGCTTCAGCCTCGGCCGCCAGCCAGCTCAGGGTACAATGCTTGGAGTAAACATCGCGGGGGTGGACGTGATAGCTCTCGAAAAACACCCTGGCGTCCAGGACGGGATGAATCTGCAGGAAGTCTTTTACCTTCAATCTCAGGTTGCGCCGGTTATTGATGGTGCTGCGGATATTCTCCAAAACGTATTCCTGGGCCTGGCGCTCCATCTGAATCGAACATCCCCGCGGCACATGCGCGAACCCGTGCTCGATCTCATACTCCACCGTCCGGCGGGTCCGTGCCAGCAGAGCGCGAAAACGTTCCTCGAAGTTGAATTTGCGGTTGGCCTGGCCCACAAAATCCAGCACAGTCAGGGCTTCTTTGCCTTCACTTAGCCTTAAACCCCGGCCCAATTGCTGGATGTACACCGTCAAGCTCTCCGTGGGCCGCAGGAACAGGACCGTATTCAGCTCGGGGATATCGACGCCCTCATTATAAAGGTCCACCACGAAGATGAAGTTGATCTCCTTGCTTACCAAGCGCTGTTTGACGTTGCTGCGTACCAGTTCGTCCGATTCCGCCACCAGGTACTCGGCCGGGATGCCCGCCCGGTTAAACTCCTCCGCCATATAGCCGGCATGCTCCTTGGAAACGCAGAACCCCAACCCGATGATATCCTTGATCTCTCCGCAATAACGGTCGATGGCCTGGATGATATTGCCCACCCGCTGCCGGGCCTGTGCGGCTTCAAACACGAACAGATTGTCCAGCTGCTGCCGATCATATTTTCCCGCCAGCCAGCGCACATTTTGCAGACTCACCGTATCGGTCACACAGAAATAATGAAACGGGCTCAGCAGTTTCCGTTCGATGGCCTCATTCAAACGTAGCTCGGCCGCAACCCGCCCATTGAAATACTGGAAGATATCCCTGCCATCCAGCCTTTCCGGGGTGGCCGTCAGACCCAACAGTATCCGGGGGCGGTAGTATTCCAGCAGGACATCGTACGAAGGGGCCGCCGCATGGTGGAATTCATCGATGACGACGAAATCATAATAGTCTGGTGCGGTCAGGGTGGTCAGCTCCTTGGAGTTGAGCGACTGGATGGAGACGAAGAGGTGTTCGAGGTCCTCCGGGTAACTGCCCCCCACCAGCAGGGAGCCAAAATTATAGTCCTTCAGAATGGCTCGGAAACAGTCACGGCTCTGCTGGAGGATCTCTTTACGATGGGCCACAAACAGCAGCCGATTGGGTTGGCCCGGATTTTCCTGCACGAACCGTTTATAATCGAAAGCCGCTACCACGGTTTTCCCGGTGCCGGTCGCCGCCACCACCAGATTCCGGTAGGAATCGTGGATCTCTCTTTCCGCCCTCAATTTATCCAGGATCTCCTGTTGAAAATAATAAGGAGTGATATCGAAATTGAACGCGAATCTTCCCTCTTCAGCCTGGGAACTACCCCGTCCCGATTGCAGCGCCTGGCGCAGCCTGTCCCCATCCAATTCCGGTATAAACCGGATGAAATCATGACTGTGCCAATAGGAGGCAAAGGTAGCCTGGATCTTCTTCAGAATATCCCGGGAGTCATATTCACTCAGCTTGATATTCCATTCCAGGCCGCTGGTCATGGCCGGCGCGGAGATGTTGGAGGAACCGACATAGGCGCAGCTAAACCCGCTGTCACGCCAGAATACATAGGTCTTGGCATGCAGGCGGGTTCTTTCGGTGTCGTAGGAAATGCGGATCTCGGTGTTGGGCAAAGCGCTCAGCTTTTCAATCGCTTTATAATCAGTAGCACCCAGGTAGGAGGTGGTGATGACCCGCAGTTCCCCGCCCCTCTTGGTGAAGGTATCCAGCTCATCGACGATCAGCCGCAGCCCGCTCCATTTGATAAAAGAAACCAGCAACTCGATGCGATCGCAGCTCAGGATCTCTTTCTTCAGTTCCGAAACCATGCTCGGTTCATGGGCGGCTCCGGTGAACAGCGAATTCTCGGCAATAGAGGTATCCGGCCTTATGATGGGACTTGCATCCGCATCAAGGGCAGGTGTACACCTTTTCTTATCCGCTATAGCCAGCAACATTTTCGCGTCCTGATTTATGATATAGGTTCTGACCAGATCCGCCATCTCCCGGCCGGGCCGAAAACCGAGCTCGCCCTTTTCGATGGCGGTGCTTATATACTCGATCAGGCGATTACACAATTCCACCCGTTTTTCCAAAACATCGGCTTCACCCTCGATTCGGTCTAAGACCTCCCGGATCAGCACGGCCAAATATTCCGCCAGTATCTTGGATGATTCGGCCGTATCCATCTTGGCGGTTTGGATCTTGGCCAATTCACTGCCCAAGCGTTCCAGATGCCGGCTGATGATGGCATTGATGACCTGTTCATAGATACCGAAAGGAATCATAAAGACGGAGCCTCCTCGTTGAAACCAAAGTGGGTGAATTCCCGCCCTAACTTTTCGACCAACGGCCGGTCGGCGGGGGCAAAGGTGTAATCGGCCAGTTCACTGACCGCCACCCAGGAATAATCGTTATGGACATGCGGCCATAGTTCTCCCGCTACCCAGCGACAGAAATATCCCAGCAGACGGATGGTCCCTTTGTCGTAAGTAAATAGACTACTCGCAAAGAACCGTTCAACTTCCACATCGATGCAGAATTCCTCCTGCATTTCCCGGACCAGGCTTTCCTCGGGACTCTCCCCAACCTCAACCTTGCCACCAGGAAACTCCCATAGACCCGCCAATGGGTCATCATGGCCACGCTGGGCGATCAAAAACTTGCTGTCCTTAATCAGGATGGCTGCAACAACATCCTTTACCGTTTCCAATTGCGTGATCCTCCGAAGCTTTGGTTCGAAAAATATAATCGGATATCCTTACCCTCCCACCCGTTTCTCGAAGTAACTATCCAGCTGTTGGTCACAAAGCTTGATAAGTTCCTCCCGATCATCTCCGCTCAATGACTTCCAGAGCTGAGGGGCAAAGGCCACCCGTTTAAGGTCACGTCTGTGTTCAACAAATGATTTGCGTTCAAATTTCTCGAACGGCATCGTCAGCATTACGCGTGTCAACTCAAAATCATTCAACTCATCAATCCGATTTACTGTGCTCCTGGATGTTTCAACCGGAAGGCCTTGATCTTTTCTGCCCTGGTAATAGGCACGAAAATAGCTCGTCAACTCGCTCAAATCAACCTCGCCTTTCTCATCCGCCAGGGTCAGCATCCCTTTAAGCATAACCGGCTTATACGAAGTGCTCATATCACCAGTACGAACGAACGACAAGAAGTCCTCCTTCAAAGTAGCGGCAGTGCGTTTCTTTATCCCCAGCGCGGTGCGGATCTCATCAACCCGGTCCTTATAGAAATAGCGGTATGTGACCCGGCCCATCTGAATCTCCAAGTCCGGCCCCGGGGAAACACGGCCATTATCAATCCATTGTCGTACGGTACTATCATCGATATATAGTTCTAGGGCCAATTGGTGCGCTGATACCATATCCTGAATCTCTTCCTGCCAATTAAAAAGGTCCACTATCTCATAGTCAACCGCATAAACATTGTGAGGCAGACATATTTCAGGCTTTTCCCCTAGCCGGTAAGCAGCTTGCTCCTCGGCCATTTGCCCGGCCGGGGCCAGTACCAAACCACCGGGACGATACTCTTTTATTTTCAGAAGCCGGTGTAGATTGACGGCGCGATTAAACCGGTTGCTGTCATCCACAAAATCAAAAACCAGCAAAGCCTTTTTCCCTTCCGCCTTACGGGTTCCCCTCCCCAGCTGTTGCAGATAAATCACCCGCGAAAGAGTGGGCCGGGCCATGAATAAAACTGACGTTTCCGGGCTATCCCAGCCTTCATTCAATATGTCGCAGGCACAGAGCACTCTGACTGCCCCCTCATGGTATTCGCGCAGCACTCTTTCCCGCTCATCCCTCTTCATCCTGCCGTCAACCGCCTGGGCAGGTATGCCGTTATCCCTGAAAAGCTCCGCCAATTCCCGGGCGTGGTCAACGCTGGCACAAAAAACAACCGTTTTTTCACCAGGTACATGAGTGCGATAGGTCTCGACGATCAAACGGTTGCGCTCGGGCAGATGGATCTTTTCATCCAAATCCTGCAGGTTGTATTTGATTCCGTTAAAGCGTACCCGGGAAAAGTCGATGTTGGTTTTTACCCTGACACAGCGGATCGGCACTAATTCCCCGATTTCCACAGCGGTCCTGATGTCCAAACGGTGGGCTTCGTGTTTGAAGATTTCCATGATCGATTCCTGATCATGCCGTTCAGGGGTGGCGGTGAGGCCCAACAGAAAACTGGGGTGGAAGTATGAAATCACCTTGCGGTAGCTCTCTGCTGCAGCATGGTGAGCTTCATCGATGATTAGGTAGCCAAATCGGTCCGGGGCAAACCGCTCCAGGTTCTGGTAGAGCCCCTGTATACTGGCAACCACCACGTCAGCATAATCATCGTTCTCATAGTCGGTGATCTTTTCGGTCCTAGCCTGTGGCCACAGCTGCCGGAACCGATTCATCGCTTGGTCCAGCAGTTCCAACCGGTGGGCGATAAACAAGGTCGGCAATCCCATCTTCTTGGCATCCAGAACGGCAATGGTAGTTTTACCGGTACCCTGGGCATCTGCTATCAATGCCATTGAACCGTTTTCCGAACGCCATGCTTCCAGGTTTTCCAGGCACTCTTGCTGGTGTTGGCGTAGTTCGAGCACCTTCCCCTTTTGATAAGGCAGATAATCGTCGCCCACTTCGAAGTGAGGATCCTGCCCGAGAAACTCACGCAGTTCGGATTTCACCTTTTCTCTCTGATTAGCCAACTGACGGTAGGTCCATATATAAACCTGCCAGCGCTGATAGGTCAGGCTGTTTCTTTTCAACAGATCGTCTTGGTATTTGTCGATGGAAATCAAAGCCGGATTATGGACCTGTTCCCCGTCAATCTCTATCGCATACTTTTGCAGAGAAGTCTGCAAGACATAATCGATGTAGCGGTTGTTGCCGTAAATATCCTGGCAGGGGTATTCATTCATTAGGTATTGTGCTTTTTCCAACCCGAATGTGTCTGTAAATATGTCCACAAAAAGGTCTTCAGCTGGTGTGGCAGCGTCCACGCAATTCATGGTGTTGTCAATCAAATGGTCAGCCAAACTTCACACTCTCCGTCCTAATCTCATGGCCAATACTGATATCCAGAAGATTTCTAATAAATCCGTCGGGACGGTATAACTCCGCGGACGCCTCCCCGCGGGTTTACGATATCACCAACATAGCGGGGTATCAGATGTACATGCAGATGTCTGACCGTTTGTCCTGCTGCCTCCCCGCAGTTGATTCCAATGTTATAACCATCCGGCCCGTAAGTTTTATCCAGATGCTTCTTGCACTCCTCCATTAGATCGCCAAGTGCCTTCCGTTCTTCGGATGTACTGCTCCAAAAGTCCTCAACGTGACGGCGGGGGATTATTAACATATGTCCCTTGTTCACTGGGTATCTGTCGTAAATCGCAAGAGCCAAATCATTGGAAATAATAATTGTATCGGCGCTGCAGAAGGGGCAAACCGGTTTCATCATAGCCTCCTGGCTTTTAACATTATCCTTCTCATGTTCGCGGGAAGGTTCAAATCACACTTTTTCCGAGATAATCCATGGATTCACTCGTTGGCTTCATTTATTATCATCCTGCAGATGACGATTTCATATTTCTCTCGGCCCATCTGGACACCTACCAAGATCGAATCAAACAGCACCCGATGAAGCCTCAGCACGATCTGGAACGGCACCGGGAAGCCCCATTGGAGCATATTATCCAGGTAGATATTCTACAAATTGTGAGCATTTTCCTTTTCTCAGTTCGAAAACATGGTTTCAAAAATACCGGTTTCGTCCCCACACTTTAATAAAGCATTTTAATTCCGGCCGGATATTGCTTGTGGTTGTCGGGCATATGATCAGGCAATATCACAGGAGCGTTCTTCCCGCCATAGATGCGCACATGGGTCGCAATACGATGGTTTTGCTGAAAGACCTCTTTGCCGAACATCTGTTCCCCAAATTGTGCTATACTATAGGTATAAAACCTCGAAAGGACGGTGATTCCAACGCGATTGGAAGAGATTCACGACCGGCTGGCCGCTTTTTATCCGGCTTATACCGACCAGGGCAGTATGACCAGGCTGATCTGTGCCGACCCGGATCCGTACCCAGAGCCCGGCAGCATCGACCAGCGCCAGGTAGAGAACGTCAAACGCGCCTTGGCCCGCTGCTACGCGGTTGACCTCCCGGCCCAGGCCAGGCTGCTGCGGGAGAAATATTCGCGCCGGCTGCCGCTCCACTTCTATCTGCCCGACGGGAGGGTGTTCGCGCCGTTCAAGCTCCGGGAGCTCCGGGTCCGCGGCGACGCCTCCTACGGATATGTAAACCTGGACCAGATCGAACGCCTGGTGCCCGGGCAGCCGCCCCGGGTGCTGCTCCGGTCCGGAACCTGCCTGCCCGTATTCAGCAAGATTGAGACCGCACGCCTCTCGGTGTTTTTCGCCATGGAGATCCAGGCCGACCTGGCCCCGCCGCCCGATGAGGGCCGCAGCCTGGCCGAAGCGGTGGAGATCCTGCGCAATCTGATCATCTGCCCGCCGGCCGTTGATAAACCCCGCCCGGGGCTGCCCTTCAGATTTTTAAACAGAAACTAAATTGTCCCCCGGCCGGGACGCTGGTAATATGTTGCCGCCGCCAGCCGGTGCGCTGTTTTAGAATTGACAGCCGCCGGCTGGTTTCGGCGAGTGCCCTATAATGCTCCCAGGTAGTGAGATACTAGTCGGGAAAATGTATATCAGCAGTAACGTTATAATATCACGCGCGCGTGATACTGAGTCACGCGCGCGTGTCATTTCTATATCCTGTTTCCGAGTAAAAAATATTGAATATCTTTTTATCGTTTAATCAAATAACCATCAAATAAACAAATCCCTTCAAATAGCCAATTGTTAACCCAAAATCATCATATAATCAAATAACCATCAAATAAGAATTTCAAATGGGAATCACGCCCATATAGGTATATAGCTTGCGAATTTTCTAGACTTATTTACCGGATCAAAATCTTTGATTAAATTTGCTTTAATTGTGTCACTGATTATCCTGGAGGCCATGGCCGAATTCTTTTCCTCAATCCGAAAACGCTTTCGCAGGGTTTGATTGGTCATGAAATCAGATGAAACATATTTCAGGCAGCAATGCTGGTAACAAGCTCGTATAATATCATCCTTATTCATCTCTCTTAATGTTTTGAAGGAATATAGAATAACTCGCAGATATTCTTCTTCCGCAACAAAGTTTGGAGCTGGCAATTGATAAGCTTCCACAGCGTCAATGACTTTATCGATCCCGCTACCACGTTCTTCACAGATATTGATTCTCCTCATAAAATAAGCCAATTTTTCATTTCTGGACTGCGGACTATGATCGATAAACCGCAAGGGACTTATTAAAGGTTTACCTGGGTTGGTAATTTCAATGCGATTATCAAAGATCTCAACCATTGGCCCAGCTCCAGTTATACTGAAATCCTGGTGAATTAAGGCATTAGCTACCAGCTCGCGTATGGCCAGCTCGGGATACATTTTAACCTCACGCCGAAATGCTTTCCCGATTTCCTCATTACTTGGTAATTGATCATTGATATAGTTGATTAAACCTTCAAAGCCATTAGCATAACCTTTTAGGACGTTTTGTTCCTTTACGGTATTCAGTCTGTTTGTGCCCTTATAAATGATAACCCGGACAGACTTGCGCGCTAAGTCAGCGAAATGGTTAAGACTATTGGCAAACAAAATTGCCCCCAAATTCGCAACATGAAAAGCATCGCCAGCCTTAACGATTAGCTCCTCTTCTTCTAGTTTCGCTAATATACCGGTCTTATTATCAGGCAGGGGCAAATTCATCAATGCAAAACAGGCCGGATAGTCCAATAACCTTAAAACCTCATCCGCATTTACATTTTTTAACGCGGTTGCTTTTTCAAAAACCTGGTCCTTGGTTTTAATCCATATTTTGCGAGCCTTTTCCGGATGGTCTGCTAACTTCTTTTTATAGGATCCTACCCGTATATAGGCCTCACCCCTAAAACTAACCGGAGTATTATACGTAGGATCAATTTTAAACAATACGATAGGCACCTCATGAAAAATAAATTGAATGATCTCAAAATCAATACGTGGACTAAGCTGTGTAGCTAACCAGTTTTCTATTTCCTGGTTGCCGATTTTCTCCTTATCCGGCTCCAAACTCGTACCCTTCACCATATGGCCTTCATTCTCGATACCAAATACCAGGTAAGCAGCTTCCTTCCCATGCAGACAGGCAGAATTGGAGAGCGCTGAAATATACTCTCCGATTTGCTGAGGATCATATCTATCTAATTTGAATTCCACCCATTCAGTTTCATTTGGCAAATGGATGAGTTCATCCATCAGCTTCTCTAGTTCATGACTGTTCACATTAACCCTTCTTCCCAGGACGCTTTCCCTCTGTAATTCGTTTCATACCCGACAAATACCTTGTGTCAAATGAAGCTAAAACAGTACTCATATCGTCAATTTTGATGAATCTTTATTCTTATTATGCTGTATTCCCCGCCAATAGCTAATGCTTTGAGTTTAAGATATTAAACATTTACCTTGTTAAACAGTTTTAAAATTACTACTCCTCTAGCGTCCATAAGTATTCCGCCCCGCTTACTGTAGGCGGACAGCTCCGACCTAATTCCATAATAAAACGTGTAGTTTGAAATCTTATTTGGCGTCTTCCATTTACATTTAAGCCTATTTGTAATGCTTGTCTATATGGCATCGTTACAAACGAACTCAGTATTTACGATATACATTGGGTTCAGTTTTACAGCGAGTTATGCCCACATAAAACAATCTGCGTTGTTCTTCTAATTGCCTTGCCTGCTCTTCACTCGATAGATTATGGTCATGAACCGGTATTAATCCTTCAATACAGCTAGCAATAATTACAACCTTGGAATTCAACCCTTTTGGTGAATGTAAACAGAAACTGAATTGTCCCCCGGCCGGGGCACTGGTAATATGCTGCCGCCGCCAGCCGGTGCGCTGTTTCCGAATTTGACAGCCGCCGGCTGGTTTCGTTTGGGGATAGGGCCGATTCGCCCCCGGTCCGGCCCGGTTGTAAGCTGGGTCCAGGGTCCGGTCCGGCTGGATCGGGCCACTACCTCGAAGGAAGGAGGAAAGCCCGATGGCAGTACAGTCCACCCCTATCGGCGGCGATGTGGCCATAATCTACGACAATAGCGGCAAAGCCGTGACCCGCCGCTTCAACGACGTGAAGGTCGACGCCACCGACGAGGCCGTCTACGACGTGGCTGCGGGAGCGAACGGAATCGCCGGCCTGCAGACCCTGTTGGTGGCTTCGGTCCAGCGCCGCGCGGTAAGCGAACTCGAAAACGTCTAGCCCACTGACCGTCATCAATATGGAAGAAAGGAGGTTAACCGATGAGAATACTGGAGATGGATTTCTCTACCGAGCTGGGCAAAACCAAAACCGTCCGGGTCTATGAGGCCAAAGAGCCCCTGACCGGGGCGGAAGTCTCCGCCTGCATGGACAACATAATCGCCAAAAACATCTTTACCGGGTCCGGCGGCGACATCACCGGCAAGGCCGGCGCCCAGATCGTCGTGACCACCACCACCGAACTGTCGTTGGTCTAATCTGACCGTGCTGCGCCGGGGCTGACTCCCGGCGCAACCATTTAAGAAAGGAGGACCTCCAAGTGGAGGAATTGCTTAATATCATCGCCAATATCGGCTTCCCCATCGCGGTGGCGGTGTTCCTGCTGGTCCGGGTCGAGGGCAAGATGACCTGCCTGACCAAAGCCATCAACGACCTGCGCGAAGCCATACTCCTGATGCCGGGGCAGAATGCGGCCCATACCCTGGCGTCGGCCCGCACCACCGGGAGGGAGGGGGCATGATCCGCATCGTGCCTGCCGACCTCCGCTTCGGCCGGATGCTGACCCGCGCCTGTACCCGCCGGGTGATCATCCACCATTCCGCCAGCCCGGATGTCTCCGCCGCAGAGATCCACGGCTGGCACCTGGCGAAAGGCTGGAGCGGCATCGGCTACCACTATGTGATCCGGGCCGACGGCGCCGTCGAAGCCGGACGCCCATTAAACACCATCGGCGCCCACGCCGGAGCCGGGGTAAACCATGACAGCATCGGGGTCTGCCTGACCGGCAATTTCATGGAATACCCGCCCGCTGATGAGCAGCTGCAGACCTTGGTCCGTTTGGTCGATGGCCTGGAAGAGCGGTACGGGACCATGCTGGAGGTCCTGCGCCACCAAGACGTGGCCGCCACCGCCTGCCCGGGCGCCTTTTTCCCCTGGCCCGAAAATAACTGGCCCCGGGAACGGCCGGAGACCAACGACAATGGCCCCGGCCATACCCTTACACCCTGGAAAAAAAGCCTTATAGAGGAGGCTGCCGCCCAACGTATCATCACCGGTCCTCACCACCCTGACGATCCGGCCCCCAAGTGGTTCGTTCTGGCGGTGGGGCTGAATATTATGAGGGAGATGGAGAAGCATGCGATTAAAACCTAAGATGACCCTGGCGGAGGTGAAGGCCTGGCTGGAAGAGCAGGGCGCCCTCTGCCGCGTTGACCGCTACCGGATAAAATGCGTAGCCGACATCGACCACATCCGACCGGGACACTGGGCCGCCTTCTACCTGCCGCTGGAGGCCAGGGAAAATTCGGTGGTCGAACTCACCGACCGCTACCCCAGCCAAACCGATGCCTGGCAGGCCCTGGAGGACCACGGCTTCCGTGCCCACCGGGCACAGCCGTTCAAGGTATGGCTGACCGAGCAGTATATCCTGGACCGGAACGCGAAGGTGGAGCGGCTGGAGATATAGGCGAGAGCGGATGGCGAATCCCAAGCGGATTATTCGGGGGAGGGGCGGGGGCAGGTTCCCCATCCCGGCGGGCCGGGGCGGTCAAGTCCGGATGCAATCCGCCGCAAGGGGAGACTTTACCGCTGTCAGGGAGCCGGTATAATATCCCTGCGCCGCCCTTCCGTCGAGGCATGGTCTAAGTATCAGTTCCATATATACATCATGGTTCCTTGAGGGAAATGTTGGTTTTGGTTCCTATTCGCTCGTTTGTTACGTAAATACTACCCGTGAAATTGGCGACTAGATTTCTTTTTACATCAAACACGTTCACATTATAGGTAGCTCTTCGGTTACTATTGCTCACTTCCCGAGCTTCGGCAAAAAGCTCACTCCCTTTAGGAGGCATGAAATAAACAATATAACTACTAACACCCAAAGAGACATAACCATGCGAATTGGCGGCAGCTGAGCACGCATAATCAGCAAATGCGTAGGTCAGTCCTCCATGGGCAATGCTATGAGCATTTAAATGCACGTCTTTAATCTCCATTTTGGCCAAAGCATATCCAGGGGCTACCTCCACCAGTTTGAACCCCAGCAACTTCGCAAGTCGATCTCCTTCTAAAAATTGCACAACATTATCCATCCCATAACCTCCATCGTGTAAATGCTATCAACTGAGCCAAAAATAACGATTCAGTCCTATTTCAACAGCATCACGTCGTGTTTCAAATCATCAAGTCTTGAATACAGCCATTATGGTTAATCGGTGGAGCAATATAAGAACCGGGTGTAACAGCAATGACGTGCTGTCCAGTACGTATATGCTCTGAATAGACAGTTTTGATCCCTGACGTATTCAGATTACGTTTCATTAATTTCCAAGCTACCTTTATGCAATTGACATCAGAGAGGCAGAATGTATGATTTAGTCTTGCCAATCTATCAGCTAGCTCTTTGCCTTTATGATTGGCAGCTAATAAAACGATTGAGACATCCAGCCTTTTCGCAACCAATGCTATCACTTCAGTCATTGAAGCAACATCGGCCTTTTTTAAACAATCCTTGCTAATTTGATATACTGCAGCTCCTCTCCTCGCCATCTCAACGCCCATATTGTCATCGTTGACTACTAGTATTTTAACCTCTAAATTCCCTTTTCTAGCCATAATTCTAGCGGCCGTTAGTAGTTCTTGTGCCAAAGCACTTGCTTCACTGTACACCAAGATTGATGCCATTTATTTCCCTCCTTATTTGTTGGGTTCAGTTGCTAGTTTAATATACTTTATTTGAATACAGTTTAACGAGGTTCGTTTTTACTCTAACCTTTCGCTACACAGCATCCCTCCAGATTTAACATATCAAGTTAAACACAATATGAAATATGTCTATACGGCTTCCGATGCTTCGATACAGCATCTACTTTCTCTGCAACATTATTAACCCGAAACCACTTGGTCGGTAGTTAGCCTCTCGTTTGCGCCGCAATTAGATCTGTTATCCCATACTTTTCCCTGAGACGCGGTCTTTCAATTTTTCCGGTTGGATTGCGCGGGACCTTATCAAATATTATTTTCCGTGGGCGCTTATAACGCGGCAATTCAGAACAAAAGGTTCTTATCTCCATTTCATCACACGGGTATTCTGGTTTGAGCTCAACAATTGCAGCTACTATTTCACCTACCCGGATATCAGGCAAGCCGATAACGGCGGCATCCTTCACTGCACTATGCGAACGTAGATAGTCTTCAATTTGGACTGGATATATATTTTCTCCTCCACTAATGATTATGTCTTTTTTCCTATCTACTAAATATATGAATCCGTCTTCATCCATCAAAGCCATATCACCTGTAAATAGCCACCCATCCTTTAATACTTCTGCTGTAGCTTCAGGATTCTTATAGTAACCTTTCATTAAACCGGGTCCTTTAACCACCAATTCTCCTACCAAGCCCTTAGCGATAGTATCGCCATCTTCATCAGTAATCTTCGCTTGCCATTTATGCCCACTCTTTCCGATCGAACCTACTTTATGAATGTTGTCAATGCCTAAATGGATACATCCAGGCCCACAGGATTCACTCAAGCCGTAGTTCGTATCATATAGATGATTTGGGAAATAACTCTTCCAACGCTTAATAAGACTGGGTGGCACAGGCTGTGCACCAATATGCATCAGTCTCCAATGTGATAGATCATAGTCCTCCAATTTCACATCGCCTTTTTCGATTGCATCCAAGATATCCTGTGCCCATGGAACTAGAAGCCACACAATGGTGATCTTTTCTTCAGAGACTGCCCTAAGTATCCACTCGGGTTTTGAGCCCCGCAATATGACCGCTTTACTTCCTGATAACAGACTGCCAAACCAGTGCATTTTCGCACCTGTATGATACAACGGCGGAATACACAAGAAATTATCCTGACGGTTTTGCCTGTGATGATTCACTTCCGTCCGCGCAGCTGATAAAAGGTTTCCGTGTGTATGAATGATTGCCTTGGGACATCCTGTAGTCCCGGAAGAAAAATATATCGCTGCATCGTCTTTCTCATTAATATCTATCCTTGGTGATGCATGTGAATATTTAGTGCTCGTAATATTTTCATCTCTGATAGAAGTCGGCGCCGTACGATCAACATAGAGAAAATGTTCCACTTTGGGAACTTGATGGCAAATTTCTGTAATACGGCTAGAAAATTCGGGTCCGAAGAAAACCGCTTTAGCATCAGATAAATCTAGACAGTATTTAATTTCCTGAGCATCGAATCTAAAATTCAATGGTACTGCAACTGCACCACTCTTAAGTATGCCGAAATATATCGGTAGCCATTCCAAGCAATTCATTAATAAGATGGCTACCTTGTCACCCTTTTTTGTACCCATTTCTACTAAGAGACGGGCCGTTCGATTCGCTTTCTCATCAAAATTACGCCAGGTCATTTCCCGTCTGTACTGTCCTCTAGGATCGCTTACTACTAAATCATAATCAAGCCAGTGGACGTATTTCATGCTATCATGGAGATCCCCATTTAGATCAGTAAGGCAAATCTCATGCCCATACATATTAGCGTTATGTTCCAGCATGTCTATGATCGTCACTTACCGCTTCCCCCTTTCAAGTAGTGTAGGTTTTAACCTCTGTTTCTAATTCTTATCGGATTTCTTTTTTCAGTTGCCATGCTTTTCTGTTTGAGAAATATAATCATTCGCCCCCCAGTTTTACCCAACACAGGTTTGAAAAAAGGGGGCGATAGCATTTACCATCGCCCCTATGTCAGGAAGGAGAATGGGCATCGTTATCTATTGATAGATGCGTCTTACGCTCTTCTAAACGGATTTGGGAGGTTTAAGAAACTGGGCCATAATTGCAGCTATTACTAGAATGACCGCAGCTGCTAAATATGCCGTGTTGTAAGTCCCGGTAGCATCTACAATTTTACCGGCTGCAATCGGCCCGATTATACCAGCTACTCCAAATGCCGAAAAGACTAGACCGTAATTCATCCCCCGGTTCTTCATTCCGAAATAGTCATAGGTTAGTGCCGGAAAGATAGCCAGAAGCGCGCCGTATGCGATACCCGTTACACAGACGCCGATTGCTAAGGATGTCATGCTAGTGTAATTCCTGAATATCAACATATTGGCGGCTTGAATTGCAAACATCAACGTCAAGGTTAGGTTGCGTCCAATTCGGTCCGACAAAAATCCCCCAACTATTCTGCCGCCCGAATTAAAAACTGCCAATATTGCCACCAATGCAAATCCCCACTTAATATGAGCTTGTACATTCGCTATAATCGCTATATGTCCGATCACCATGAGCCCGGCTATAGCACCGAAACAATACATGATCCAGATTGACCAAAATTGAGGGGTGCTAGCCATCTGCGAAGGGGCAAACTCCTGGGCAGAAGGAGCACCTGGAGCGGCTGCCGGAGTTCCAGGCGGAACATAACCTGCAGGGGGCAGACGCAGGAACTGTCCAAATAATATGACTAGAGCCCCAAACACTATTCCATAGATCAGAAATGTCTGTCTAACGCCTACAGCATTAATAATTGCTTGCGCCAGAGGGGCAGCATAAGCTGCGGCTAGTCCAAGACCAGCCACTACTAAACCGGATACCAATCCGCGTTTGGCCGGAGGAAACCACCCCACAGCCGAGGGAATTGTGACTCCATATGGGATACCGGCCCCAGTCCCAACAACTAATCCAAACCACAGTACCAATCCCGTTACAGTTGTTTGCATCGACGTCATAATCATGCCGAAAATTATGAGTATACCACCCAGAGTAGCTACAACCCGGGGCCCGTATTTATCAAACAATTTACCACCTGGTATCATCATTAATGCAAGCATAGCTAGAGCTACTGTGTAGGGAAGCATCGCTTCAGTCTTTGTAAAACCCATCTCCTTTATAAGGGCTGCCGCCCAAACGCTCCATGCGTAGATGAATCCACTGGCCAGATTTACTAATATAGCGAATGCTGTTACTCGCCACCCAATATTTTTTACGGTTTGATCCATTCTGTTTCCCTCCTCTTTCAAATTGCTGGTTGCCCGTAGTAAGCATTTGGGACTTTTGTCGTTTCTTACCTTACCTTCGGTCATGGCCAAGGAGGTAAGAAACTAGATATGGATAGAGAGTTCGGACACCTGTAAAATGGTTAGCCTACATCATTAACCGAACTGTTCCGTTGTGATACCAGCAACCGAGGAATCACCGATTTGCAGAACCCGTTGGATCGCGAAAATATTGGGGACCTCATTCATCAGGTAAAATCTTGCGCTGGCAATCTTGCCTTTATAGAAGTTGGCATCATAATGGTCCTCACCCAGTTTTGCCAGTTTCTTTTGCGCGAGTATTCCTTGTTCAAGGATTAACTTGGCACAGTACACCATAGCTGTGGCAGTCATGACCCTTGTAGCCCATACTCCCTGATAACTGATTTTGCCTTCTGTAACCTTATCAGACAGCATCTTAACAATGTCTGAAAATGCATTATAGGCATCCGATAGAACACTCATTTCAGCAACGAAACTCTCTTCCAGCAAGTGGTTATCAATAAATGTCTTGATTTCGTCCCTCCACATTTGGAAGGGAGCTCCTTTTTTCATACTAAATTTACGGCCCACCAGATCCATAGATTGGATATAATTAGTTCCTTCCCAGATTGAGTATATTTTAACGTCGCGTGCCAGCTGGGCTACCGGATATTCTTCGATAAAACCATAACCTCCGTAACACTGAATCGCCTCTCCACACAGGATCCATCCCATATCGCTAATATAGGCTTTGACCAGGGGATTTAGTATCATGAACATATCATCTGCCCATTCCTTCTCTTCCGGTTTATTTGAAGCGAGGGATAAATCGGTGTAGAAATATGCTTTATAGAGCAGCGCTCTCATAGCATCAAGACATGCTTTTTGATGGAGCAGCATCCTTTTAACATCCTCATGTTCAATTATCGGTACCCGCGGTCCTTTAGGATCAGTCATTTTTGCGCCCTGAACCCGGATTTTGGCATATTCACGTGCGTTATAGTATGCTTGTTCGGTAACGGATAATGCCATCAAGCCGGTGCTGAGGCGGGACTCATTCATCAGCACAAACATCTGCGACATTCCAGCCGCAACTCCTTTTTCGTTAGGTGGATCACCGCATAACCAACCATAGCAATCGTCGTTTTCGCCGTAGGCTAAAGAACACGTCGCAGAGCCGTGAAGACCCATTTTGTGTTCTATGCCAACCGTGGTAACATCGTTCCATTCGGTTATATTGCCTTGATCGTCGAATCGGTACTTAGGCACTGCAAAGAGGGACAGTCCGGCAGTACCATCGCGTGCCCCTTCAACTCTAGCTAAAACCATATGGATAATGTTTTCGTATAGATCTCCATCCCCAGAGGTAATGAAGATCTTATTGCCCTTTATTTTGTACAATCCAGGATTACTAGTGGGGAATGCCTTGGCAGCAGTAGCTCCGAGGTCGGATCCTGCACTAGGTTCGGTGAGATTCATCGATCCGCCCCACTGATCCGAAAATAGCTTCGGCAGAGTTTTGGCCTTGAGTTCTTCGCTTCCGAACTGCTCAATAACATCACCTACAGATCCCCCTAATATCCAGTACATGAGCAAAGCTCCAGATGCCGAAGTAAGAATTTCATTTTGGCAGAGTTGGAACAGGCGTGGTAGATGTCCTTCTTCAGAGTAATTGAATCCAGCTGCTGCCATGCCTGCTTCACTAACAACTTTAAAAGCTTTCTTCATGGCTTCAGGAACATGTACCTTGCCGTCCTTGAAGGTGACACCAATGTTATCTGCCTCGTTGTTCGTGGGAGCGACAACATCCCGAGCAATTTTATAGGCGACATCGATAAAGGTATCAATGTCTTCTTTGGTATAGTATTCCTTGTATTCGTCACAAGCTAATAGTTGATCGGTGTCGAGCCATTCTTTGACTATAAACTTAATTTCTCTTGTATCGAAAATGTAGTTGGTAGCTGGCATAATCCTATTCCTCCCTTGATATTCGCTAAACTTGTTCCAGGCAGCCTACGATCTAAATGAAACCATTGGCAATGCCCGTGTTTCTTTGCGGCCCTTTGCTGTAAGCCGGTTTTAGACGATCTTACTGCTCCTACGCCAAATCTTCATTTTGTCAGCTTCCTTAATCAAGTCGTCTCTGAAATCGGGATGAGCTATAGACACCATTTTTTCTGCTATCTGCCAGGTTGAGAAACCTTTAATGAAGACCTTGCCATATTCAGTCACTAGATAGTTCACTTGGTAGCGAGGTATAGTCACTATCGTACCAGCAGGAAGAGTTGGCAGTACATTGGAAACCACAGATCCATCTGGCCTCCTCTTGGTTGAAGTGAAGCATAAGAATGATTTCCCACCGGGAGAATCATAAGCCCCCCTGACAAAGTCAGCCTGTCCACCAGTTCCGGAAATCTGCCTAAATCCCCACGCTTCTGAAGCTACTTGAGCGTAAAGGTCTACTCCGATACAATTGTTAATTGACCGCATCTTGGGATTGGCCGCTATCACATCTGGTCGATTACACCAAGACACATCATAAATTGCTAAACTGGGATTAAAGTGGATGAAGTCATAGGTGCTTTGTTTCCCAAGTGCAAAGGCATATACCGACTTATTCCGATTAAGGCCTTTATTACTGTTGTCGACCATACCTTTTTCGATCAAGTCTACATAACAATCCGCGAACAATTCCGAATGGACGCCTAGATTTTTAAAATCACCTTCACCAATTACGGTGCCAATATAATTGGGAAATGCCCCGATCCCTAGCTGAAGACAACAGCCGTCTTCCATCTCCTCAACAATATATTCTGCAATTTTACGTTCTTCTGCGGAGGCGGGTGGAGTTTCTTCTGGTGTAGCAACCGGGGCGATGTTTTTCCCTTCTATAATGTAATCCACCTTTGAGATATGGACACATTCCCCATAACCGCCACAACAATGAGGGAGTTTATCATTGGTTTCGATGATAACTATGTCGGCCTTTTCAACTTCATCAATAGCAAAACAAGCCTGGATACTAAGGTTGAAATAACCGTGCTCATCCATAGGTCTGGCCTGTGTAACGTAAACATTCATCGTAAACGATTCATTTATATATCGAGAAGCATCGTGAAAGTTCCAGGGGATATAATAAGCGTTGCCCATTTCCTGAAACTTGCGATCTATGGCAGCAAAATGGCCAGCGTGCCATGACACATGCTCCCGCTTGGGATCTGCCAACACAGCCAACGGAGCCGGGGGGATGGTTACCGCCCCCTTTAGCTTTACATCATATAGTTCAGGGACCCGCTTAGCTAAAGCCTCATCAAATTCAACTGGCTTACCGCTTAGATGACAGTAATGCACCCAATCTCCATTCTTAACCATAGCTGCTGCTTGGTCAGCCGTTATCACCTTGCTTCTATACTCATCAAGATAAGATTTCGCCATCTTAAACCCTCCTCACGTAATGCTTAAATTGCTTCTATTACAGCGGCTCCTGCTGGGCCCATGCCCGCGCACAGCGAGGCCACACCCACTTTTCCACCGCGCCTATTCAATTCATTCGCCAACGATATTATTAAGCGAACGCCTGTCATTCCTACCGGATGGCCTAAAGATATACCTGAACCGTTAGCGTTCAGTTTGTCTGTTTCTATTTTTAGTTCACTTTGTACAGCTAAACATTGCGCTGCAAAAGCCTCATTGATTTCATAATAGTCAACATCGTTCAACTCATAGCCGGCCAATTTCAAGGCTTTGGGAATGGCGTAAACCGGCCCTATACCCATGATTTCTGGCTCAACACCGTATGAAGTAATTGCACTAATCTTACATATGGGCTTTAATCCCAAGCTATGAGCTTTTTCCCTGCTCATGATTATGGCCGCTGCTGCCCCGTCATTAAGACCCGAAGCATTGCCCGGGGTTACCGTCCCGCCTTTTTTAAAAGCTGGTTGCAATTTAGCTAGGCCTTCCAGTGTGATATCATCTCTCACATGCTCATCAAAATCAATAATTTTGGGGCCTTTTTTGGTCTTCACTTCAACGGGTGTAATCTCTTGTCTCCAGATTCCGTTTTTAGTAGCTGCACTAGCTCTCTGTTGACTCAAGAAAGCAAGCGCATCCTGATCCTCGCGGCTAATTCCATATTTCTCGGCTATGTTCTCGGCGGTTACTCCCATATGATGACCATATATGGGACAAATCAATGTGCCGCTGGTTAATTCATCAAGTGGGCCATCGTTACCATCACCCATACGATATCCCAGTCTGGCTTTCTTCAGAATATAAGGCGATTGAGACATACTCTCCATCCCTATTATCAATGCGGTTTCGGATCTGCCCAGCATAATGTCAGCTGCAGCAATCTCCAATGCCCGCATTGACGAGGCGCAAGCTTGATGAAGTGTCATTCCAGGCGCCTTCCAGGGAACGCCCAATCTGCCCTGTATTTGTCGTGCAGCATTTCCCCCGGTGCCGGCAGATATACAATGGCCACCGGTAACATTATCGATCTCTTTAGGATCGATACCGGCTCTCCTAATTGCATCAGCCGCAGCGAACGTTCCCAGTTGAACTGCTGAGAACTTGGAAAGTATCCCCAAAAAATCACCGATGGGGGTACGTGCCCCACTCACCATTACTACTTCTCTCATAATCCCTCTCCTCTCAATTCCTAATCATTCGAAAATTTCGGGGCCCTTTTTTCATTAAATGCTTTCATGCCTTCTTTTTGATCATGGGTAGAAAATACCATGGCAAAGCGGGCCTTCTCTAAAACCTTGCCTGCATTGGCATCCATATTAACCCCGGTATTAATGGCTTCCTTAGCAAACCTTAAGGCGATGCCAGGTTTCTCCAAAAGCCGAGCGGCCATTTTTTTTGCTTCATCTAATACTTCTTCATCAGCAACCACTTGGTTGATGAGTCCAATGTTCAAAGCCTGTTGGGCTTTAATGGGAGCTCCCATAAAAATCATTTCTTTCGCCCGTGATATGCCTACCAGCTTAGCCAGTCGCTGGGTTCCACCCGCACCGGGTAGAATACCTAGAGATATCTCTGGTTGACCAAAGAGCGATTTCTCGCCGGCTATACGGAAGTCACAGCACATAGCCAGTTCGCAACCACCACCCAGCGCGGGTCCGTTTATAGCTGCAATAGTTGGACAAGCCAAGGCTTCTAGTCGATCAAATGCTTGGTTGATCTTTTGGCTATAGAAATATATATCTAACGTATTTGCATTGAGCATTCCTCCTACATCGCCACCGGCTGCAAAGACTTTGTTTCCTCCGGTGATAATCAATGCCCCTAATTTGTTGTCCGCTTCCAAAATGGCCAGTAATTGGTTGAGTTCATCGATCAATTCTTTGTTGAGAGCATTGAACGCTTTGGGGCGATTCAGAATCAGGACTCCTAGCCCTTGTTCCTTGGTGTAAATCAGATTTTTGTACTCCATATTCTCACCTCACTATTTGCCGTAGTCGTAGAATCCCTTCCCCGTTTTCATTCCTAGTCGATTCGCTCGAACCATCTGGCGAAGTACGTGGGGTGGGCGATATTTTTGATCTGTGAATTCCCTCACAAATGTCTCCGAACCACTCAGAAGGGTATCCAAGCCTATCATGTCGGCCAGTGCCAAGGGACCGATGGGCCAGTTGACTCCGAGTTTCATTGCGGTGTCAATGTCTGCGGCACTTGCAACCCCATCGCCGAAAGCTGTCATAGCCTCCATGATGGCAGGGGTCAAAACCCGGTTAACAATGAATCCAGGGGTATCCTTGGCTACTACCGGAACTTTCTTAACATTTATGACAACTTGTTTAACTGCTTCAACTGTAGAATCCGCTGTAGCCGTTGCTTGGACAATTTCGACTAATTTCATCAACGGTACGGGATTGAAAAAATGCATACCCACCACCTGTTCAGGTCTTTTGGTAGCACAGGCTATTTCAGCTACCGGAAGCGTCGAGGTGTTGGATGCAAATATCGTCTTACTGTCACAAATTTCATCTAACTGAGCCATAATTGACTGTTTCAAAGCCATATTCTCAGCAACTGCCTCAATTACCATATCGGCATCCTTTAGACTGGTGATAGTGCTCGAGAAAACCACCTTATTTAAATATTCTGTCATTTGCTCAGCTGTTATTTTCTGTTTATCAACCGCCTTTTGCCAATTTTTCTGCATATCCTTGGTTGCCTTATCCAACATCTGGTCTGAGATATCATTTACTATTACCTGGTATCCTACTTCTGCCATAACCTGTGCTATACCACTACCCATTATTCCTGCACCCAGGACTCCAATCACTTTCATTAGCGCACCCCTTCCAGCGTTATTAATCCGGGAATTCCTCATTTCACCTCCTAGAAAAATATGATGTTCTCCATGACCTGTAATAACGCACGTTACGTGCCAACCTCAACAATGCCTGTATATAGGCATTGTTGATTTTTATACCGAAGATTATATTATCCGGTCGGAGAAAAATTGGGGGTACCGAAATGAGAAAGAGGCTGCATTTTGGCCGCTCTTTTAGAGTAGAAACATGAATAATTAATTCTATCGATGGAGATTTACAGGGGAAAATCCATTTCTTAATGCACGAGATTCATAAGATCAAGTTTTCACAAGGCTCATTTGACCTGGTTTGGATGATAGACTCAAATACATAGGGATGATATTAGATGATAAATACAGAACGATCCCAATGAGGGTGTGTTGTTTCAGTCGTTTATACTCATGAACTGTATGTCGAGATTAATTTAATGGAGGGGACATGTTTTGCTGGATGAACAGGATTTAACGATGACTTGCGTCCGCGATTATCTTTTCGATGATCCGTACCAAGCGGTGATTGCAACTGATTCTAGAGGCCGTGTAATTTTTGTCAACAACACCTACTTAATTGCTTTAGGATTTTCCCGCGAAGAAGTCATGGGAAGATATATTGAAGATATTACACCTTATACTCATGCGATGAAGGTTCTAAGAAGCGGTCAAGCGGATGATTTCTATATTTTTACATGCAACGGGGAGGATTCCATAGGCCGAGCTCACCCCGTAATTAAGAGTGGTCGCATAATTGGAGTGGTTTGTAGAAGTATGTTTTTGAACATGAATGGACCATATCGTTTCACTGAAATGATACTCAATTTTCAAAGACGAGCTGATGAAGCAAGAAAATTGCAACGACAACAAGAGAACCTACTATATAGTTTTGATTCGATCATCGGTGAAAATAGGGATTTCCAAAAAGTTAAACACCTAGCCCAAAAAATGGCCATGACTTATAGTACTATTCTAATCACCGGCGAAACTGGAACTGGAAAAGATTTGTTCGCTAAAGCTATTCACTCGGCTAGCAGACGCAAGGATGGACCATTTATCCGCGTCAATTGCGCAGCAATTCCAGAAAATTTGCTTGAAGCAGAGTTATTTGGTTTTGAGGATGGAGTCTTTACAGGAGCACGAAAGGGCGGACAGAAAGGCAAGTTCTTATTGGCAGATGGGGGGACTATCTTTTTGGATGAGATCGCTGAAATGACGCCATTTATGCAGTCTAAACTATTAACTGTGCTCCAGGAAAGAGAAGTTGATCCACTAGGCAATCAGAGACATCCCATAAGTATTGATATTAGGGTAATAGCTGCTACTAACAAAGACTTGAAGGCTATGCAACAAGAAGGTTCATTTAGGAAAGATCTATTCTATCGTCTTAATGTCATGGAGCTTAACATCCCCCCGCTTCGTGAGAGGAGAGACGATATTCAATCATTAGCAAAATTGTTCTTGAAGAAATATATTAAAAGAGAAAATGTTGAAGTACATGCTATCCATCCTGATGTCTTCCACTCTTTTTATTCTTATGACTGGCCAGGCAATGTTAGAGAGTTAGAAAATATTATAGAGCAAGCTGCTTTAATAGCAAGCTTGGAGGAAAGCTCATCTATTACTCCGGAACATATTTCCGAACTATTAAATCCACAAGCTGAATCAAATAGCCAACTTGATTTTATTGAGGATGTCGATTTGAAGGAGTACATGGACCTTTGCGAAAAAAACAAGCTACTTGAAGTGCTCAAAGCATCCAACGGTTCAAAAAAATTGGCTGCCGATAAGCTGGGCCTTCACATCTCGGCGCTATATAAAAAAATAAATAAATATTCACTTGAAGAAATCCTAAAATAGATATCGCTGATTTATGGCTATTAATGTTTGTTATCTATATTATTAGTGGTCTTGATACAAAAATATCTCCATTTGCTCCGCGATTAAGCTCTTTCCTGCGCAATTGCTATGTTCATAACTGCGCTAATAAGATTGACTAGGATTTGGCTTCTGGATTCTAAGGCGGAGAAGGGACACAATGCCCGCCGCTGGAAAAGTCTATCTGGCGCGGGGGGTGTGTCCCTTCAACTATTTCTTTATGCCAGCCATTTTTTCGGCCCGGCCTTTAAGGTAATTGAGGTTGTTATTCATGCGCATGCCTAACCTCTGAACCGCAGCCGGTCCACCACCATGGGATGATTCCGTGGGCACGATCGAGCCCTGTCCGCAGAGGTATTCAACCAATCGGGCTATCCGCACCCGGTTCTCGGTTGATACATCGGCCTTGCCTTTGAAATACTTATCTACATATTCCGCAATCTCCGGATTATCTAAGTCTTTTTGGGTAGGCGCAGTGCATACTATGCCGCCCACGATTTCAACCGCCCACTTTGACGCGGCCCAGACGGCTTCCACTGCCTGCAGCTTGGAGGCGTTGACCAGCAGTTCGTCCGGAATAAAGATGCCCGAGGGATGCTGTTTGGCTTTATAACCAGCGGCCAGTGCGGTTCCGTAGGCCAGCGCCGACTGGAAGGACATCTCCACGATTTTGTCCTTGATGTGACCAAGTTTGTCAACGCCGTTATACTCGGCAGCGACCGCCGCCGCACCGTAAGTCAGGTCACAATGGCCCGATTTGCAGCATGCCGTGGCCAAACGCTGGAAGGTCCCGAAGGTCACCGCCATCGTACCGGCAAATTCATATTCACCGCACATAAAGACCATCTCGTTGGGAATGAAGACATGATTAAACACCACCAGGGTCGATCCGTGCACGCCATATTCTGCATTCCCGAAATCCATGGCGTCGCTGTCCATCAAGCGGCGGGCATTGGGGGCCGGCGCTTCGGCTATGTGAACAATGCCGGGCGCATTTGGAGGGACGGCGAAGGCTACTGCATACTCCTTCTCATTTTCCTTCATGGACGTAGTAGGAACCACCAGGTTGTAGTGGGCCAGGGCGGCACCCGACTGGTGGGCTTTGGCGCCCCTGACCACAATCCCGTCTTCCCGTTTTTCCACGATATGCAGGTAGACGTCGGGATCCGCCTGCTGACTGGGGCTAAGGGAGCGGTCGCCTTTGGCGTCGGTAACCATACCGCTGGTAACCAGATCCTCTTCTTGTACGTATTTCAGGAAATTTACGAAGCGGTCGTGGTATTCGGTACCATGTTTTTTGTCAATTTCATAGGTGATGGCATACAGGGTATTCAGCGCTCCGGTGCCGACACAGCGGGCTCCAATGCATGCGCCGTGAAACGGGGTAAGAAATTTACTCAGTTCGCCTCTCTTACATAAATCGTCCGGTGATTGGCAGATGTGCAGAAACCGGTTGGTCGGTTTACCGGTGAAAGGGGATTTGACCGTCATAAGATTTTCGTTCTCAGTTTCCCTTGCCATCCTATAGGTCAGGGCTATGGAGTTAAGTGTCGGGGCAAAAGCCGGATGGTCAACAATCTGCTCAACTTTCTCACCAAATGCGTATACGACTGGTTTCATGGCTCTGATGCTGTCCCGGTACTCCTGCTCGGTTTTCATGCGGCTTCACTCTCCTTCTTCAAGAAACTCTAGACGGCTTGTTCGTACTAATTGAATTCCACACACCGGTGTTTTTTCCTGCCCTTTAACCGTCCCCTGGCGTACTAACAGGCTAGATATATTTGTAATAATCAGAAACATTTGATTCCCCTGGAAGGATGTAACCTCCCCCGGGCAAGCGCCAAGCCCGCTGGGAGGAGGTACTTCCTGACAACTCCAGTCGCCTTTATCATAATCAGACCTCCTTTTCTCAAGTCGTAAATATTAGCGGTGGGTTTTTCTCCAGTCATCACCCCCTACCCCGATGCACTCGCACATCTCCAATATCCGGGACAAGGCCCTTGTCCCCATCTTCCCCTCCAGCTGAGTCAGGCTGCAGTTGGTGGTGAGTAAGGTGGAGCGCCGGAAACGGTACCTGAGGTCGATCAGCCCGTAGAGCTGCTCCTCTACCCATTCGGTCGACTTCTCGGCCCCGATGTCGTCCAGGATGACCAGGTCATCGAACTTGCAGCGACGGATCAGCTGGGCATGGTCGGTTTTGGGCCGCCGGCTGCTGTATGATTCCCGCAGCCGTTCCAAGAGGTCGAATACCGGGATCATGGAGCAGCGGCAGCCGGGGTATTCGATATCCTCCAATACCCGTAAACTGCTGAAGGGTTTACCGAATCGTTCCGGGCTGGCTTCGATCATGGCGCGCACCATGGCCACGCTGAGGTGGCTCTTGCCGGTGCCCACCGAGCCCTTGAGCACCAGCCCCCGGCCCCGGGATATGTTCTGCAGGCCTTGCCGGGCAAACTCCCGGCATTTGTCCAGAGCCTCCTGCTGCTCCGGGCAACCGGGCCGGTAATTGTCCAGGGTGGCATGGGCCAGGCTGGGGGGAACGCCCACATAACCCCATACCGCCTGTATCCGCCGGTCGGTGTCATTTGAAGAATTGTTCATACTCTTCGCTCTCGTTGCGCCAATCATCAGTGCCGCTCCTGGTGTTGGGCGCACGTGGTCCGGCCCGCTTTCTCCTCCGCTGCATATCCAGCTGGTAGAAATGTTTCCTCAGTTTCTGGGGACTATGGATATTGGTCAACCAGAAGTCATCCTCCTGGCTGAACAGGATCACCTCCCTGACCAATTCCTCGTCCTTCTTGTCAATCCTCAATAACAGGTCCATGGCATGAGACCAGTCCTGCAGGTTCGGTTCTCTGAAATGGGGGATATTGTCCTTTATCTTTTCCAACAGCAATGATGACAGTTGGTATGACGGCATATCGGGAGTGAATTCTTTTTTCTTTCTTAATTTCTTTATATCTGTCTTTATATCTGTCTTTATAACTGTCTTTAGCGGAGCGGCTAGGTCCGGCCCAGCCGGGGCTGAACCATGTGCAGGGGTTGACCTATTGGTCAACTCCTGACTTGATCTATCGGTCAACTCCTGACTTGAACTATCGGTCAACCCCTGACCTGTATTGGCAGGCGACGCCGGGGATAATCTGGAGATCAACTGCTGAACTGCCTGCCGGAATTTTTCCTCCCGCTCCTCTGCCTCACAGTCGGTCAGCCAATTGCCTTCCATGAAGGGGCATTCCCCCGCCTCCTCGCCGACAGCTGTCGAGCCGTC
>JBEHWJ010000008.1:0-49005 GCA_040217755.1 Syntrophomonadaceae bacterium | reverse complement strand
TCAGTTTAGTAACTCTGGTAAATTGATAGTATCCGAAGAACATGCCCAGTACACACACCAGTATGCCTGTATAAAGCAGGCTGTTCTGGGCAGCGCTTAACTCCGGAATGACCAGGTTGGCCTCACCAGCGGCTGCCAGCGATGGAGTCAGAAGCACTATAGCCAGAGCCGCCATAAAGACTATTACCGGCTGCAGAATTCGGTTGGACTGAAGGTTCATTGGCGATTTCACTTCCTTATAATCGTTTTCTTGTTCGATGCTGTTTATCCCCAGCATCATAATAGTATGAAGGCTACTTCCAATAGCATTCATACTATTACCTCAGACTGTCAGTGAGATTCTCTTATATATGTAGCCTTGCGGCCCACCGGTTGCTAAACCGGGTTTGATAAGAGTAACTGGTGGATTTGGCTCCTGCAACCCGTCCAGGCTTGGATTAAGATAACCCGAGGCTTTTACTACCTGCATCGTCCTGCCTTTTAGCTCAGCATGGCGACAATCATGGTAAATATTAAAAAAAAGGCGGCCAGATAAGCTGTTATCTTGGCGAACAGTTCATCTACACCCTTTTTCTTCCCGAAGATCATATCTGCTCCACCGGCAATGCTTCCCGACAATCCGGCACTCTTGCCTTCTTGCATCAGGACTGTAAAGATTAAGCCCAGAGCAGTGATGAACTGCAGAATAAGAAATATCGTCCTAACCACCTTTGGAACCTCCTTTCGTCATCTTCCCTAAAGCCGCATTACATTGTAACACAATATAAACGGGTTGTTCAAGATTTACTATCGTTCCAGGTTGTAGAAGGTCTTACGCCCCGGGTATATGGCGAACATATCCAACTCTTCCTCGATCCGCAGCAGTCGGTTGTACTTGGCAATCCGGTCGGTGCGGGCCGGGGCCCCGCTCTTGATCTGACCGGCATTTACCGCTACTGCAACATCGGCCATGGTGGAATCCTCGGTTTCACCGGAGCGATGCGAGATCACACAGGTGTAACCGTGCCGCTTGGCCAGTTCGATGGTATCCAGTGTCTCGGTCAGGGTGCCGATCTGATTGAGCTTTATAAGGATGCTGTTGCAGACCCCCGCTTCAATCCCCTGCGCCAGTCGCTGTGAGTTGGTGACAAATAGGTCGTCTCCCACCAGTTGCACCCGGGCGCCGATGCGGTCGGTAAGCTTTTTCCACCCCTCCCAATCATCTTCCGCCAGCCCGTCTTCAATGGAAATCAAGGGATATTTCTGGGTCAGCTGCTCGTAGAAATCCACCATCTCGTCCGGGTTGAGAACCAGATTGTTCCCGGCCAGGTGGTACTTGCCGTCCTTATACAATTCGGTGGCGGCTACATCAACCGCCAGACAGATATCGGTCCCGGCCGCATAGCCGGCCCTGTCGATAGCCTCCATAATCACATCGAGAGCGGCTTCATTGGAAGGCAGGTTGGGCGCGAATCCCCCTTCATCCCCTACTGATGTGGCCAATCCCCTATCCGCCAGCACCTTTTTGAGGGAATGGTAAACCTCAACCCCCATACGCAGGCCTTCCGCAAAGGTGGGGGCACCACAGGGAACAACCATGAATTCCTGGATGTCTACATTATTGTCGGCGTGTTTGCCCCCGTTCAGAATGTTCATTATCGGCACCGGCAATTGCTTGGCATTTAGGCCGCCGATGTACTGGTATAAAGGCATATTAAGATAGGCGGCCGCGGCCCGGGCGACCGCCAGGGACACGCCCAGTATGGCATTAGCGCCCAATTTGCCCTTGTTGGGGGTACCGTCCAGGTCGATCATCAGGGTATCGATGTCGATCTGATGCAGGGTATCCATGCCGATCACTTCAGGGGCGATGATATCGTTTACATTCTTGACCGCTTGCAGCACTCCTTTGCCACCATAACGGTTGGGGTCGCCGTCCCTCAACTCGACCGCCTCGTGAGCACCGGTCGATGCTCCTGAAGGTACCATGGCCACTCCGGTACTGCCATCCTCCAGCACCACCTCTACCTCAACGGTGGGGTTACCCCTGGAATCAAGGACCTCCCGGGCAAATACGTCAATAATAGTACTCATCCAAACTTGCTCCTTCCAAAGTTATTGAATCTAGAGTCTCTACAATTGGGTCAAAGGGGTACCCGTCATCTCGCCGGGTATCGGTATCCCCAGCAAGCTGAGCAGGGTTGGGGCGATATCACGTAAAGACCCCCCCTCCCTCAAGGGCCGGCCCTGGTGCGCATCCGAAACGAGTATGAAGGGGACTTTGCCGGTGGTATGAGCTGTGAAGGGGACGCCGCTCTCACCCACCATCATTTCAGCATTACCATGGTCGGCCGTTATCAGCAGGATTCCGCCCTTGCTCAACACCCGGGCGGCTATCTGCGCCAGGCATTCATCCAGGACCTTTATGGCTTCCACCGCCGCCGCCAGAATTCCGGTATGGCCTACCATATCCGCATTGGCGTAGTTCATGAAAACCACATCGTAGTAATCCCGATCTATTTCCGCCAGCGTTCGGCTGGTGATTTCCCGAGCACTCATCGCCGGCTGCAGGTTATAGGTGGCTATCTTGGGTGAAGGGATCAGGATCCGTTCCTCCCCCGGTTCCGGCTCCTCCACGCCGCCATTAAAGAAGAAAGTGAGATGGGCATATTTCTCAGTCTCGGCTATACGCAGCTGCTTTAACCCATGCTGCGATAATACTTCCCCCAGTGTATTGGTGAGGTTCTGCGGTCGGAAAGCCACCGCAGCTTCAAGGTCCACATCATACTGGGTCATGCATACGAAATGGATGGATGGCCACACCCGACGCGGGAAGTATTCCAGGTGCTCATCCACCAGGGAATGACTGATCTGGCGAGCCCGGTCAGCCCGGAAATTAAAGAAAATGACGCTGTCTCCATCCTTTATGGCAGCTATCGGTTGGCCCTGGTGGTCCACTATTACTACCGGCTCCATAAATTCATCGGTTATACGATCCTCATAACTGGCCGTTATGGCCGCCTGGGCTGAAGGCGCTTTGCGACCCTCCCCCAATACCATGGCGTTGTAGGCCTTCGCTATCCTTTCCCAGCGGTTGTCGCGGTCCATACCGTAAAACCGGCCGCCTAATGTCGCGATACTGCCGACCTCCAACTCCTTCATTTTTTCTTCCAGGGCATTGATATACTTCAGGGCGCTCTGAGGAGCCACATCCCTTCCGTCCAGAAACGCGTGTACGTAAACCTTGTCCGCCCCTTCATTTTTGCAGAGCTGCAATAAAGCGAACAGGTGGCTGAGATCGCTATGTACTCCCCCGTCGGAAACCAAACCCATCAGGTGCACGCTGCCTCCCTGTTGGCGGGCATGATGTACCGCTTTGATCAGTTCCTGATTCCGAAAAAAGGAGCCATCCTCGATCGCCTGGCATATCCTGGTTATTTCCTGATAGACGATCCGGCCGGCACCGATGTTGAGATGGCCCACTTCTGAATTGCCCATCTGGCCACGGGGCAGTCCTACCGAATATCCCGAGCACTCCAATAGGGTATGCGGATATTTGTCCTGCAGGCAATTAAAATGGACCGGATTGGCACAGGAGATGGCATTGTCTTCACATGGACGACGCTGACCCCAACCATCCAGTATCATTAACACCATCGGCTTTTCAGGCATCCGTATTCAACCTCACTATTCTGGCGAATTGTTCAGGATCAAGACTGGCCCCACCTACCAGGGCACCGTTTATATCCGGCTGTTCCACGAAATCCCGGATATTTTGGGCGGTAACGCTTCCACCATAGAGGATGAGTATCGAAGCTGCCCATGACCGACCTCTTGACCCGCTCAGACTGTTCCTAATATATCCACACATATCCTGGGCATCCGCCGGACTGGCGTTCAGGCCGGTCCCAATGGCCCACACCGGTTCATAGGCAATCACCAGGTTCTGAATGTCCAATCCTTGCAAGCCCTGCTCCAATTGTCGTTGGACTACCGCCCGGGCCCGGCCGCCTTCCCTCTCCGGCAGGGTTTCGCCCACGCAAAAGATGGGGGTCAGCCCTGCACTACTGGCTGATTTAAGTTTGCGATTGACGTCCTCATCACTTTCGCCCATTAATTGCCGCCGTTCCGAATGGCCGACGATGACGTACCGGCAGTGCAAATCGAGCAGCATGGCTGCCGAAATCTCACCGGTAAATGCGCCCTTGGCTTCCCAAAATATATTCTGGGCCCCCAGATGGATATGGGTATGCTGCAAAACCTCGCTTAAATAAGGCAGACATGTAAACGGGGGGCAGATCACCGTCTCCGCCTTATCCCAACCCGCCACCCTCGGCACAAAATCCTCTATGTACCGGGCTGCCTCACCAACGGTCTTATTCATTTTCCAATTGGCGGCAATCAGCAGTCTTTTCATTTTGAAAACCTTTCCCTCTATTCGCAAATCTTAACCCCGGGTAATTCGATCCCCTCCAGGAATTCCAGCGTAGCACCGCCCCCGGTGGAAATATGGGTGATGTATTTCTCCAAACCCAGTTTTTGTATAGCCGCCGCCGAATCTCCTCCGCCGATCACGCTCACCGCTTCTGAAAAGGCTATCGCTTTGGCGATGGCTTCAGTACCGTGGGCAAACTGGGGGTACTCGTAAACCCCAACCGGTCCATTCCAAATAATGGTTTTGGCTTTCCCGATAGCCATGGCAAAACCCTTGACAGTCTTGGGGCCGATATCTGCGATCATCATATCCTGGGGCATGGCGTCGATATCGACAATATTGGTCTGGGATTGCGCGGATATTTTATCGGTCACCACCACATCCACCGGCATTAAAATATGCTTGTGCTTATTATCAGCCATCTCCAGGATTTCACGGCACTCCGCCAAAAACTCGGGTTCGTGCAATGATTCGCCTACCTTCATACCTCGGGCGGCCAGAAAGGTGTTACCGATTCCTCCGGCTACCAGCAGGATGTCGAATTTGTTCAGCAGGTTCCTGATTAACCCCAGTTTGTCCTTTACCTTGGCCCCTCCCAATATGGCCATCCGGGGAGGCTGGGGGTACTCGAGTACCTTTCTGAGCATCTTTACTTCCGTCTCCAGCAGGAAACCGGCATAAGACGGCAGGTAATCTGCTACACCGACGGTGGAGGAGTGAGCCCGGTGGGCACTTCCAAAGGCATCGTTTACGAAAACATCACCCAGCCGGGCCAGTTGTCTGGAAAATTCGGGATCATTTTTTTCCTCGCCGCCATGAAAGCGGACATTCTCCAGCATCATAACCTGTCCCGGACCCAATGCGGCGGCCAACGCTTCGACTGCTGGCCCCACACAGTCATCGGCCATCATAACCTCTTTCTTCAGCAGTTCCCCTAAACGCACCGCAACCGGTCTAAGACTGAAAGCCGGATCCGGTTTCGCTTTGGGACGACCGAGATGACTCATCAATACCAGGCGCGCCCCGCGCTCCAGCAGGTAGGTTATGGTCGGGATAGCTGCGGTCATCTTGGTATCATCGATAATTTTACCATCATCATCCATAGGTACATTGAAATCAACCCTCATCAATACCCGCTTGTCACTGGGATCTATATCCCTGATAGTTCTCATTCAGCGTCCTCCTCCGGTTTTGGTTAACCAGCACAAATATATTCAGAATTTAAAGACCTCATCCGGACGGCTCAGTTATATGCCCCGCGCGGCGATATAGGCGGCCAGATCCAGCACCCTCAGGGAATAAGCCCATTCATTGTCGTACCAGGCGATAACTTTGGCCATTCTGTCGCCCATCATCATGGTCAATAAACCATCGACTACGGCAGAATGCACTTCGTCGTTATAGTCGTGTGAGACCAGCGGAACCTCGGTATATTTCAATATCCCTTTAAGATAGGTAGCCGCGGCATTTTTATAGGCCTCATTGATAGCTGAGACGGCGGTGCTTTTTTCCAGCTCTACCGTCAAATCCAGCAAGGATACATTGGGGGTCGGTACCCGGATGGATAAACCATCGAGTTTGCCGTCCAATTCCGGAATAACCAGACCGATGGCACTGGCCGCCCCTGTAGTGGTGGGAATCATGGATAGAGCAGCGGCACGAGCCCGGCGCAGGTCATCGTGCTCGAGATCCAAAACCCGTTGATCATTGGTGTATGAATGGATGGTGTTCATCATCCCTTTGACGATCCCGAATTCCTTTACCAGTACCTTGGCAACCGGGGCCAGACAGTTGGTAGTGCAGGATGCATTGGAGAGGATGTGATGATCGGCGGGATTGTATCTGTCGTTATTGACCCCCATAACCACGGTAAGATCCACGTTCTCCCCCGGTGCGGTTATGATCACCTTGGCGGCTCCGGCTTTTAAATGTTTGGAGGCCTTATCACGACTCCTGAACCGGCCGGTGCCCTCTACCACGATCTGCACCCCAAGGTCCTTCCAGGGTAATTTCTCCGGCTCTTTCTCCGCCAGATACCGGAAGCGTTTGCCGGATGCAGATATCACATCACCCTTTACGACTACATCTCCGGGGAACGTACCATGGATAGAATCATATTTGAATAAATGCGCGCCCCCCCTGGGATCTCCCAGATCATTTACAGCCACCAGTTCCAGATCGTCCCTGGTCATGGCGGCGCGGGCCACCAATCGACCAATGCGGCCGAAACCATTGATAGCGAGTTTAAATGCCATTAACAATCATCATCCTTTCCATAAATAATTTGTTGGGCTGCGCCCTCGTCCGTTATCAGCACCTTCTCGATACCGTTTTTCAAGACTGCTTTAATCGCGTGCGCCTTATTGCTGCCGCCCGCGATAGCCGCGATCAAGGGTATGTTGCTCAAATCCTCGCGTTCCAGGCCGATGCCGGGAATCTCGAATATTATTTTGCCCCTCCGGTCGTAATAATATCGAAGCGCTTCACCCATGGCCTCATTTTTTTGCAGGTATTCCACTTCAGCGGGTGATAATTCGCGTTTAATGGCCATGTCGATGGCTGGCCCGATCCCGTGCATGAGAATATCGGCAGATTTTATGGTCTTGACCACTTCGCTTATATGCATGTCTTTTTTCAGGGCTGCGGCCGTACTCTCCTCAAGGATTTCGGGAATATGAAGGAGTCGATATTGTCCTCCTATGCGATCGGCTATCTTGGCTGCGATGTTGCCGGCCTGCTGCTCGACTTTTTCGCCCAATCCTCCCCGGGCCGGCACTACACAAACCTGGTGGAGGTTAACCCCTTCCCGCATATTATCTGCCACCTGAGCCAGGGTAGTGCCCCCGGTCACTGCCAGGATACATGGGGGATGGAGCTTCTTTAACAGGAATTCGGCTCCGGCCCGGCCAAGGTCGTGCTTGATAAATTCATTCTGAAAAGAATCACCCGGGACTATAATGACTTCGTCGAGATGGAATCGTTCCTTCAGCCGTTCGGCCAGGGTTTGGATATTTAGTAACCATGGTACGTATTCGTCTATTTCCCGCAGCATCTCTTCTCCGTAGGCGGTAAGCATGATCCCCGCCGGAGTGGTCTGCAAGGCTCCCCGGCTTTTCAGCAGATCGATTTCGGTGCGCACCGTTCTCTCGGTCTGGCCTACGTTAAGCCCAAGCTGGCGGCGCCCGATGGGCTGGTGATATAGAACCTGCCTTAAGATCTGATAGCGGTCCGTCAGTATCTCCATCACTTCCGGGGCAAATCGCTCAATCAATGAAAACAACTTATCCATGTAATAATCCCCTGGACTAAATATTAATTAAAGGGACAAATTTGTCCCAGTGAAATTACACCATTACCAAAACATATTCTTCGTAAATTATTATAGCACATTTGCTAAAATGTGCTAATACCTCTTACGGGCTGAGGTTGAAAGAATACCCATTTCCAGCCGGTATTTGGCCACTGTCCGCCGTGAAATGTCGATCCCCTTGTCCTGCAGTTTGGCCACGATGGCCTGGTCGCTGATGGGGCGGATGGGATCCTCCCCGGTTATTATCTCCTCCAGCATCCTCTTTATACTTTTGGCTGAGATCTTATCGCTGCCCATATTGGAACTGACCCCGCTGCCAAAAAAGAATTTGAGTTCAAAAAGCCCCTGCGGCGTCTGGATGTATTTGTTGGAAGTAGCCCGACTGACCGTCGATTCATGTACGTCTATCAGGTCCGCCACCTGTTTCAGGGTCAGTGGTTTAAGATATTTGATACCGCGGTCCAGGAAATCGGTCTGTATATCAACGATGCAGCGAATAACCTTGTCCAGGGTCCGGCGGCGCTGCTCGATGCTGCGGATCAGCCATATCGCTGAGTTCATTTTATCGCCGAGATACTTCCGGGCCTCGTCGGTGAATTGACCAGGTTTGCGCATCATGCTTTCATACAGTTGGTTTACCACCAGACGGGGGGAGGCACTATCGTTAAGCACCACCACATATTCGCCTTCTATTTTTTCTACGATCGCATCCGGGATGATGTATTTGATTTCATCACCGGAACTATACTGCAGACCTGGTTTGGGATCGAGGGTGCGAATTATGTCACAGGCTCTCTGTACTTGCTGGACGGTGGCACCCAATGATTGAGCGATTTTGGCCAGCCTTCCCTGGGCCAGATCGTCGAGGTATTGATGGATTATCTTTTCCGCCAGGGGATCTTCTTTACCAAAGTAGCGCAGTTGAATTATGAGGGATTCTTGCAGGGTGGACGCACCGACTCCATGGGGATGGAAGGATTGTACCAAACTTAGGACCCGGTCCACTCGTTCCGGAGAAGTCCTGGTTTGGGCCGCTATTTCGTCCCGGCTGACGCACAGATAACCGTTGTCGTCGATGTTGCCGATTATATACAAGCCGATTTCCCAGTCTTCGGTTTCTTTACAGGCCAAGCGGAGTTGAAACTGCAGATGTTCATACAAGGTAGGCCGCTTGGTGAGGAAATTGTCATAGGACCAGGTTTCGCTATCGCCAGCGGTGATACCTATATCCCGGTCATGGTAATAATCGGCCCATTCCTCCATGCTGGTGGCCGGTTCCGGCTCGCTCTTGTCATCGTTCCCGGCGGTTTCAGGGGCACTATCCCCGCCGGATTCTTCAGTCTCGAGCACATCCAACAAGGGATTCTCCTCCAACTCTTTTTGGGCTAATTCCTCCAACTCCATGGTCGACATCTGCAGAATAGCAATAGCCAACCGCAATTCAGGGGTCATAACCAATTTTTGCTGTTGTTCCAGGAAAATGTCATGGGTGATCCGCATGTTTAAACCTCATCCTATGGATTCATCAATTGTATCTGCAATCTGTTCCAGTTTGGCCATACGGTAGGCTACTCCCGATTTGGTGAGGGGTGGCTCCAGCATCAGACCCAATTCCCTTAGGGTACTATGAGGGTAGTCTACCCGCAGCATAGCCAGTTCCCGTAAATTGGGGGGTATGCCTTTGACCCCGGTATGAGCCAATATTTTTTCGATCATCTCAACCTGTCGGACCGAAGCATCAACCGTCTTGGCCAGGTTGGCGGTCTCACAGTTTACCTGGCGGTTGACCTGGTTACGCATGGATTTGATGATCCGTACATTTTCGAAATCAAGCAGAGCCGTGCTGGCCTCGACCAAACGAAGAAAATCGACGATTTTCTCGCTTTCCTTAATATATATTAACAGGTTGTTCTTGCGCTCTGTCAAGCGAGCATCCAAACCCAATTTATTCATGATCTTCTGCACCTCGGCGGCCATCCGGGAATCGTTGAATACCATTTCCAGGTGGTAATTAGCCTCGGGGCGATTGATGAAACCGCTGCTGATAAATACACCCCGCAGAAACGAGCGTTTGCAGCAACTCTTCCTGATCGCCATCCAGTTCACCTGCCGTTTGATCCCCGACTCCGACTGCCCCATTTCGCGAAGCAGGGCAGAGCCCTCCGGGCTGTCGATTCGGGTTTCTACCAGGTATATCCTGGACTTTTTGAACCGTCTCTTTTGCAGGATGTGAACCGATGAAGACAGCCCGAAGGTTTCTTTTAACAGTGTATATACCTTGCGCGCCTGGGCGGCATTCTCCATGGTGGTATAAAGCGTCGGAACTTCATCCCGGTTGGGCTTGATATGGGCCCGCATTGCCAACAGCGCGGTGAGCTCAGCCCTCTGGCAGCATTTCTTCTCCGGTATGATCCGGGCCAGTTCATTTCTGACGTCATTGGAAAAACTCATCAGGTATCCTTCTTATAACGCGCCAAATCCCGGTGCCTGACCATCACATTGTAACCCAGTTTGGTCAGTTGCTTACCCAGGTAGTTGGTCAAAACCACGGAACGATGTTGTCCCCCGGTACAACCTATAGAGATGGCCAGGTTGGTCTTACCTTCCTGTATATAGTGGGGTATCAAAAACTTCAGGAGATTCATGAATCTTCGCACAAATGATTTGGTGATAGGCGACTGCATGACGTAGTCGATCACCTCATCATCCACCCCGGTCTGGGTAGTCATCTCCGGATCATAAAACGGGTTGGGAAGAAACCTGACGTCCATCATGATGTCGCAATCCAATGGGATGCCCATCTTATAGCCAAAGGAAACCACATGGATGGCAAAATTGCCGGTCTCTCGCTCACTGTATAGATCGTTCAGCTTTTCTTTAAGCTGGCGGGGCGTGGTATTGGAGGTGTCCAGGATGACATTGGCCTTGCCTCTAAGTTCCTCCAAAATGTTGCGTTCCATACGGATGGCATCCAGCAAGCGGTCCTGGGGCGCCAGGGGGTGGCGGCGGCGCGATTCCTTGAATCTCCTCACCAGTACCTCGTCGGACGCTTCCAGGAAAAGTATCTCATACGCAATCTGGCTCTCTACGAGCTCGTTCAGGGCCTGGGAAAGGTTGTGGAAGAAATCCCCGCCGCGAACATCGATGACCAGGGCCACTTTGTTGATTCTGCCTTCGGATTGCATGCTAAGTTCGATAAATTTTCTCAGCAGAGCCGGGGGCATATTATCCACGCAGTAGTAGTCCATATCTTCCAGGCAGTTGATAGTCTGGGTCTTTCCGGCTCCGGACAACCCGGTTATTATCACTACGTGCAGATTTTGGTTATCTTCACTCACTGCCCCTATACTCCCTTTCTCCCCATCAGGATAAGGTCCTGCGGCCCCTGCTACCCAACAAGTCTATTCCAAACTCTATTATAGCAGAAACCATAAGGATAACAGGCTCATTCCCCGACAAATCACCGGTTCAATTCATTCTTCAGGAAATCTATGACTTCTACCGGGGTCGGATTTACACCATACTCCTCGGCCAGGTAGAAGCTTACGTAATCACCCAGGTATGCCAATGAATATAACCGGGCCAGGAATCCCTGCCCCCGGCTTTCCACCTCCAGTACCCCGGCCACCTTATCACTGATTATCCGTTTGCTGATATCCATGCGCTTATGAACCTGGATATGATCCCCGGGGTCCCGCAGCATGACTACTACTATATATGAAAGAATTTCTCCCGGAACTTCAAAACCGACTATCTCATTATGGTTCAGTTCCGGGAAGTAATTGCAGAATACCGGACATTTGGCATTCTCATTGATCTGAGCCTTCCAGCGCAGGGCGGCGATTTCGGAATGACCGGTACTGCCCCAGATTAACGGCAGGCGTCCCCTCAAATCCCGGGCTATCTGCCGGGCCCGATTTTCTTCCAGGGTAACATCGGGGCCGATCTCCTGTCGCATAGCCTGCAGAACCGCACCGACTTCCTGCAGATCCTCATCCACCCCGGCCATGATATCCAATTCTTGAAGGATCAGAGCCAGAGGAGCAAACAGATAGCCGGTTGCCGCCCGTGGCGACAATCCTCCCGGGATGTTTACCACCGTAGCGCCATCGGCATGGGCCAATTCGGCTAGTTTGCCTCCACTGGTGACGGCTATCAGGGTCGCTCCCTGCTCCTGTGCCCGGCGGTAAGCACTGAGTGTCTCCTCGGTATTGCCCGAGTAACTGACTGCCAGGACCAGGCTATGGTCATCGATGAACGCGGGGATATCGTAATCCCGATTTACCATAATCGGGATAGCCGCCCGGATCTGTGAGTAGGTACGCAGTATGTCCCCGCCAATGGCTGATCCGCCTAGCCCGGTCACCATTATATTGCGATATTCCCGCTTATATTTCGGGGGCAGTTGGACGCCTTGTTGGAGCATGGCGGCAAACTGTTCCGGCAAGTTCCACAAGTACGAGGCCATCTTTTCTTTGGTCACCAAGGAGCACCGCCTTTCTAAATCTTCCTAAGTTCGTATTGCATATTTCCCAATCCAATTTTTTCGGCATGTTGAAGCTGTACCAGGGGATCCATACCGGGGTGAACCATTTGAAACTTATCTTCCCCTGTGATGCAGCCTTCTATAACCGAGCCGGGCAGAGCCGGCTGGGCATTGACCAGGTCGTAGCAAGCCTTATCAAGCGCCACCGGATCTAAAGATGAGAGGATACCGATATCCTGGACGATGGGATGATCATTATGACCGAAGCAATCACAATCAGGGCTGACATTCATTACAAAAGAGATATATATGACTTTGCCGGCCTTGCCTTGAACAGCACCCAAAGCATACTCGGCCATTTTTTCCTGGGCAGCCTCGGGAGTGGTGCGCCAGCTGATCCTAACCGCATCGAACAGGCAGGTTACCGCACACTCGCCGCACCCCCAGCACTTCTTATCGAGAATATATGCCTTCTGGCCCTTTTTATTCCCTTCCCAGGGCTGCATCTCTATGGCATCGGCCGGGCACCATTCCGTACATTTGGCGCAGCCGGTGCATTTATCATCCTTTACTCTCGGCAACACGTCCGAATGCATCTGCTGCTTACCGCTGCGCGAGCCCAGGCCCATACCGATATTTTTTATGGCTCCGCCAAAACCGGTAAGTTCATGGCATTTGAAGTGGCTCATTACCACCATGGCGTCAGCGTGATAGGCGGCACTGCCGATGTTGACCTCTTTGAAGTGTTCGCCCGGTATTGACACCTTGACATAATCCTTGCCGGTCAAGCCATCTGCGATTATCAGCGGCGCCCCCACCACCACATAATCAAATCCATTGCGGATGGCGGTCTCCAGGTGGTCCACCGAGTTGGCCCTGGTCCCCACATAAAGAGTATTGGCGTCGGTAAGGAAAGGACGCCCGCCACTATCTTTGACCATCTCTACCACCCGGCGTACGAAGGGTGGTCTGATATAGGCCATATTGCCGGTTTCGCCGAAATGTAATTTGACCGCCACCAAATCCCGTGGAGCGATCACCGTTTTCAAACCGGTTTTTTTCAGCATCCTGGCTACCTTATCCAGCAGGCTGGTATTTCCGGTCCGCAGGTTGGTAAACCAAACGATAGCCCCCATATTTTTTCCCCTCCATCAAGAAGCCGGGCCATGCAGCCCGGCTTCATATATTGTCGCTATAGTCTATCTCCCCAGATCGAAGAGCTTATCCTCAATAAAGAAGCTTATCACAAAGCTGAATAAGCTTAAGACGATGGCGCTCAAAATCGCCCAGCCAAACCCATAGATATCGAAGCCCTTTACGGTAGCCGAGGTCAGCCATAACATCAAACCGTTTATCACGAAGGTAAACAAGCCCAGGGTAACCAAGTTCAAGGGCAGGGTTAGTATCAGCAACAAGGGCCTGATAACGGCATTGATTATGCCGAGCACTATTGACCCCACAATAGCCCCCCATACACTGACCTCAAACCCGGGTAAAAGGGCTGCCGTAAGCATGATCGCTAGAATATTCAGAATCCACCGCAAAACCCAACCTGGCATCGCCTCCCGCTCCTTTCCTTGTTATTAAATAGTTTTTCCCTGATATCCGCTTAGTATTATAATAAGCAATTGCGCCATAAAATCCTATCAATTTCACTCCCGATTTCGATATTATTTCCCGGGAAATAATATTTTTCCCGGTATTCTCCTAAAAAACAACCAAGCTTTTCAGGCTTGGCCATCAAGATTTATGAAAATGGGTGTATATCCGTTCGGCGGTAGGTTGGTTCATCCCCGGCACTTGAGCCAGTTCCTCCCGGCTGGCGGTCTTGATGCGGGCTACCGAGCCGAAGTGAAGCAAGAGCGCCTGCCTGCGTTTCGGTCCTACCCCCTCTATATCATCCAATGCGGAACGGATCGCCTTGCTGCCCCGCCGCTGGCGATTGTACTGTAGTGCAAACCGATGGGCTTCATCCCGCAATCGCTGCAGCATCTGCAACCCTTCATCCCGGCGGGACAAGCGTAACGGGTCGCGGCGGCCGGGCCAAAAAAGGCTCTCTTCTCTCTTGGCCAATCCCAGTACCGGAATCTCTACCTCCAAATCCGCCAGGACCATCCGGGCGGCATTGACCTGCCCCAATCCGCCGTCGATCAATAGAAGATCCGGTTCGGGCAGAAAAGCGGGGTTGCCCTGGCGGGCTTCTTCAAAGCGGCGACGGAGGGCCTCACTCAAGGATGCCGTGTCGTTGTTCTGTTCGGCTTTGATCTTGAAGCGCCGGTACGCCTTTTTATCAGGCCGGCCCAATGTGGCCACCACCATCGATGCCACCGTTTCTTCGCCACCCAGGTGGGAAACATCGAAGCACTCAATCCTCTGGGGAATGGCCTCCAGGTCCAGGGTACGGGCCAGCTCTTGCAGGATTCGGCTGTTTCTGCTTTCATCCAGCATCTTCTCTTCCCACAAGAGACGGGCGTTTTCCATGACCATCTCCAACAGGCCCCGTTTTTCGCCGCGTTCCGGCTTCCAGATCCGGCAGCGCAACCCGTGTACTTCTCTCAGCCAACTCTGTAACAATTCAGTTTCGGGGGGAAGCAGGCTGACCAGTATTTCCGGGGGTATATCCAGGTTGTCGGAATAATACTGTTTGATAAAAAACTCTAGAACCTCATCGTCCGCTTCATCGACCATCCGCTTTAGCCAGAATGTCTCTTTGGCCACTATCTTCCCGGCCCGGAGCTTGAAGACCAGGATCAGTTTATGCTGTTCCCCGCCTATCATCCCCACAATATCCAGATCGTACGGTTTATCTGTACAAACCTTTTGTCTCTCGGTCAACACCTTCAGCGCGCTGGCCTGGTCCCGCAGCCGGGCCGCCTTTTCAAACTCCAGGTTGGCGGCCGCCTGCTTCATTTCCGCTGCGATCTGCTCGGCCAACCGCTGTCCATTGCCATCCAAATAGGAGACTATTCCGTCGACCAGGCGCTGGTACTCCTCCGTTTCCACTGCCCCGGTGCAGGGGGCTATACACTTACCCAGGTCGTGGTTGAGACAAGGACGGTGGCTGCGCATACTTTTGCAGGTACGCAGCGGGAAGATGCCGGTTATGAGCTTGATAGTCTCCCGCAATAGTCCCACTTCGGCATAGGGTCCGTAATACCGGGAAACCTGGTCCTTCTTTTCCCGCACGATACAGAGCCGGGGAAATTTCTCGGCGGTGATTTTAAGGTAGGGGTAGCTCTTGTCGTCCCTCAAATCGATATTGTAACGGGGCTGATAGGCTTTGATGAGATTGCTCTCCAGGATCAAGGCTTCCACTTCGGTTCCGGTCACTATATAATCAAAATCGCCGACCTTGGCCATCATCGCCCGTACTTTGGGATCCATGCCGGCGGGGTTTTGGAAATAGGAGCGTATCCGGCTGCGCAGCACCCGGGCCTTGCCGACGTATATCACCCGGCCTTCCTTGTCCCGGTATAGGTACACCCCTGGCTGCAGGGGGACATTTTTCAGACGGTCCTTCATAGCTTATCAAGCCTCACCACGATTCATGCGCCCGTATCTTTCAAAATTTATCAGGGCCGGGTCGGTCACCCGGATAGGTTGGAACAACGATCCTTCGGCGGGGACCACCAACCTGGCCCGGCCGTCCCCGAACGCGAAACCGGCGCTGAATTTAACCGGTTGTGACCACACCTCATCCTCCAAAACCCCCGCTCGGGCTTGTTCCAATAGCGAGGCCGGGACCTGCGGATCCAGCCTGTTGATCAAGTCCTCCAGTATTGCCCCTATATCCTTGCCGGCCGGGGGTCCGGCTGCCTTCTTCAATGAAGCCGCTCTTCCGTCCGCACTTATATAGGTTCCATTTGTCTCCAGCGGTGTGGATGATGGAAAAACCACGTCGGCCCGGGCGGCAGTAGGTGTCATAAACGGGCTCATCACCACCAGTGCATCCAGGCCGTCCAGTTCTTCAGGCGCTATCGCCCCGGACCCGATGGGATCTTCCCCTATTATGACCGCACTTTTGGTCCGGCCTGATCGGATGGATTTTATCACTTCATATCCGTCTTCGGCAAATCCGGCCTGACATGTTCCAGTCCGGTTACCGCCAGGGTTTATGACGATCAGGCCGTTGCCCGGCGTACCTATCCTGCCCGTAATCAAGGCCAGGTCCGCCAGCAGGGTGACACCGGCCGCCGCTGCCCTGAAACCATCGACAACTATCATGGCCCGGGGGGCCTGCCCATATACCTGGGCTGCTTCCCCGGCTGCCCCGGCGGGGACCACTGGTTCTAACCGCCGGCAGAGCTGGTCAAATCCGACCGTACAGGTGTCGACGAAGGTTGGGTCGGTCCAGCCCCCGGAAATGATGGCAGCAGCCATCTGGGTTATTATCTCATCGTTGCCGGGGGTTATCCGCACAGCGGCGATGTCATCCACCAGGGTCTTCTCCTCACTGATAACGATCAGCTTGGCTCCCCTTTTGACTGCCTGGCGCACTCTGACCGGCAGCACCTGGTTCTCATTAAATGATCCCACCAGCATAATTACATCCGTTGTGTCCATCTCTTCCAGGCGGTTGGTGGAAAGATTCCGGCCCAGCACTGCCTGTAGACCGCTGCCCGGGTCGCTGCTGAAGCTGACCAGGAGTGAATCTCCCAGACTCCGTCCCAAAAATGCGGCCAGGCCCGCTTCCTCACAGGTCAGGGAGGGCGAGGCGCTGATCGCGGCCCGATTGGAACCGTCCTTTTGCAGCCCCTCGGCTGCGGCCGCCAGGGCTTCTTCCCAGGTAGTCTCCTGCAGCCGGCCATCTTTCCTGACCAGGGGACGAGTTAGGCGGCCGCGGCTATATTGGCCGAATCCAAACCGGCCCTTGGCACATAGTATCCCATCATTCGACGGCAACATTCTAACCGTCATATCCCCGCAGCTTTCGGCCACCCCCTGGCAGCCTAACCCGCAGAACGAACACACCGTGGCCGTCTGTTTCCCCTTTACCGGTACATTCTTGGACTGGGGATAGTGTTCCAATAAAGCCCCGGTGGGGCACACCGCCACGCACTGCCCGCAGCTTATGCAGGCGCTTTCCTTAAGCGGCCGGCCGAACTCCGGTTCCACCACGGTTTCAAAACCGCGTTCCACCAAACCCAGTGCATTTATGCCCATATACTCGTCACAGAAACGGACACACAAGCCGCACAATATGCATTTGGCGGCGTCCCTTTCTATGAAGGGATGGGGGTCGGGCTTTACCTGCCGGTGTTTCTCACCCTGCAGATATCCAGGCTGGGCCCCGTACTGATTGGCATAGGCGATCAACTTACACTCGAACCAATCCCGGCAGCCGCATTCCAGACACTTACTGCCTTCCCGGCGGGCTTCCGCCTCGGTCATGCGGCCGGCTATTTCCTCGAAGTTGGTACGCCGCACGGCGGGGTCCGCAAACTTTATAGCTACTCGCTCCACCGGTTCGATGCCAGCCCAGTCATCCCTGCTGACACCGGTCTTTTCCACCAGGAAGGGGGTATGGAGGGGTTTTATCCGGCCGGCCAGATAACTGTCGATGACGGCAGCGGCTTTTTTGCCCTGCCCAACCGCGGCTATAGCGATGCCCGGACCGGTCACCCCGTCCCCGCCGGCGAACACCCCGGGCAGGTTGGTCATGAAAGTATTGTCGTCGATATCGATGCTGCGCCATTTACTGGGAGAAACCCCTTCACAGCCGGTCATATCGACCTGCTGACCGATGGCTGCTATGACGTTGTCGACCGGGATGGTCTCCTCCGCACCTTCGATGGGCACCGGGGCACGACGACCGGACGAATCCGGCTCGCCCAGCTGCATCTTCTGCATGCGGATGGCCGCCGCTTTACCGTCGGCAGCGATTATCTCGATGGGAGCGATGAGGAATCGGAACTCGACCCCCTCTTCCATGGCTTCATGGATCTCGATATCCTCGGCCGGCATCTCTTCCCGGGTGCGCCGATAGAGGACCATGACTTGCTTGGCTCCTAGCCGGACCGCCGTCCGGCAGGCATCCATGGCGGTATTACCCCCGCCGATGACCGCTACCCGGTCGCCCAGGGTTACGGGGTTGTGCAGGGCCACATCGCGCAGGAAGTCGATCCCGCCGATGACTCCCGGCAGGTCTTCGCCGGGGCAGTTCATGCGCGAGTAGCGCCAGGCTCCGATTCCTAAGAAGACGGCATCGTATCTTTCCCGCAGTTCTTCCAGGCTGATGTCCTGGCCTAACCTGGTACAGGTTTTTATGTCCACACCCATGGATCTGATGATATCTATCTCCTGGTCCAGGATGCGTTTGGGCAGTCGATACTCGGGGATACCGTAACGCAGCATCCCCCCCGGTTGGGGCATGGCTTCAAAGATGGTTATCCCGTGCCCTTCGACAGCCAGGAAGTAGGCGGCAGTCAATCCGGCCGGGCCGGAACCGACGATGGCCACCTTCTTGCCGGTGGGGGCTTTTACCTCCGGCTTAAAAGGATTGCCGCTGCCGAGGTCGTATTCGCCGGCGAATACCTTGAGGGCGGCGATGGCCACCGGGGCCTCTACCAGCTGGCGCCGGCAGGCGGTCTCACACGGGTGAGGACATACCAGCCCGATGCTGGTGGGCAGGGGTAATTGTTCCTTGATTAACTTCAGGGCTTCCCGGTGTTCCCCATTGGCGATAAGGCCCACGTATCCCTGGCAGTCGGTTTCTCCCGGACAGGCTTTGACGCAGGGGGGACGGCAATCCCCGACATGGTCGGACAGCATCAGTTCCAGGGTCACCTTACGGGCGGCCCGGACCCGGGTGTTATCAGTCTCGATCTTCATCCCCTCAGCTATCTCAGTGGCGCAGGCCCGCTGCAACTTGGCCATCCCCCCGATCTCTACCATGCAGATACCGCACCCGCCATAAATCTTGACCCGTTCGTCGTAGCACAGGGTGGGGATGTCGATGCCGTTGTCGCGGGCTGCCTGGAGTATAGTCTGACCGGCCTGCCCGGTAACTTCCCTGCCGTCTATATTTATTTTGAACATCGGCTTATCCCCCTAACTTACGCTTACCGCACTCCACTTGGAAGGGCATACTTCCAGGCAGGTGCCGCATTTGGTGCATAGATTCTGGTCTATGACATGGACTTGCTTGGCTTCCCCGCTGATGCAATTGACCGGACACTTCTTGGCACACAGGGTACAGCCCTTGCATTTGTCAGCCTCGATATGATATGTGATCAGGGCCTTGCATTGCTTGGCCGGGCATTTCCTGTCAAAGATGTGAGCCTCGTATTCATCCCGGAAGTATTTGATGGTGGTCAACACCGGGTTGGGGGCGCTATTGCCCAGCCCGCACAGCGAGCCATCCATTATCTGCCGGCCCAGCATCTCCAGTAATTCTATATCGCCCGCTTTCCCTTCCCCGGCGCACAACCGCTCCATTATCTCCAGCATGCGCTTGGTGCCGATCCGGCAGGGTACGCATTTGCCGCACGATTCGTCCTGGGTGAAATTAAGGAAATACCGGGCCAGTTCCACCATACAGGTGGTCTCGTCCATTACCACCATGCCGCCGGAGCCCATGATGGCGCCGGTGTCTTTTATGGACTGGTAGCCGACCGGGGTATCCAACAGGGATTCCGGTATACATCCGCCGGAAGGTCCCCCCAACTGCACGGCTTTGAACTTTTTATCTCCCTTGATCCCGCCGCCGGGTCCGAAAATGATGTCCCGCAGGGTCATGCCCATGGGGACCTCCACCAGTCCCCCCCGTTTGATGCGTCCAGCCAGGGCAAATACCTTGGTGCCTTTGCTGTCTTCGGTGCCCATGGCGGCGTATGCTGGACCCCCCCGGGCGATTATCCAGGGTACATTGGCGAAGGTCTCGACATTGTTGATGTTGCTGGGTTTATCCCAATACCCCTTCTGGGATGGGAAGGGCGGCTTCAGCCGGGGCATGCCCCGCTCCCCTTCCAGGGAGGCGATAAGGGCGGTCTCTTCTCCGCATACAAACGCTCCCGCTCCCTGCTTGATGGATATGTCGAAGCAAAATCCGCTGCCCACAAGGTTGTCGCCCAGCAAGCCCCGGGCCTGGGCCTGCTCGATGGCCTTCCCCAGTCTTTTTATGGCCAGCGGATACTCGGCCCGGGCATAGATTATCCCACTCCTGGCCCCGATGGCATAACCGGCTATGGTCATCCCCTCCAGCACCGCATGGGGATCACCCTCCAGCAGGCTGCGATCCATGAAAGCGCCCGGGTCTCCTTCATCGGCGTTGCATATCAGATATTTGGTCTCATCCGGTTCCTGCCGGGTAGCGTTCCATTTGAACCAGGTGGGAAAGCCGGCTCCCCCGCGACCTCTCAATCCGGATATCCTGATCTCCTCTATGACCTGCTCGGGGGTCATATCGGTCAGGGCTTTGTCAAGAGCCTGGTAACCTCCCGCGTCTATATAGTCCTGGATGGATTCAGGATCGATCGAGCCGCAGTTACGCAGGGCCACCCTGACCTGCCCGGTCAGGCAATCATTGGGCTCCCGCTCGGTGGCGATGCGGTATTTCTCCAGGGCCGTGCCATTGACCTCGGCGGCCACGATCTCCCGGGCCACATCCACGGTTACATTACCATAGGTGTTGATGCTGCCATCTTCATGGATGACATCCACCAGCGGCTCTAAATGGCACATGCCCATGCAGCCAGTCTGCCGCAGTTCCCAACCAAGCCCCTGTTGCCCGATCTCGGCAGCCAGGGCATCCCTGACCGGCAATCCCCCGGCAGCGATGCCGCAGCTGCTTAAACCTATCCTTACTATCATGCTCCCACCTCTTCCTGGCGGGACTCCGCTTCCTGTTTATATATGAACCGGATGACGTTGCGGGCCTTGTCCGGCGTCAGCGGTCCATAGGCCTGCCCGTCGATCATCATCACCGGGGCCAGGCTGCAACAGCCCAGACAAGCGGCAGCATTCAGGGTAAATAACCGGTCGCTGGTGGTCCCGCCCATCTCCACCCGGAGTTCGTCACACAGGGCGGCCTCTATCTTGTCGGCGCCGTTGACGTGGCAAGCGGTACCCTGGCACAGGAGGATCAAGTGCTTGCCGACCGGGGTGAGCCGGAATTGCGCATAGAAGGTGGCCACCCCATATATCCGGGCCTTTTTTATGCCCAGCCGCTCTGAGATATATTCCAGCACCGGTCGGGGCAGGTACCCATATACCTCCTGGATGCCTTGCAGGACGGATATCAGGCTGCCTTCCAAACCCCCAAATCTATTTATCAGATCCTCCAGACCCGATAGCTGAGCTTCGGTACTGACATTCTCGATGGTTATTTTCTCCTCTGCCTGACAACAACAGGACATGAAAACTGCACCTTCCCCATATATTTTATTTGTCTATTATACAAGATTGGCGGAATGCCGATAGGGGTGAAAAAAATGGGAGGTTTCCCGCCAGACCGTGTTAAACCTCCCATTGGGCGGCAGTTGCAGAAAAACCACCCTGCAAGCCGCCGTTATCATTAATGTATGCATACAGTATTATTCTTCAGGATGCATCTTGTTGCCCTTGGCCGGTATTTACACCCAGTATCACCTGAAGATACTTGCCGGTATGGGAAGCCGGGCAGCAGGCCACCTCCTCAGGCGTGCCCTCCACAATTATCCGGCCTCCTTCTTCGCCGCCCTCCGGCCCCAGGTCGATGATGTGGTCGGCCGATTTGATCACATCCATGTTATGCTCTATGACGATGACCGAGTTGCCCGCATCCACCAGCCGCTCGAGGACGCCCAGCAGGTGTTTCACGTCTTCCCGGTGGAGCCCGGTGGTAGGTTCGTCCAATATATAAAGATTTCGCCCCAGCGAACGTTTGGACAACTCGGTGGATAGTTTGACCCGCTGCGCCTCCCCCCCGGATAGGGTGGTGGCCGGCTGCCCCAGTTGGATATATCCCAGGCCCACATCCTGCAATACTTTAAGCTTGCGTTCGACCCTGGGGATGTTGCCGAAGAATTCCACGCTCTCATCCACTGTCATGGCCAGCACTTCGGCGATGTTCTTACCTCTATATTTGACATCTAAGGTTTCCCGATTGTACCTTTGGCTTTTGCACACCTCACAGGGGATGTATACATCCGGCAGAAAATGCATCTCGATCTTGATAATACCGTCGCCGGCACAAGCCTCACAGCGTCCGCCCCGCACATTAAAGCTAAAACGTCCCGGTTTATAGCCTCTGACCCTGGCTTCAGCCGTTTCGGCGAACAGCTCCCGGATGCTGTCGAAGGTGCCGGTATAAGTAGCCGGATTGGACCTCGGCGTCCGGCCGATAGGCGACTGGTCGATATTGATAACCTTGTCCAGGTACATGAGCCCTTCTATGGAATCATGAGCACCCACGCGGTATCTGCTGTTGTGCAGTTTTTTCATCAGGGCTGGGTAGAGTATGTCTTCCACCAGAGTGCTCTTGCCGGAACCGGAAACGCCGGTGATAACTACCAACTTGCCCAGCGGGATACGGACGGTAAGATCCTTAAGATTGTGTTCCCGGGCACCCTTGATAACCAACTGTTGGCCGCTGCCGCTCCGGCGTGCCTGAGGGGTAGGAATGGTGCGGACGCCGGCCAGGTATTGGCCGGTGATGGAATCGGGGGACTGCATTATTTCCTCCACCGACCCTGCCGCGACCACATGGCCGCCATGGACTCCTGCCCCTGGCCCGATATCTACGATGTAATCGGCATTATGGATGGTCTCCTCGTCGTGCTCCACCACTATGACGGTATTGCCCAGATCGCGCAATCTCTTCAGGGTGTCAAGCAGTCGGTTGTTATCGCGGGGATGCAGGCCGATACTGGGTTCATCCAATACATACAGCACCCCGACCAGACTGGAGCCGACCTGGGTGGCCAGTCTGATGCGCTGGGCCTCCCCCCCTGACAGGCTGCCGGCCGGGCGGTCCAGGGTCAAATAGTTCAATCCCACGTCGATGAGGAATTTCAACCGCTCGGTGATCTCCTTTATTACCTGGCGGGCGATCAATGCTTCCCGCTGATCCAGATCCAGCCGGGACATAAACTCCATGGTCTCATAAACGGCCATGGCGGTCACCTCGGCAATGTTTTTTCCGCCCAGCAGGACTGCCAGAATCTCCGGGCGCAGCCGCTTGCCCTGGCACGCGGGACAGAGATTGATGGTCATGAACTTCTCTATTTCCTCCCGGGCCACATCGGACTTGGTCTCCTGGTAGCGCCTCTTCAAGGTATTGATCACACCCTCGAAACGGGTATAATAAGTACCGGTCTCGCCATAGGAATTGGTATAGCTGATCTTGAATTGCTCGCCCTTATTACCATACAGGATCAGATCCAACTGGCTGGGATTCATCGTGTTTAACGGCCTATCCATCGGGATTTCGTATCTCTCACTCGTGCCCCGCAGCAATTGGCGATAGTAATTATGGGTGCTAAGCGACCAGGGGATGATGGCCCCCTCCTCCAGGGAGAGGTCCAGGTCCAGGACCAGGTCCGGATCCACTTCTCTCCTTTCGCCTAGACCGTCGCATTCCGGGCAGGCACCGAAAGGGCTGTTGAATGAAAACATACGCGGGCTTAGTTCGGGCAGGCTGAAACCGCAGTCGGGGCAGGCAAATTCCCGACTGAACAGCGTATCCTGCTCCTCCCCGTCATCCTGCAGGAGCTTGATCACTACCAGCCCCTCGCTTAATCGAAAAGCCAGTTCCAGCGATTCCGCCAAGCGGCTGCGCATACCTTCCTTTACCACCAGGCGGTCTACTACCACACTTATATCGTGTTTCTTGTTCTTATCCAACCCGATGACCTCGTCGTCCGTATATTCCAACCCATCGACGATGATCCGGGTAAACCCGTCCTTTAACAGGTTCTGGATGACCTTGCGGTGTTCCCCCTTCTGTCCCTTGATAATAGGGGCCAGGACCTTGATGCGGCGGCCTTCCGGCAAAGCCTGCACTGTATCCACCACCTGGTCCACCGTCTGGCGACGGATAGGTTTATGACAGTGAGGGCAATGCGGGCGCCCTACCCGGGCAAACAACAGGCGGATATAATCGTAGATCTCGGTTACCGTTCCTACTGTGGAGCGGGGATTATGAGAAGTCGTCTTCTGATCGATGGATATGGAAGGGGAGAGACCATCAATATAATCGACGTCCGGTTTGTCCATCTGCCCTAAAAATTGACGGGCATAAGTGGACAGCGACTCAACGTAACGTCTCTGTCCCTCGCTATAGATGGTATCGAAGGCCAGGCTCGATTTGCCCGATCCTGATATGCCGGTAAATACCACCAGTTTATCCCTGGGTATGGTGACATCTATATTCTTCAGGTTGTGCTCGCGCGCACCCTTCACAAAAATGTAGTCTTTCATCTTGCTCCTGCCTAAAATATGGCTATCTCTTCTTACGCTTCTTTTTGGGGGGCAGATTCAGTTCCCTGATCAAATCCCGGAGCTGGGCAGCCTTTTCGAATTCCAAGGATTCGGCCGCCTTGCGCATCTCGATCTCCATCTCACCTGCCAGGCGGTTTCTCTCTTCCTTGCTCAATCCCTCAAAAAGGGGCGGCTGGTATTCTCCCGCTTCTTCCTGGACAGTGGCTTCGATGGTCGCAAATATTGCCTTTTTGATAGACTCCGGAGTTATATTATGAGCCAGGTTGTGGGCCGTCTGTTTCTCTCGGCGGCGGTTGGTTTCGTTGAGGGCCTGCTGCATCGAAGGGGTGACCCGGTCGGCGTACATGACCACCTTGCCTTCCACGTTCCGGGCCGCCCGGCCGGAGGTCTGAATCAGAGAGCGGCCCGAGCGCAGGAACCCTTCCTTGTCTGCGTCCAGAATGGCTACCAGCGCAACCTCGGGCAGGTCCAATCCCTCCCGCAATAGGTTTATTCCCACCAGTACGTCGAATACCCCAGTGCGCAATTCCCTCAATATCTCCATCCGCTCCAGGGCCTCAACATCCGAGTGCATGTACCGCACCTTGATCCCGGCATCTGCCAGGTAATCGCAGAGGTCCTCCGCCATGCGCTTGGTCAAAGTGGTAACCAGCACCCGGTACCCCTTTTCCACCTGGATCTGGATTTCGGCCATTAGGTCGTCGATCTGGTTCAGCGTAGGGCGCACCTCGATTACCGGATCCAGCAAGCCAGTAGGCCTGATCACCTGATCCGCCACCAGCCTGCTTTTTTCCAACTCATAGTCTCCGGGAGTCGCGCTGACATAGATGACCTGGTTGATCTTGGCGTCGAATTCCTGAAAAGTCAGGGGGCGGTTGTCAAGGGCGGAAGGGAGCCGGAAACCATAGTCGACCAGGTTTTCCTTGCGGGAACGGTCGCCCGCGTACATTCCCCTGACCTGGGGCACCGATATATGCGATTCATCCATGAACAGCAGGTAATCCTCAGGGAAGAAGTCGATCAGGGTATAGGGCGGTTCCCCCGCCTTGCGCCCCGTAATATAACGGGAATAATTCTCTATCCCCTTGCAGTAGCCGATTTCTTTTATCATCTCCAGATCATACCGGGTTCGCTGGCTGATGCGCTGCGCTTCCAAAAGCTTACCTTCCTTTTGAAACTTCTCCACCTGTACTGCCAGTTCGGTCTCGATCTCTTCGGCCGCCGCCAGCATTTTGTCACGGGTGGTCACGAAATGGGAGGCCGGAAATACCATAGCGTGCATCTGTTTGCCCAGGACCTCCCCGGTCATCGGTTTGTACTCCAGAATGCGCTCGATCTCATCGCCGAAAAACTCTACCCGCAGGGCCTTGTCCCATGAAGATGCCGGGAATATCTCGACCACATCCCCCCGGGCCCGGAAGTTGCCCCGGAAGAAGGTGGTCTCATTCCGTTCATAGTGGTTTTCGACCAGCTGGTGCAGGAGCCGCTCCCGGGACAGTTGGACTCCAGGGCGCAGGGAGATGGCCAGTTGATAGTAGTCCTCCGGCGCTCCCAGTCCATATATGCAGGAAACACTGGCGATGATGATGACGTCCTGTCTCTCCAGCAATGAAGCGGTGGCGGAATGACGGAATTTATCTATCTCATCGTTTATGGATGAGTCCTTTTCGATGTAGGTATCGGTGTGCGGCACATATGCTTCCGGCTGATAATAATCATAGTAACTGATAAAGTATTCCACCGCATTGTCGGGGAAAAACTGCCTGAATTCCGAGAACAACTGCCCGGCCAAGGTTTTGTTGGGGGCCATGACCAAGGTGGGGCGCTGCACCGCCTGGATTACCTGAGCCATGGTGAAGGTCTTGCCGGAACCGGTCACCCCCAGCAAAGTCATATCCCGGTAACCCCGCTTTAGCCCTTCAAGCAATTGTCTTATGGCTTCAGGTTGGTCACCGGTTGGCATATAATCCGAATTAATTCTGAATTCCGGCATGGTAACTCCTTATACTTATTTGAGGATATCAGTTAATTATACTATAGGCGCGACAAAAAAACCGCTTTCCCTTTATAAACACATTACCACCGGCAAGACTTGACCTTACCGGTGGGCGTACCAGGTCGGGATGCGGTTAAATTGGACTCCCGCGGGTATTTAAGTGCGGGTCTGGTATGCGTGGGCAGCCGGGTGCCAACACGTTGTAGAGCTACCCAACTATTTTAGTTTCAGAATATCGTTTATAACCTCGCAACGCTTCTTATCCAGTTTGGTAAAATCCATCGCTTCACAATAGTACTTTTTCACGGCGCGGATTTTCCTCTGTACATCAGCCAGCTCCTGTTGGGCCTTGAGAAGCAGGCTTTCGTAGCGCCGCCCGGTTTCGCTGCTTTTAAGGTTTACTGGATCGTTGCTGTCTATATCCAGGTACCCCTGCATATCCACCACAATATCACCCTGGCGGGACTCGGTATCGACCTTATCGACTTCGATCAGAGCCACTTGCAGGCTGCGGATTATCACCATGACCAGATGACCATATTCCAGGCCGCAATGGTAATACTCCAATGCATAGCCCTTCTGCCGGGCCTGATGGGTCAGTTTGGCGATAACCACCGATGCTCCGCTTCCCGGGGGACCCTTAAATATATACCGTTGGCGGCAATCGCGGCTGGAGTCGTCGATATAGTCGGCCATGCCGTCCGGGGTTATGACCCGGGCAAAATAATGTCTCTCCGCCGGGCGGTAATCCATGATCCGTTCTGATATTTTATCGACCAGAGTATGAAGGGCTTCCATATCCATATGACTGCTGTTGAAATGCCGGATCTCCTCTTTGGCTTCGGTAGTCTCTTGTATACGGCGGACCGCTTGTTCCTGGGATGCCTTTATGCTGTCCAGCAGATCGGTGACGGCCCGGAAATTCCCGGCCGCAATGCTGCCTTCACAATATTCACCCAGGTTGATCATGATCTCCCGGACCTGCGGGTATTGAGGGTCTACCGGTATGGCCAGGCTCCCGTTGATCACCGCCGCATCCAGCTGGGGGATATATACCCCGTCTGGCGCCACCGGATCCAGGGACGAAACCCAGTATTCGATATCGTACCCCTGTTCGGAAAGAACCTCCCCCACCAGGCGGATGAAGGTCGATTTGCCTGATCCCGGCGCCCCCTTCAGAATATACACTTTCCTTATTCCATCCACCAGATCCGGGATAAAGGTGCGAAATCCCAGGTTGGTAAAACTACTGGCAAAACCATAGCGGGTCTTCCCCCGATCGCCCAAAACGGCCACCTCTTCACTAATTTTCTTCTAATATATTCAAAATGTAGTTAGGAGGTGAACAGCTTATACCTGATCTGACGCCAAAGGTGGGCAACCGCAGCAAAAATCCCGTCGTCGGCCATGCACAAATACCGCTGGGCCCCTTCCTCCGGGACTGGTATGATTCCGATCGGTCGGTTTTCCCTGATTTTCAGACGCCGCGAGAATTGTTCCCGGTTACGGGCCACTTGTATCAGCAGGGTCTTTCCCGGTTGATTGGATAGAGCCAGAAACTCCTGGTAACTATTAACGGATTGCCCCCCCGCTCTCAGGATGATGTCATGCGAATGCAGACCCTGGGCATAAGCCGGGGTACCGGGCAGGACATCCAGGATCATCACCCCCTGCCGCGGCGGAACATAGAGGGGGACCCCGTTTTCAGCCCTCATCGCCAGCCATATGACCAGTTCGTGCCCGATCGGGCTGTATAAAGCCACCACCGGCAGGAGCAGACTGTAGTGTGAGGCCAACACCGCCAACCCTATCAATCCGGCGCTGTAGGCCAGCAGATGCCGGGACGAGGTACGTACCGCCGCTGCAGGCGTCTTGGTGGTGGTAATCTCCCCATAGCCCAGCATGGCCATCACCGGGAGTAAAATATAGGTCTGGCTGGCACCCCAGCTATTTTCTCCCCCCAGCAAGGGCCACCACGGCGGGGCCAATATCGCCCCGTGGGGTTCGATGACGCCCACAGCGACTAGTACCACCAGGGGGATGGGCCAGAATTGCTGCAGGTTGAACCCGCCCCGGAGTCTTCCATCCTTGTTGATATATACTGGCCAGGGGCAGAACGAGCCACTGATGAAAATCAAGATGCTCTCCACCAGATGTAATACCCCTACCAGTCCCATCAGCTGGGGAACATCGATATCGGGACGGCCGGTCACCAGGCTGATGATGCTCAACAGTCCGGCGGCATAGGCGAAGCATATGAAGCGGGGTTTGATCAGCATCAGCAGAACCGCGGTCAGCCATAACATTCCCACCGGTACCCCGGTAAGGTCGACCCCCAGCAAGATGAGCATCACACTGCCTGCCACGCCCCCCGCCAGGCCCAAAAGGGCCGAGACCGCAGCCGCCCTGAGGTATACGTTTTTACTGCATGGCAGCATTGATTCCGAAGCGGTCTGCAACCTGCGGTATTGAAAGGCGACCAATGCGAAAAGAATGATGTACAGAAATAAAAAGGAGGGCGAGGTTAGATAATTTACCAACACCCGCCCCAGTTCTTTCAGGATGGCGCCGAAGAATTCCATCGTCACACCCCCAAGCTACCGGAAAATCACGAGTTCTTCTGTTTCAGATATTCAATGGCCCTTTCCAGCTGCAGATCAGTACCCGTATCAGCATTTTGCACCACAATATCCGCATTTATACCGATCTCATTGATATCGGTACCGTTCGGAGTAAAATATTTCTGAGTGGTCAGCTTCAAAGCCCCCCCATCGGCCAGGGGATAGACGGTTTGGACCAGGCCTTTGCCGAAGGTCTTCTCGCCTACCAGAACCGCCCGCTTGTTGTCCTGCAAAGCCCCCGCCAGGATCTCGGAAGCGCTGGCACTGTTTTTATTGACCAATACCACCATGGGCAGAGAGGTGCCCCCGGCATAGGCTTTATGCACAGTCTCGTGTCCCCGCGCATCCTTGATGCTTACCACTTCAGTTTCGCCCAGAAACAAGTCGGCGATCTTCACTGAGGCGTCAAAGTCGCCGCCGCCATTATCCCGCAAATCAAGGATCAATCCCTTCGCCTGCTGGGCTTCCATTTTGTTTACGCTGGCCGCCATCTCCTGGGCCGAACGGGCATGAAACTGATTCAATTTGATATAACCCAACAGGGGGTCCTGGTTTATTATCTTGTCTTCGACCGAAGGAACGTTGATTATTTCCCGGATTATCTTAAACTCGATCTCCCGCGCTGCTTCAGGCCGGTAGACCATCATATCCAGTTGAGTACCCGGATCCCCGCGCATCAGGTGGACCGCATCGTCCTGGTTCATGCCATAGGTGCTGACGCCGTTTATCTGCGTCACTATATCCCCATTTTTGAGACCCGCCCTCTCCGCGGGGGTCCCTTTGATAGGAGACACGATCATCAATTTTCCTTCTTCCGTCTCGACTACATAGACACCGATGCCGCCGAACTCGGCATTCAGCTGCAGTTGCAATTCCTCCCACTGGCTCTTTTCGAGGTAGCGTGAATAAGGGTCTTCCAGCGACGCCACGATTCCCGCGGTCGCTCCTTCCAGCATCTTGGCAGCAGGGGGTTCATTCAGGGAGACGGTCTCAATCAGGCCCATCACGCTGAAGAGGCTGCTCCAGCCGCTCCAATTGGTACCTATGGCATAACCGGTCAGCAGGACCACTCCCAGACCTATCGCAGCCAACAGGCCCGTTATGAATCTCAAAGTTTTATTTATCAAAACCGCACCACCATGTTCCAGTTTATTACCGCCCGCTCGTGATTATGTTACATGAATCTATGTTACTCTAAACCGAAGTGCAAGACAATGAAGCCTCGCTGAGCACCGCCAATAAAAATAGGCCAGGATAGCGTAAATTCCTGGCCCTTCTGATCAGTTTCGACACCCCGCCGGGAGGCCTGGCCTCCTTGACAAAGCTGCAGTTTTTAAATATAGGATCTGGGGTTGACCGGATTACCGTTTTTCCTCACTTCGAAATGGAGGTGGGGCCCGGTACTCCAACCAGTACTGCCTACCTTCCCTATCGTCTGGCCTTTGGTAACTTTGGCTCCAACGCTGACCAAGCGGGAGGATTGGTGGCCATAGAGGGTCGAGATCCCCGCCCCGTGATCTATGATTATGGCGTTCCCGTAGGCGCCCAACCACCCTGAATATATGACCGCGCCGCTGTCAGCCGCCACGATCTTGGCCCCGCTGGGCGCTCCGATATCTATACCGGTATGTAATTTGTTGACCTTCAGAATAGGATGATATCTCATCCCGTAACCGGAGGTAATGTTGCTATAACCCGGCGTGGGCCAGGTGAACGATCCGGTGCCTATGCTGCCGCCTTTGCCCTGCAACCTGAGGATCATGGCCTCGGCTTCAGCGGAGGCCCGCTCCAATTCCTCCATGGCTTGAGCATATTGGGCCTTTTCCTGTTGGACGCTGGCCAGTACTACCTTCTTTTGTTTTAGCTGCTCGGCTAACTTTTTCTTCTTTTCAACCAGGGTCACCCGCGAAGATTCGAGTTCCCGCTGCTGTACATCCAGGTCAGCCTTCTTATTGTCCAGGTCTCTTTTGTTCAGGTTAATTTCCTGGATCAACTTCTTGTCCTGGCCAATGATGGCACTAAGCATATCCATCCGGGTGATCAGGTCTTTGATATCGGTGGCCCCCAACAAGACCTCCAGGTACGAGGTATCCCCCTGTTCATAGATGACCACCAATCTTTCGCCCAGGATGGCGACCTGCTTGTCCAGCTTATCCTGATGGACTTTTATCTCCTTGTTCAGGGTGGCGATCCTACTCTGCAGGCGGGCAATTTTGCTGGTCAGTTGATCGATATCCGCCTGGGTTTGCTCGGCACCCTGCTCGATACCTTCCACTTCTCCGAGGATGGTTTTCTCTGCCCGGGAGGCTTGGTTAAGGTTCTTCTGGGTGGCCTGCAGCCTCTGGTTCAGACTGTCCAGCAACTTCTGCTGGTCGCTGAGCTGGTCGGCATTAACCGGAAGAATCATGACTATCATCATTATCGACACCATAAACCCAATAAATGCTCTTTGTCTTCGCATCAGTCAGTCTACTCCCCTCTCCAAGTCTCCCGTCTGACAACATTCCACCCGTGCCCAAGCAATCCGGACCTGTTCTCTTGAAAAGTTCTGTCCGCCGGTTCCGCTGGCACCTGCCGACGGAGCCGGGAGACTATACATTCAAGAAGCGGTTTAAAGATATATACGTTCCGATGGTACCTAAAACGACCCCTACTGCCGCCAGTGACAGATAGATCTGAATCAGGAAGCTCTGCTGCCTGACCAAAGGGATAAAAAACAGGGCGGTCTGGGCATTATTTATCAAAGATGTATAACCCCCGGATAACAGGCCGATGGCTATCAAAGCTCCTACCAGGCCCATCAGTATCCCCTCGATAAAGAAAGGCCAGCGTACAAACCAATCGGTGGCACCGATCAACTTCATCAGATAGATCTCCTTGCGGCGTGAAAAGATAGCCAATCTGATGGTGGTAGCAATCAGGAAAATCGCACCCATGGCCAGGAGCACCATAAACACCATGCTGATTATCCGGACCCATTTGGTCACCTGGAACAGCCGCTCTACCACACCCTGTCCGTAATTGACCTTGTAGACTCCGGGGATCTCGCCGATCACCTGGGCCACCTGGGCCACCTCCTGGGGGTTTACCGCCTTCACCTCATAAGTGTGGGGCAGCGGATTCTTGCCCAGGGTTTGCTGCAGATCATAGTCCTCTTCGGAGAATTTCTGCTGCAGCTTCTGCAGGGCTTCCTCTTTGGAGACGAAGGTTACCCCCTGCACTCCGGCCGTTGCCTGGATAGTCGATTCGATCGCCCGGATCTGCTGATCGCTCAATGAATCGTCCAGGTAGGCGATAATCTCGATGTCGGATTCTAATTGGTTCATAAAGTTGCCGGCATTGACAGTCAACAAAACCGCTAAACCCAGGAACAATATGCAGACGGCCATGGTCGATACGGTGGCCAGACTCAACACCCGGTTGCGCGATAAGGATATCAAGGCTTCCTTGACGAAATAGCTGAAATTCTTCAAGTTCATTGCTGCTACTCCAGGGTACACAAGTCAGAAACGACCCGCCCGGCTTCCAGGGTGATGATGCGTTTGCCCGCATTCTTGACCAGTTCGCGGGCATGGGTGGCCATTACTACAGTCGTACCTTTGCGATTGATATTGTAAAGTAGGTCCATTATCCCTTCCGCCGTAGCCATATCCAGGTTGCCGGAGGGCTCATCCGCTATGAGCAGAAGGGGACGATTGGCTATGGCCCGGGCAATTCCCACCCTCTGCTGCTCACCGCCGGAGAGCTGCCCCGGGAAGGAGTCCTCCTTGCCTTTCAAGCCGACCATGTTGATCACTTCGGTAGTACGGGCAGCTATTTCGCGGTTGCCGGCCCCGACCACTTTCATGGCAAAAGCGATATTCTCGCCTACGGTCTTGTTCTCCAGCAGTTTGAAGTCCTGAAAGACAACCCCCATGCTCCGCCGCAGATGCGGAACCTCACTGCGTTTCATGCGCACGACGCTGCGTGACGATATGAAAATCTGTCCCTGGGTGGGCACTTCCTCCCGGAATAGCATCTTTATAAAGGTAGACTTACCGGCCCCGCTGGGACCCATAAGGAATATGAACTCACCCCGGTCTATTTTCAAGGAAATGTCGTTGAGCGCTTTAACTCCATTACCATAAACTTTGGTGACATTGTAAAATTGGACCAGCATCGTTTCCTCCGGAAAGTATGTACGCGAGGTCACCCGTTCTGTCTAAAAAGCCGACTAGATGTCCATCGTTTTAATGATAATACAAAAAAACCACCTTTAATAGGTGGTTTCTGCAAAAGTACCGTATTTTCCCGCAGGAATTTATTTCTTCGACACCAATATTCGGGTGTTGGCCACGATCATATCGACGCTCAGACCGTAATATTCCAGCAGTTCATCGGGGGTCCCGGATTGGCCGAATCGGTCCTCGATACCCATCCTCATCACCGGTACCGGGAATTGTTCACAAACTACTTCACATACGGCGCCGCCCAAACCACCCAGGACACTGTGTTCTTCCACCGTCAGGATGGCCCCGGTATCATGGGCTTTGCGGGCGATCAAATCCCGGTCGATGGGTTTGATGGTATGCATATCGACCACCGAAACGTCTATTCCCTGCTCCCGCAAGCGATCGGCTGCCTCCAGGCACTTGGCTACCATTATCCCGCAGCCGATCAGGGTCGCATCCTTCCCGCCGCGCAGCTCGATGCCCCGGCCGATCTGAAAATCCAGGCTTTCATCATATAATACCGGTACCGCAGGGCGGCCCAGCCTCAGGTATACCGGGCCGGAATGGTGATAAACCGCTTCTACGGCTTTACGGGTGGAGGTGCCATCGGCTGGAGCCACCACGGTGATATTGGGCACGCAGCGCATGATGGCCAAGTCTTCCACCGATTGGTGGGAGCCCCCATCCTCGCCCACCGTAATCCCGGCATGGGTGGCACATATCTTTACACTCAGGTTGGCGTAGGCCAGTGAATTGCGGACTATTTCAAAAGCTCTCCCCGTGGCAAAAATTGCAAAGGAACTGGCGAACGGCACCTTGCCAGAGGCAGCCAGGCCGGCGGCCATCCCCATCATATTCTGCTCGGCAATCCCGGCGTTGATGAAGCGGTTGGGAAATATCTTGGCAAAATCAGCCGTCTTGGTCGATTTGGACAAGTCCGCATCCAATACCACTACATCGCTGTACTTCCGCCCCAACTCCACCAAAGCCTTCCCATAGGCATCCCGGGTGGCTTGCTTTTCCAAATCAGTACCCCCTTAAATAATGACGGTTGGTTAAACATGTGTTTATAGAATATTCCTTTAAACCGGCTCAGGGCCAATCCCCAGTTCCTTCAAGGCCTGGATGGTCTGTTCGCGGTTAGGGGCAGTACCATGCCACTCGGCTTTATTCTCCATGAAAGAGCAGCCTTTGCCTTTTATGGTTTCAGCAATAATCGCCGTGGGTCTGCCATGAGTGCTGCGGGCCAATTCCAATGCCGGCATTATCTGACCGATATCATGGCCGTCGATGACCAGGGTTTCCCAGCCAAAGGCCCGGAACTTGTCCGCCACCGGTTCAGGCGACATTACCTGGCTGATGGGCCCATCTATCTGGAGCCGGTTGTGGTCCAGGAAAGCGGTAAGGTTATCCAGTTTGTAATGAGCCGCTGCCATCAACGCCTCCCAGACCAGGCCTTCCTCGATTTCCCCGTCCCCCAGCAATGCATAGATCCGGTAACTACCGCCACCGTTCATCTTTTCGGCCAGAGCCATGCCTACCGCCCAGGATATACCTTGGCCCAAGGACCCTGTCGATGCTTCCACCCCAGGCACTTTGCGCATGTCCGGGTGTCCCTGCAGGGGGTTGCCCAGTTTACGCAGACCAGCCAGTTCCGTGACCGGAAAGAATCCCTTTTCTGCCAGGGCGGCATACAATACCGGAGCGGCGTGTCCCTTGCTCAGCACGAAACGGTCCCGATCTGGTTTTTGGGGCTGATGCGGGTCGACATTCATTTCCCAGAAATAGAGGCAGGCCACAATATCGGCGGCCGACAGTGAACCCCCGGTGTGACCCGAGCCCGCCTCCCCGAGCATGCTTATGATGTGTCGGCGCAGGGACAGGGCTTTGGCTTCCACTGCTTGGATTGTACTCTCCGTAATCTCTCTCACGCGTACCTCCCGTTACCTTTCTCTCCTCATGCGCAGGCAGGCATTGATGAATCCGTCCAGGTCGCCGTCCAATACGGCCTGGACATTGCCCACCTCCATGTTGCTGCGGTGGTCTTTGACTAACGAAAATGGATTCATGACATAAGTACGGATCTGGCTTCCCCAGGCTATCTCCTTATATTCTCCCTTGATTTTCTGCAAGCTATCCTCGCGTTCTTTTTGCTTGAGTTCATAGAGGCGGGCGGTCAATATCTTCATAGCCGCCAACCGGTTGCTGTACTGGGAGCGCTCATTCTGGCACTGGGCCACGATCCCGGTAGGGAGGTGGGTTATACGCACCGCGGAGTCGGTCTTGTTAACGTGCTGCCCCCCGGCTCCCCCGGAGCGGTAGGTATCGATGCGCAGGTCCTCGGGGTTGATGCCGATGGCTACCTCGTCGGTTATCTCCGGCAGGACGGCCACGGAAGCAAAGGAGGTATGGCGGCGGCCGGAGGAATCGAAGGGCGAGATGCGGATCAGGCGGTGTACTCCCTCTTCGCATTTCAATTTACCATAAGCATACAAGCCGGAGACCATGAAAGTGACGCTTTTCACCCCGGCTTCATCCCCGGCCAGGAAATCCATTATCTCTACACTATATCCTGAAGCCTCGGCCCAGCGGGTATACATACGCAGGAGCATCTCCACCCAATCCTGGGCTTCGGTACCGCCGGCGCCGGCGTGCATGGAGACGATGGCGTTACCCGCATCGTTGGGGCCGGAAAAGAGCGTCACCAGTTCGTATTCTTCGAACCTTTTGGCAAAGCGCTCCAGATCACGGACCGTATCGAGATAAATATCCGTCTCACCTTCCGATTCGGCCATGTCCAACATTTCCTTGATAAACTGGGCTTCATCCCAGAACCCTTTGAATTTATCTACTTTGGACTGCAAATCGCTTATCCGTTTGAGAACCTTCTGGGCTTCCTGATTTTCATCCCAGAAGTTTTCTGCCAGGGTCGATTGGTGCAGCTTGCCTATCTCTACCTCAAGATTGGCGATGTCAAAGAGAAACCCTCATCTCATTCAGATTGTTAATTATGGAAGCAATCGTGCCCCGCGGATCCTCAATCATAATAATCACCTCATCCGGATGCTATAATAGCCGTTATCAACTGGCACTGCGCCCGCAGCATTTTTTATATTTACGGCCGCTCCCGCACGGGCAGGGATCGTTGCGGCCGATCTTCTTCTCCACGTGCACCGGTTTCTTGGGGGCCGACTCGCCCTGGTTGGTGACCATCCTTTTCTCCTCTGGTTTGGCTGCTACCTTGACCCGCAGCACGTAACGGACCACATCCTCCTTGATGCTGTACACCATATCCTGGAAAGCTTCAAAAGCCTCGAATTTATACTCGACCAACGGGTCCCGCTGGGCATAGGCGCGGAGGTTGATGCCGTTGCGGAGTTGGTCCATGGCATCGATATGGTCCATCCATTTGTTATCGATTATGCGGAGCATGATGGCTTTCTCTATATCCCGCATGAGTTCGCTGCCCAATTCCTGTTCGCGGGCTTCATACAAGGCATGAGTCTTCTCGCCAATCAGTTCCTTGACCTCTTCCTTGGTCATACCGACCAGGTCTTCTGGTTTCCATTCCGCTCCCGGGAGGATATTCTGCTCTATATAGGCGATCAACCCTTCCAGGTCCCATTCATCCGAGTATTTGAAGTCACCGGCGAAATTATCGACCACATGATCGATGACGTCGTCGATCATAGTGGTGACCGTCTCCTTCAAGTCCTCCCCGTACAGCACCTTCTTGCGGTCCTTGTATATCACCATCCGCTGGTTATTGATCACGTCGTCATACTCCAGAACATTCTTGCGGATGCCGAAGTTGCGGGATTCCACTTTCTTCTGGGCGTTTTCTATACCCCTGGTTATCATTTTATTTTCGATAGGGATGCTGTCGTCCATGCCCAGGCGATCCATCAATCCCTCGATATTGGAGGAGCCAAACAGCCGCATGAGATCATCCGCGAGGGAGACGTAGAAGCGGGATTCACCCGGATCCCCCTGGCGGCCGGAGCGGCCCCGCAGCTGGTTATCGATTCGCCGGGATTCATGGCGCTCCGTACCCAGCACGTATAGACCGCCCATAGTCTGCACTCCTTCACCCAACACGATGTCGGTACCGCGGCCCGCCATGTTGGTGGCGATGGTCACCGTGCCCGGCTGCCCGGCCTGGGCGATTATCTGCGCCTCCTTCTCATGATGTTTGGCGTTCAGAACCTGGTGCTTGATACCCTTTTTGGCCAGCATATTGCTCAGGATTTCCGATTTCTCGATGCTGATGGTACCCACCAGGACTGGCTGGCCCTGCTGGTGCTTTTCCACGATATCCTCGACCACCGCGGCAAACTTGCCCTCCTCACTGCGATAGACCCAGTCCGCCCTGTCATCGCGTACCATGGGCAGGTTGGTGGGCACCACTATCACGCTCATCCCATAGATGTTCATGAATTCTTCTTCTTCAGTCTTGGCGGTTCCGGTCATACCGGCCAACTTTTTATACATGCGAAAATAGTTCTGGAAGGTTATAGTGGCCAGGGTCTGGGACTCCTTCTCTATCTTCACCCCTTCCTTGGCTTCGATGGCCTGGTGCAGCCCATCGCTGTAACGGCGGCCAAACATGAGGCGGCCGGTGAATTCGTCCACGATTATGATCTGGTCGTCCTTGACCACATAATCCCGGTCCTTCTTCATCAGGGTATGGGCCCGCAGACCCTGGTTGACATGGTGGGCTATCTCCATATTGTCGGATAGATTATCGATGTTGAAATGCTTCTCGACTTTTCGGACCCCTTCCTCGGTCAGGGTCACTACATTGGCTTTTTCATCGACAATATAGTCATCCTCATTGGCCAGGCGGGGGATGAATTTGGCGATGCGCATGTAGAGGTCGGTAGGTTTGTCGCCTTCCCCGGAAATGATCAACGGGGTACGAGCCTCGTCGATCAGGATGGAGTCAACCTCGTCGATGATGGCATAATTGAGCGGACGCTGAACCATGTTGTCGGCCGCCACCACCATGTTGTCGCGCAGGTAATCGAAACCCAGTTCATTGTTGGTGCCATAGGTAACATCGCAGGCATAGGCCGCTTTGCGCTGGGCGTAGCTTAGGTCGTGGACGATCAGGCCCACCGACAGGCCGCAGAATTCATAGATAGGACCCATCCATCCGGCATCGCGGCTGGCCAGGTAGTCGTTGACGGTCACGATATGGACACCTTTTCCCTCCAGGGCATTCAGATAGGCCGGCAGGGTTGCCACCAGGGTTTTGCCTTCGCCGGTCTTCATCTCGGCTATTTTGCCTCGGTGCAACACCATCCCGCCTATCAGTTGGACGTCGAAATGCCTCATCCCCAGGGTCCGGCGGGATGCTTCCCTGACCAACGCAAACGCCTCGGGTAAGATGTCATCCAGGGTTTCGCCGTCGGCCAGCCTTTGCTGGAACTGTTCAGTCTGGCGGGGAAAATCTTCATCTGCCAGCTGGCGGTATTGGTCTTCAAATTGGTTGATGTCTTCTACTATGCGGCTAAGTTTTTTTACTTCCCGTTCACTCTCATCGATTAGCCGTTTTACGAAATCCTTGATCACTGCTATTAAACCTCTTTTCAAAAAAAGGGGAACCATTAAGGTTCCCAATCATGGATACTTTTTTATAGTAGCATTTCTGCCCGGTACCAGCAACCTAGTCGGGCTCGATCAAGCCGTAGTTGCCGTCCATCCGTTTGTAAACCACGTTTATGGAACCGGTGTTGGCATTATAGAACATGAAGAAGTTATGGCCCAGCAGGCCCATCTGCATGATAGCCTCTTCGGTATCCATCGGTTTCATCACGAAGCGTTTGGTTTTTACTATCGGGAACCGGTCCCCGTATTCCTTCTCCAGATCCAATGGTTTCGGTTCCTCAGCTACCGCCTGCCGTAGTCCCACGCCGCGGTGCCGCCGGTATAATTTGGTTTTATGCTTGTCGATCTGTTTATCCAGTTTTTCCACGACCAGATCGATGGCGCTGTACATGTCATCGGCACCGACTTCAGCCCTGATGATAAGCCCGTTTAAAGGTATGGTGACTTCCACTTTATGCTTTTCCTTATGTTTCTCCCCTTCCAGGGACATGGCCACTTGGGCGGTTCGGGTTTCATCCAGGTATTTATCGAGTTTGGAAAGCCTTTTAGTGGTATAGTCTTTGAGTGCATCAGTTACCTCTATATTCCTTCCCCTGATATCCAGTTTCATACAACCACTCCTTTCCTTCCTGTACACTTATTATACTCATTTTGGCGAAAATACTGAACTCAATTATCCTACCGCCAAAGCCTGGTTCACGGTTATTACGGCAATCCAGAAAAATTAAAACCGGGCTCGAAGCCCGGTTATTAGCCTATTTTATAGCGACGCTTGTTTTTGCCTCTGGAAGCACTCCAGGCAAAAAACGGGACGGCCTTCCACTGGTTTGAAGGGGACTTCGGTATCGGCTCCGCACTCGGCACAGACAGCGGTAAACATCTCGCGGGGGGCCCTGGTTCCACTGCTGTTGCGTCTGTTCTGTCTGCATTCCCGGCAACGCTTGGGTTCATTTTCGAAACCCTTTTCCTGGTAGAATTCCTGTTCACCAACGGTGAATATGAATTCCTGGCCACAATCCTGACATACCAATACTTTGTCTTCGAACATGTGAACAAATCCCTCACTTTTTTGAAAAATTGTCGAGACCTGCATAAATTTACCCGAATCCCCGACTTGTACAGATTATTATAAACGGAATAATATTTAATAGCAAGGGAATTAACCCCCGATCGCCAACAACCGCCAGAATTGCCCCGGAGTTCTTCGGGGGTATTCCGTTTTCAGCCTTTTATTACCGCCGATGCGACGGGTGAGATCAGAAGCCCCGCCCGGTAGCCCAGGTAATGACGCACACCCGGGCCGCCCCAGCATCCAGCAAGGCCCTGGTGCATTCCTTACTGGTAGCCCCGGTGGTATATACGTCATCGACCAACAATATGTTTTTGCCTTTTACCTTGTCGGGGTCGGAAACCTGGAAGACGCAAGCCAGATTCCTCTCCCGCTCCTCCTTGGAAAGATCTGTTTGATGGGGGGTTTCTTTGGTCCTTACCAGTACCCCGCATTCGGTTTTTATCCCCAGTTCTTTGCCTATCTTGCGAGCCAGCAGTTCGGTCTGGTTAAAGCCCCGCACCTGCAGGCTGTTCCTGGAAATCGGTACCGGCACGATCATATCGATCGGGCCGAAACCGGGTTCGCTCCTTATTTTTTGGGCCATCATCCTGCCCATCTGCGGGGCCAGGTATTTTCTGCCCATGAATTTCAAGACCTTGGTGGTGATCCGATAGGGGTCCTCGTAAGGTCCCACCGCCCGAGCTATATCAAACGGCGGCGGCTTGGACTTGCAGTCACTGCATAGGGCAGCACCTTCCGCCAGGTATTTACCGCACTTTGCGCAGTTGGAGCCGGATTGCTGCAGATTTATCATGGTATCGAGGCATTCCTGGCACCATGGTTGCCTGCATCCATAGCGTCCCGGTTTCCTGCAAATACAACAGGCCCCCTGAGGAAACAACACATCAAGGATAGGGTCCAGCATAGCAGCAGCACCTCTTTGACAAAACCTTTTGCGACTACGATAAGGGAGCGGCCGGGTAAACCGGAACACGCCAGCTTACCCTGGACCAAGGATTCGACAATATATTCATATCATAACATAAACCTACCCGGACTGTTGATGGTCGCTTTTGGATGCCGACCTGGAAATGGCATGGCTGTGTGGGTGACGGGTAAAACTCCTCAGGGGGGTTCTCTTACGGCGAAAGGCTGCACCGATGATGAACAGCATTATTATGAACCAAATGGCGAGGCTGGTCATTTTAAGCACCAGGACCATAATAAGAACCTCCTCAGAGTATGTCAATACATCATATGCTTTAAGGAGGTTAATTGATTACCGGCCCGGGGCCAATTCCACATCGGGTTAATTTAAATGGTTTATGCATGCCAGGATTCTTCTCGTACAGCCGCCTAAAATGCCCCCTCATCATAAAGGCACTGATCCCTCAGTGCCTTTTCAAAAGTCATTTGGCTATGATGCTGGCGCAAGTAAGTTACCTTATAAGGAAAAGGCCAGGCCAATTCGCTCATCCAGCCTAAATTTCTATCAATCTGTTTTTATGGAAAGACTGGCGGTTACCTCTTTGCGCATAACATCGATCCGCTCCCGTTCCGGGGCCTCGATATATATGCGGATCAGGGGCTCGGTTCCCGAAGGACGGACCAATACCCAGCTGCCATCCTCGAGGATGATCTTTTTCCCTTCGGTTTCATCGAATTTGTCTACCGGTACGCCGGCGATGGCTTTGGGCTGATAATCTTTCAATTCAGCCAGGATACGCTCCCGTTCCGGGGGAGTGATCTTGACGTCCAGCCGCTCGGTTTCCATCAATCCGTATTTGGCCACCGCTTCCTGGTTCAGCTGGTCGAATGTTTTGCCGGTGGCCGCTATCATCTCCGCAGCCAGGAGACCGACCAGGATACCGTCCTTTTCCGGAACATGACCGAAAATACTCAATCCCCCGCTTTCTTCAACACCCAGGATGCAACCTTTCTCACGCAGGCATTCCGAGATGTATTTGAAGCCTACCCGGGTCTCGATGACGCTCAATCCGTTTTGGCGGGCAATCCGGTCCAGGTTGTGGGTGGTGGACAGCGAGCGGCAGACCGGGCCGCGGAAGGTACGGGTGGTTAGCAGGTGTTCGAGCAACAGATAAGCCAGGCGGTTGGGATTGACAAAATTCCCCCGCTCATCGACAACCCCAAAGCGGTCACCATCAGCATCCAAGGCCAGGCCCAGGTCGTAGCCATAATGGACCACCGAACGCTTGAGATCGGCCAGGCCGGCATTGGTCGGTTCAGGTATCGACCCTCCGAACAGGGGATCGCGGTAGTTATTGATGGTCTTGACCTCACAGCCCAATTCTGTCAACAGGCGGTCCAGATAGCCAACCCCGGAACCGTACATTGGATCGACGACTACCTTGAGAGGCCGTTTGCGGAAAGTATCCGGCTGCAACACTTTAAGGATCTGGTTGAAGTAATCGCGGTCCACGTCTATTTCTTTATAAAGGTCCAGGGTCTGTGCTTCCTTCAGATCAAGCTCATAAACTCTGCCTCCTGCCTGTATACGCCGCACTTCCTCCTCGATGGCCTGGGTGACCTCCGGCAAGGCCGGGCCGGCATATTCGGGAATGAATTTTATACCGTTGTACTCAGGCGGATTGTGGCTGGCGGTGATCATTATGGCTCCTCCCGCCTGGAAGATCCGGATGGCACAGGCCGCCAGGGGGGTTGGTACGGCTTTGGTGGCCGCCATCACCCGTATCCCGTTAGCGGTTATCACCCGGGCACATTCGTCCGCAAAATGTTCAGACAGGAACCGGTTGTCATAGCCGATGATTATGCCTTTTTTACTCAAACTATGTGATTTGACATAGTTGGCGATGGCCTGGGTGACCAGTTTGATATTGGCGAAGGTGAACTCCCTGGCGACTACAGCCCGCCAACCATCGGTACCAAACTTTATCTCAGTCATAAAAGCCTCCTTGGTCGACGTCATCAGACCGGACTAATTATAGTTGGCCGCCCCTATACGTACATAAAGAAAATCCTTGATTACCCTGACGATGCGGATGGCTGCCTTGCCATCCCCGTAGGGATTGATGGCATGGGCCATCTGGTCATACCGGCCCCGGTCGAGCAGCAAGCGACGGGCCGCTTCATACACATTCTTCTGCACCGTCCCCACCAGTTGGACGGTACCAGCCTGGATGGCCTCGGGCCGTTCGGTGTTATCCCGCAACACCAAGACCGGTTTGCCCAGGGAAGGTGCTTCTTCCTGAAGCCCGCCGGAATCGGTCATTATAATATATGAAGCATTCATCAAATTAGCGAAGGCTTCATATTCCAAAGGCTCCAGTAAATGGACCCGTTCCCGCCCCCCCAGCATCTCCTCGGCCAGGTCCTTGACGGTCGGGTTGCGGTGGACCGGGAATACTATCTCCACATCCCCGAATTCTTCAACCAACTGTAGGAGGGCAGCGTAGATATCACGCATGTGATCGCCCCAGTTTTCACGGCGGTGAGTAGTGACCAATATAATGCGATGGTTAAAATCGATATCCTGCAGAGAATCATCGAACCGGTAACCCTCCCGAACCGTTTCCATGAGGGCATCGATCACGGTATTGCCGGTTACCCAAATCTTAAAAGAAGCCACCGATTCCGCCAGCAGGTTTTCCCGCGACACGTCGGTGGGGGCAAAATGCAATTCCGCCAGCCGGCCGGTCAGGCTGCGGTTCATCTCTTCCGGGTAGGGGGAATACTTATTGCGGGTTCTTAACCCCGCCTCCACGTGACCGACCGGAATCCTTTCATAGAAAGCCGCCAAGGCAGCCGCAAAGGTGGTGGTGGTGTCCCCGTGCACGAGTACCATGTCCGGTTTCTCAGCCTGCATTATGCCCTTCAGACCAGCCAGTACACCGGTGGTTATGCTGTATAAATCTTGTCTTTCCTTCATCAAATCCAGGTCATAATCGGGTACGATGCCAAACAACTGCAGGACCTGATCCAGCATCTCCCGGTGTTGAGCGGTGACTACCACCACGGTCTCAATGTCCGCCACCCTTTTTAGTTCCTTTATCACCGGAGCCATCTTGATAGCTTCCGGGCGGGTGCCAAAGACGACCATCACTTTTCCCAAGTGCATCGAATAAACCCCCAAAAAAATAGTCCTTCTGCACACAGGTATCCAGCGTACGTTAGGACAATAGTAATATATCGCAGAATTTAAGTCAAAGAAAAGCTACCGCCAGCGGGCAGCGGTTCTCAGCTGTTTAAGCCCTTACTCCGGCCGTTTCCCCAGGCTCAGACCATGCATGACCACGTCCTTGACCTGCTGGGCGGCGGCACTGGGGTCAACCTGCCAGTTCCCCACCACTATCGGGGCCCAGAAGGACATCAGTATGCCCCCGATGACGATGGTCAGCAGCTGGTTATCCATTGGTTTTATTTCACCGCGCCGGGCAGCTTGGGCGATAATCTCCTGCAGATATTGCTCCTTCTGCAGTTTTTTATCCCAGGCCCATTGGCGCAGTTCCTCGTCGATGACATCAGTTTCCAGAAAGATGATCCTGGTGAGGTCCTGATTATTCTGGCAAAACTGTAGATGTCCCCGGATCAGGGCCTCCAGTTTCTCCTCCAGGGAAACATCAGGAGCGATGACTGACTCGAGAGAGCGTTCATAAAGGTAGTAACTCTGTTCCATAATCTCCTGCAGCAACTGCAGCTTGCTGGGAAAGTATTCGTAGATGGTCCCCTTGCCAATCCCGGCCTCCACTGCTATCTCTTCCATTTTGCTGTGATGATACCCCTTTCGGGAAAATACCTGAATGGCTGCATCCATTATCAGCTGCCTTTTGCTCTCCCGGGGGTTGTTTGACGTCATCGCTTATCCCTCCACATCGACGGGCGACGCGTCCGGGGCAATATTCCCCCCGCGCCGCAAACGGCGGCGGGCACCTTGCAGCCAGTCATCGAAGATGCTGTAGACTACCGGCACCAGGAACAAGGTTATCAAGGTCGATACCAGTAAGCCGCCGATGACCACGGTAGCCAAAGGGGCGGTCATCTCCCCTCCCTCACCCAGGCCCAGCCCCAGCGGGAACATGGCCAGGATGGTGGCGAAGGCGGTCATCAGGATGGGACGCAGGCGGACCCGGCCGGCTTCTATGATGGCGGCTTCCTTCTCCATCCCCCGCTTACGCAGCCTCTCCAGGTAATCCACCATGACGATGGCATTGGAAACCACTATGCCCACCAGCATGATTATGCCGATAAAGGCCGGTACGTTGAAGGTACGACCGGTCAGCAACAAGCCCAGCACTATGCCTATATAGGCAGTTGGTACCGAAAACATGATTATGAACGGATTGAAGAATGACTCGTATTGGATGGCCATCACCGCATAAACCAGGATCAGAGCCAGGATCAGGGCTAGACCCAGGCTGGAGAAACTCTCCATCATATCCTCGTTGGCCCCGGTATACTCCACGGTATAACCTGCCGGCAATTCCATATTCTTCACCTGAGCCTGGATATCGCCCACTACGCTCTTCAGGTCCCGATTCAAGAGGTTGGCGGTTATATCCGCCTCGCGGACCTGGTCGACCCTGGTGATCTGGACCGGTCCCTGGGCCAGTTCGAAGGTGGCTATCTGGGACAATTTGACGTTTGCCCTGGAAGCACTCAATATAGTCAGGTTTTGCAGGTATTCCAGGTCCTGGTGGTTTTGCGGAATATAGCGGACCCGTACATCCACCTCGGTTCCCTCCACCTTGTAGCGGGTGGCCACCGTCCCCTGCATGGCGTTCTTGATCTCCGCCGACACCTGCATGGGGGTGAGGCCCAGGGCGGCGGCCCGCTGGCGGTCCACCTTGACCTGCACCTCAGGCTTGCCGTCGCTCAGCGAGGACTCCACCTCGCGGGTGCCGGGAATGTTGCGGACTATTTCGGCCACCTGGTCGGAAAGCTCTCTCAAGACGGTCAAATCATCCCCCTTGACCCGTACATTTACTGCTGACGAGTCCATCATCCCCATGGTCATGTCGGTAACCGAGACACCGATTTTGGCCCCGGCTATATCAGAAAGCGTGATCCGCATCTGTTCGGCGATATCCCATACCGATTTTTCGCGCTCATTCTTGGGAATCAGCTTTAGGCTGATGGCTCCCTGATCGGATTGGGTACCGGATGCCATGAACTGGTTGGCGGAACCGCCGATGCTGCTGAAGATGGTGGAGACTTCCGGTATGTCGTGCAGTTTGGCTTCGATCTCGGTCATAATCTGGTCAGTACTTTCCAATCGCGAGCCCTGGTCTGTCTCTACTGAGATGGCGATTTCCCCGGAATCGGTGGCCGGCAGGAATTCCGCTCCGATAAAGGGGGACAGGATGAAGGAGGCTATCATCAGGATGGTGACCCCGATCGATACTGTTTTACGGTGGCCCAGGGACCATTTGATCAGTTTGGTATAACCTTCGCCCAGGTTGTCGATCCATACCCCGAAATTGTGTACTGCGGCCGCTAACCGGCCGCTCCCGACCTTGCGCTCCATCATTGCCTGATCGGTCAGCATGCGGGAGGACATCAACGGGACTACGGTCAGGGCTACCAGCAGCGAACAGAAGATAGCGAAACTGATGGTGATGGCCATCGGTTTGAATATGACCGAGGCCAGTCCCTGCACGAACAATATGGGCAGAAACACCGCGATCAGAGTCATGGTGGCGGCGATAACCGCACTGCCCACCTCCGAAGCCCCGGTCAGGGCTGCCTGCAGGGGCGGCAATCCCAGTTTGCGATGGCGGTAGATGTTTTCGAAGACGACGATGGAATCGTCCACCATCCGCCCGATGCCCAGAGACAAACCGCCCAGAGTGATCAGGTTGAGGGTGTTGCCGTTAAAATACATCAATATGAAGGTCGCCACGATGGATAGGGGGATAGCGGTGAATACGATGAAGGTGCTGCTGAAATTGCGAAGGAACAGGAACAGGACCACCATGGCCAGCAAGGCCCCCTCCCACATGGTGGTCTGGGTGGATTCGAGGGATTGTTTGATGAAACTGGATTGGTCGGTCACCACATCGATATCCAGTTGGACACCCAATTCCTCCTGAATCTTGGCCAACTCAGCCCTGACCGCGTTGCAGGCCTCAACCGTATTGGCGTCGCTCTGTTTCATCAAATGTATACCAACCGCCGGGCCCTGGTTGACCCTGGTTATTTGGGTATCTTCCTTGTATCCATCGACGATATCGGCGATGTCCCGCAGGTAGACGATATTGCCGGTAGCAGTGATTATAGCTACATCTTTGATGTCATCGATGGTCTCAAATTGCTGCAGGTTGCGCACGAAATACTGGCGCTGGCCTTCATTGACGGTACCGCCGGAGGAATTAAAATTCTCCATCTGCAGTACCTGATTCACCTGGCTTAGGGTCAGGCCGTAATTTTGCAGCTTGACCGGATCCACATCGACCTGTACCTCCTGCTGTAAACCTCCGGTTATCATTACCGAAGCTATCTCGGGGATGCGCTCCAGGCGGGGTTTGATCTTGTCCTCGGCGATGGACTGCATTTGGGCCAGAGACATCTGGTCCCCACCGGTAACGCCGATCTGCATTATCGGCATCATATTGATGTCCATCTTCAGCACCATGGGCTTCTCCACCTCGGAGGGCAGGGCCACCTCCACCAGTCCGATCTTCTCCCGCATATTAATGATGGCGTTGTCCATGTCGGTGCCCCAGTCGAAGCTGGCCAGGACCATTGAAGTTCCCGCGCTGGAATATGATTGCACGCTTTTGATGCCACCTACGGTGTTGACGGCGCCTTCCAGAATCTCGGTCACCCTCGATTCTACCTCTTCCGGACCCGCCCCGCTGTAAGTGGTGATCACCACCGCCATGGGGAATTTCATGTCTGGGTACAAGTCCAGGACCATCCGGTTAAAGGTGAAAACCCCCATGATCAATACCACCGCTACCAGGATGATCATGGTGACCGGTCGTTTTACGGCAAAATCTACAATCTTCATTGATTGCCTCCCTCGACCACCTTCACCAGGGTGCCGTCACCGACCAGGGTATTGCCCTTGATTATTACTTCCTGGCCGGCTGTTAAACCGGATATTATCTCTATATACTGGTCATTTTTGATACCGGTCTCGACTGCCGCGGCCCGAGCGCGCTGGTTGTCGTCAACCAGATAGACTATATCCCGTCCGCCTTTGGGGAGCACTGCTCCGACCGGAACTGCCAGTATATCCTGTTTGCTCATGGTGTCTATGGAAAGCTCGGCGAACATACCGGATTTGATATTATCATCGGGGTTGGGCAGACTGACCTTGACCGCATAATTGCGTTTGACCGGATCGGCCACGGTGGCGATACTTTCCACCTGGCCCAGGAAAGGTTCCCCCCTGACGGCTCGAACCACAACGTCTACCGGGCTGCCTTTTTGGATGTAGCTGACTTCGGCTTCACTGACCATGACTTCGACTTCCAACTGCCCGGTATTGCTGACGATGGCCGCCACCGCGGCCGGATTGGCGGTATCGCCCAGCGATAAACCGATACTGCCAACTATCCCGTTGATAGGTGAAGTGAGCACACATTTATCCAAGGCATTGCGCGCCGCCATCAGGCCTGCCTCCGCCTGAGCTACGGAGGCCTCGGCACTACCGGCTATCAAGGCCTCATACGCCGCCCGGGATGCCTCCAGTTGCTGATCGGAGACCGCCCCCGCCTCGTGCAGGGCTTGAATCCTTTCATAATTGAGGCGGGCGTTTTCGGCCTGGATCTGATTGCTGTGCAGGCCGGCCTGGGCCAGGGCCACCAAGGCTTCGGCCTGTTTGACCCCCGCGATGAAATCGGTATCATCAAGGGTTATCAATCTCTGCCCGGCTTTGACCGCGTCCCCGGGCTGAGCATGGAT